>JBJXHB010000107.1:0-40400 GCA_046160725.1 Aquabacterium sp.
CTACGCCGCCGACGCCGCCGGCTACGCCGCCGACGCCGACGCCGCCGCCGGTCGCTCTGCCCGTGAAACTGCTGGCACCTCCGCCCGCCAGAGCGCCTATTTTACCATGGCAACCAAGCTGTGTGAACTGATTTCCGCAGCACCCATCAGCAAGTTTGGCGAATAGCCATGCTTGAACACATGCCCCCCCATCCGCTTTCGCCACCCGAGCCGCCCGCAATCGCGCCGCACGGGCTCGCCGCCTATCCCTATCCACAGCTCGTCCTGACCCTCGGCGCCCGTTGCTTCCACGTGGAAATCGCCGGCGCGGCCGAACCTATCCTGGTCGACGCGCGCGACCTCGAAGCCCTGCTGGCCACCGTCGGCCGGTGGGCGCTTCAGGCGTGCAGCCAATCGGAGGGCACCAGCAATGGTTGACCGCATCCTCACCCCGGACGGCACCACCCACCCCGTCATCGCCCAACAAGCGCAGCTGGCCCTGGCCGAACTGGCCATTGCCGCCCGCACCGGCCAAATCACCGCCGCCGCCGTCCTCGCCTATGTCGAGCGCATCGGCAAGCACCTGGTGCAGCTCGCTGAATACGAAGCCGCTTGCGACGAAACGGCCGCCAGCCACTGGGACATGGTCCGCGCCATCCAGGCCGCCGAAGCCACCGGCAAGCTCGCGCGCTTTCCCACCCGCCAGCGCCACTCCCCCGGCGGCAACACCGGAGGCCATGCGGCATGAGCATTTTGAACAAGAGCAACCGCGAACAGCTGAGGTCGCAACTGTTGACGGCGATGCTCCCTTCGCGCGCCGATGAACTGAAGGCACTCGAACATGCTGCCTTCAAGGCTGTGCTCATCAGCTACTACGGCGCCAAGGGCCTGCGCCGCATTGCCGGGCTGCCGCCGCACTGGCTCAACCGTGTTGACTCCGTTCTGGTGAAGCGCAGCGGCCAGCCATACTGGGAGCGATGCCACGGAGAACCCATCGCGCTGCCCGGCAAACTTCCCGAGGCGAGCGCACTGGACGAAAGGGCCCAGGCGGCGATCGACACATGGCTTGACGCAGTGTGTGCCTACAGAAAGGACATTCAAACGCTGGGCGCGCGCTTGGATCAGTTGCTGAACGGCTGCCGCACCATGGCGGCCCTACTCGAACGACTACCGGAGGCACGCGACCTGCTGAAGCTGCCGCCGGCCGAAACCGATGATGATATCGCCGAAAATGTTCGCGCCATTCTACGCCGCCGGGGGACGGCATGAGCCTAACCATCGCCGCCATCCGCGTGCGCTACCAGCCGGTGCCGGCCGTGGTCGCACGACCAACACCACGCCCGCCGGCACCGCCGGCCAGCGAAGCCGACGACTGGATCGCCACCGTCGCCACCGGCCACATCGCCCGCCGTCCCCGCGCCGACGGCGGCTATACCCTGCTGGTCGGCGGCCGGCGCGCGGTGACCGTCCAGCCCCAGGGTGCCGACAGCTTCATCGTCATCAACCACGCCGCCGGCTGCCACTCGCCGGCGATCGGCCGGCACCAGGCGGACCTGATGGCCATGCGCATTGCGCGGCTGCCATGAGGCGCAATCGCGGCGAGTATTTCCGCCCGGCGGTGCCGCCCTATGCCGTGGTGGATAATTACCTCAACGGCGCCGTCGTCCTCATCGTCGGCCACTGGGTCAACGAAGACGGCCGCGAAATCGCCGCCGAGGTCAGCGGCACCACCGCCCGCCGCCGCCTGACCGACCTGTCGCCAATCCCGCCATGCCCCGCCTTCAAGCCAATCGAGGACGGACGATGAGCACCAGCCCCACCATCACCATCGCTGAGGCCGCAGCCCTCCTGGGCGTGCAGAAAGACACGCTGCAACACCGCATCGCCGCCATGCGCCGCACCGCCGGCTTTCCCGCGCCAATCCCCTACAGCGGCGGCCGACGCTACAGCCGCGACCTGGTGCTGGCCTGGATCAACGGCATGACCCCAGCCACCCGGCCGGCCACCGCCACGGTCACCCTGTTCGCGCCCGACGGCCCCGCCCTGGCTGAGGCCGAGGCTACCCTGCTGCGCCGCGCCCATGCCATGCTGCCGGCGGAATAGGGAGGCACCCATGGCCCGCCACCAAACGCGCCATCTCGTCGAGAAGCCCGGCGCCCAGGGCCCGCGCTTTTTCTGGCAGCCCAGCGAAGACCTGCGCAAACAGGGCTGGCGCCAGCACCGCCTGGCGGCCACCACCCTGGCCGAGGCGATGACCCTGGCCGAGGCGCACAACGGCGAGCTGGACGCATGGCGCCTGCAACAGGGCCAGGGCACTCCCAAAAAGCGCCAGCCCGCCGGCAGCGTCGCCGCCATGATCACCGCCTATCAGGCGTCGAAATGGTGGCCCGCCGGCGATCGCACGCGCAAGGATTACCGCCTCTACCTCAACCAGATTGCCGACTGGGCCGGCGACATGCCCGCCCGCGCCATCACCCCGCGCGCCGTCCAGGCGTTCCACGACGCCATGGCCAGCCGCACCGAAGGCCGCGGGCGCAGCAAGCGCCTCATCACCACGCCGGCCCGCGCCGCCGCCGCCGTGCGCGTCCTCTCTGCCCTGCTCTCCGCCGGCAAGCGCCTCGGCTTCGTCGATCACAACACCGCCCTGCGGGCTGGGATCAAGGCCACCCGTCAGCGTGACCCCGTGCTGTGGACCCGCGCCCAGCTTGACCACCTGGTGCTGTTTGCCGACGCCATGGGATGGCACAGCCAGGGTACCGCGATGGTGCTGAATTTTTGGTGCGGCCAGCGCCAGGCGGACATTCTCGCCCTGCCGCCCTACCGCATTGACCAGGGTGCCATTGTCCTGAAACAGGGCAAAACCGGCCGCCGCGTCAGCCTGCCGGTGCACCTGGTGCCCGAGCTGGTGACCAGGCTGGAAGCCCAGCGCACCCGCGCCAACACTTTGGCCAGCGCCACCCACCTGCTGCTGCACGAAGGCACCGCTCGCCCGTGGCAAAGCTACACCTTCACCCACATTTTCGCCGATATCCGCGCCGCGGCTGCGCACACCATGCCCAGCGTCGCCACCCTGCAATGGATGGAACTGCGCCACACCGCGGTCACCATGCTCAAGGCCGCCGGCATGGACGCGCTGGCAATCGCCAGCATCACCGGCCACACCGCCCAAAGCGTCCAGGCCATCCTGGACAAACACTACCTCATCCGCACCGCCGCCGCGGCCGAGGACGCCTTTAAGGCGCGGCTGGAAAAGGAGGGCGGCAATGGCTAAACCAGTGCGCAAAGCCTGGAACGGCGGCAGTCGGGAGGCCGCGATGGCTGCAGCGAACACCCGGCACGCCGCAGTCACCACCGCTCTGCGCGATGCACACCGGGAATACCTGGCTGCCTGCGGTCCGCGGTTCGCCGATGTGCCGTTCCGGTCTGCATTGATGCCCGGCTATCTCTATTTGCCGATCGAGGGCGTGGCCATCCTAGAAGAGACCGCAAGGCGCATCTATCAGTCTGTGCAGGCGCGGGAGGGCGGGGCGTGAGCCGTATTCTCAATGTTTCTGCCGAAGAGCTTGCATCAATTGTCGCCGAGATGGATGCCGCCCGCGCATCACGCGCGGAATTGATGCCAGATCAGCAGGCCGCTATCCGCGTCTTGTTCGAGGCGTTTGACCGCCTCCGCGAACTCGGATGGCGCGAGGGTATCTATTGTCCGAAAGACGGGACGTATTTTGATACGATCGAGGCCGGGAGTACAGGCATTCACGAGTGTGCTTATGTCGGGAAGTGGCCCGACGGTTACTTTATGACAGTCGACGATCGAGACGCTTATCCGTCCTCTTTTGCGCCAACGTTATTTCGCTTGAAGCCCGCCGACGACGCCGCACGCAAAGAGCGGATGGCGGCTGCTGCCCAGCGGTTCAAAGATGATCGGGATAATTCCCACGACTAGAGAAGTGTCCCCGATCCGTTCCGCCAGAGTTTGACAGCCCTAGTTTGACAGCAGTTGGACAGTTCCCGCCCTGTTCCCGCCAAAGGCACCGCAAGTCTTTGAAAAGATTGGTGCCGACGCCCGGTCTCGAACCGGGGACCTACTGATTACGAATGCGCATTTTTTGTCGCAGGAACAGCGGCTTGTCAGACTAGACGGGGTTGATGCTGGGGTGTTGCTGGGGTGAATTCGGCGTGTTGCAACAGGCTCTTGCGGCGGTCCTTTATGGCGACGATCTCGGCCAGGTCGGCGGGGGATAGCAGCGTCAGGGCGTGCTGATGCGCGCGCCACCATGCGGCCATCTGGGGCATGGTGGTGGCGCAGTCGATGGCCAGCTCGATGGTGGCGCGGAGCGGTGTCAGTCGTCGCTGCGGTCGGGGAAGATCAGGCCGAAGATCGCCGCCACCGCGCCGGCAACTGCCATGATCGTGGTGGTCTGCGTGTCGGTCAGGGTGGCGCCGGCGGCGGTGATCGCCATGAAGACGATGCCGCTGCGGGTGCTGGTTTGTTGCGCCTGGTCGCGCAGGAAGCCAGCCCAGCCGGGCGGGCGCTTGGGGGCGGGGGCGATGTTGGCCATGTCAGTCCTCCGGCTTGGGGGGGGTGGGGCTCAGGCGGGCCAGCGCGGCCTTGATGTCGCCGAGGTCGCGCAGCGTGTGTTCGCGAAACACGCTGGCGGTCTTGGTGGCGTCGGCGGTGGCCTCGCGGGTTTCCTTGCGGTGCGCCTCCAGCGCCTTCCAGATATCGCCCAGGCCGTTGTCATGGCGCAGCGTGTTGCGGGTGTCGCTGGCGGCCAGCTTGGCGTCCATCCGGTCCAGCCGGCGCGACAGCCAACTGAAGCTGGCCACCGATATCAGGCCGGCGCCAGCCAGCGCGCTCATGAATACCTCGAAGTCAACCGGTCCGGTCTGCATGATCAATACACCAGGTTATCGCCGTTGAATTTGGTATTGACGCCAACAACCGTGACGGTGCCGTTGATGACATTGCCGTAGATGTTGTTGTAGTCGCTGGTGGCCAACTCGACGATCGAGGTCGCCACCCCGGTGCTGGCCAGGTGGTTACCCTGCACCACACAGCGCTGCGCGGTCAGGATGATGTCGACGTTGGTGTTGGCCAGGCAGCGATTGCCTTGCAGGATGTGGTCGCTGCCCAGCATGTTGAAGCCGAACACGTTGAGGACGGAAAGGTTGTTGGTCAGTTGCAGCCCGACACAGGCGGCATCGGTCACGAGGCCGGATGTGGTCGGCACGCCGCCACTGGCGAAATCACAGTCGGTGATCTTCCAGTTCTGGCAGTTGCTGAAACTCGCCGGGCCGCCGGAACAGGTGGTGAAGCTGCATCCCGTGAGGTTGCCCCAATCCTGGCTTTGGACGCCGATGCCCTTGGTCTGGCCGTTGGTGCTGAAGCCGGCGATGCGCAGCCCCTCGTCGAAGGCGCCGCCGGCGCCGATGACATAGATGCCCCAATCGGTACCGTTTTGCGACCAGCCGCCCTCGATGGTGGTGTCGGCGCAATTGTCTAGGTAAATACCGATGGTGCAGACATTGGCGCGCGCGCCCTCGATGCGGCTGTTGGCGCAGAAACGGAGGTCGATGCCGCGGGCGCAGCTGGCGACATAGACATCCTCGATGGTCAGCAGGCTGATGCGCTTGGCGCTGTCGGTGCCGTCCAGACTAATGCCGCGCACGCCGGTATAGCCGCCGCCGGAGAAGCCGAGGCGCCGCACCACGAAGTTGCTGACAAACGCCGCGGCGGTATAGGTGATCAGCTCGACATTGTTGGCGCGCGCCACCAGCGTGGTGATCAGCGGATCTTCGCCGATCAGGAAGACGTTCGGCTTCATGGTCAGGCCGGTGGCCAGGCCATAGGTGCCGGGCGGCAGGTAGACAATGCCGCTGGTCAGGCTGTCGATCGCCGCCTGGATGGCGGCCGAGGCGCTGCTGCCGTTGGTGTTGTCGGCGCTGAAATCGGTGACCACGTTGAGCATGTGCCGGCCGCCCAGCAGGTTGCGCGCGGTGGCCACGGTGGCGGCGGCCACCACCGGGATCATCGCAGCACTGACGGCCACGCTGCCGGCGGTGAGCGCCGAGGCGGTGGCGTTGCCGGAGGCATCGAAGGTCAGCGCCAGGTTGGCGCGGGCGGCGGCATTGGGCAGAGTGGACAGGCTGGCGGACTCGCCGACCGAGGCGCGCAGCGTGTAGAGAAGTGCCGCCTTCAGCTCCTGCACCATGGCGGTCAGGCGATCGACGGCGCGTTCGTGGGTGATGCCGGGGAAGGGGTCGGCGCTGCCGTATCCCACCTGTTGCGTGGCGGCGGTGTCGCGCACGATCGACCAGGTGACGCCGGCGGCGGGTGCCGTGGTGGCAATCACGGTGCCGGTGGCGCCGCTGCCGCCGGTCACACTGTAGTCGACGCCGCGCGACAGGGTGGTGATGGCGCCGGCGGCGTCTTTTTTATAAACAACGATTTCGTCGGGGCCATAGAAGGTGAACGGCACCGGGAAATTCACCGTGGAGGCATCGCCGGCATAGCTCTCGCGGGTATCCAAGCTGGTGATGGTCATGGGTGGGGGTTCCTATCGAACGGCATCGGTCGGGCGTAGCCAGAAAGTCTGATTGTTGTCGCGCTTCACCCGCTGTTCCATCCGCCGGAGATAGCCGGGGTTGGCCCATTCCTGGAGGCGGTGCAGCACCAGGTAATCGAGTGCCGCGCGGGTGTAGAACAGGTTGACCAGCGGGGTGTGGTTGGCGCCCATGCGGATGGCTTCGGCCGCCGCGTGACCCTCGCCGCGCACGCGGTTGGCCAGGAACTTCGCCACTTCCTCCACACTGCCGGCGGTCGGGCCGGCGAGGGTGCCGATGAAGCCGCCGCCAAAGCGGTTGTTCTCGCCGAACAGGAAGTCGCCATACAGGCCCAGCCCGCCGCCCTGCACCATCGCGGCGGCCACCGTCTTGGCATAGCCGGCGGGGCTGTCCGGCTCGCGCGGGTTGCGGCCCTTGGCCAGTTCCTTCAGCGTCATGGACAGGTAGCCCAGCGCCGTGGTGGCGGCGATCAGATGCGCCACGCCCCCGACGTCCACGCCATCGCGGGTGAATTCGCGGCCCAGGCTGCGGGTGAGGTAGGTGGTGGTGAAGGTCTTGAACTGGAGCAACAGGCGGATGCTTTCGCCGCCCCAGGTGCCGGCCTGGGTGCCAGCGGTGACGATGGCGCGCACGCCGGCGGTGGGTTCGGTCATGCCCTCGCGCACCTGGTCGGCGATGTAGGCGGACAGCTTGCGCGCAGCGTCCTGGTCGCCGACGGCTTCCGGCAGAATGTAGTCGACGCCATCGGCCGCCCGCTGCGGGGCGGCGCGGATCTGATCCCACTCGACGGCCTCGATGCCATAGCGTCGCAGCGCGGCTTGCAGGCGCGGGTGCAGCTCGGCGAGCTGCCGGCCGGCATTGTCGGCCAGGTTGCTGGACAGCATCAGCCCGCTGGTGCGCTTGAGGCTATCGGTCCAGTAGGTCAGGCCGTTGAGCTTGAAGAACAGGTTGGACGCGCGGGCCATCCGGCCGGTCAGCCCGTCATCGGCGCCGAGCCGCATCGCGGCATCGCCCAGCAGCCCGTCGATGCCAACGCCCAGCGCGCGCGAGATTTGTTGCGTCTCCGGCCCTTTGGGCAGCATCGCCGTCATCTCGGCGGCATAGGCGCGGAACAGCGGGATGCCGTTGTGCCGCAACATGCCGGCATTCACGGCCAGGTCCGGCAGCGCGGACAGCACCACGCCGCCCAGCTTGGTCACCTGTTGCAGCGCGCGGATGCCGCCGCCGACCTGTGCCAGCGTGGCATTGCCGGGCACGCTGGCGCGGCCGTCCAGCACCGCCAGCACCTGGTCGGGGAATTTGCTGCCCAGCGCATCGGTCGCCTTGAAGTCGCCGCGGTCGCGCGCGGCGGTGCGTAGCCGGTCGATCCAGCCTTCGAGCATCGCCTGCGGGTTGGTGCCGAGCTGGCGCATCAGGGCCACGTCGCGGGCGCCCTTGCTGAGCTGCGCCACGATGCTGTCGGCGACATTGCCGCGGCCGAATTGGGCGTTGTAATCCACCCAGCTATCGGCATCCTTGAAGATCAGCACTCGTTCCTGGCTGACTTTCTTGGCGGTGCTGCCGTGGCCCTTGAAGCCGGCCAGGGTCTCGCTGGTGCTGGTGGTGTGCACCCCGCTGGCCAGGTTGTTCCACACGTTGCGCAACAGGGTTTCCGGGTTGGCGGCATCGCGGAAGGTGACCGGGTCCAGCCGCGGCAGGATCACCTCGCGCCAATTCTGATAGGCCTGCTCGCTGCCATCGCCCCGGATCTTCAGCGTGTCGTGCGACTGGCGGGTGATGTAGTGATCCTGCTGGCCCACCCAGGCGCCGGCCTCGTTAAGGTGATTGCGCAGCGCGTCCTGCGCCCGGCCGAGGATGGCGGCCATGTCGGCGGCATGGCGGTTGCCGGTGGGCTGCAACGTCTGGTCGCGCGCGCGCCACAGCTCGCGGGCCAGGTCGCGTTCGAAGGCCGCGTCGCGCTTCTGGAAGGCGCGCAGCAGCCCGGCCGCCTCCAGGTCATGCACCACCGCGCCGGTCAGCTCGGCCTGGATGCCGTGCCATTGCGCGTCCACGCTGTTGGCCAGGTCGCGATCGGTGCCGCGCGCCACGCCGGTCAGGGTGGCCTTGACGCTGTCGTATTCTTTCCCGGGGATCACGCGGGCATCGAGGATGCGGCGCTTCAGCAGGTTGCCGGCCTCGCTGCGGCGCTCGATGGCGGCGGCCATGCGGATTTCGCCGCCCAGCTCGGTGCCGGCGCGCTGCGCGGCGGCCAGCGGGTCCATGCCCTGGCGCTGATACCAGCCGGTGCGGTTCTGCGCCCGGGTGAAGATTGCTTCGAGCTGCGCCTCGGTCAGGTCATCGCGGCCCGATGCCTGCAATACGGCGGTGATGCAGGCATTGGAGTGGAAATTGCTGCCGCTCATGTGCTAAGCACTCCGCGCTGCGGCATGTGCTTGGATTTTTCAGGTTTCGACCCCATTGGCACCCTGTCGGCCAAGAGGCACCCGCAGCACTTTTTCATCGCACACCTGCCATGCACAGTGCCGCCGCTTCGTGGGCGCGGGCGTCGCTGTCGGCCAGCCTGGTGCCCTCGCGCAGGGCCTTGATCTGCGCCTGTTCCTCGGGCCGCAACGGCAGCGCCTCGAGCTGCTGGAACAGCGCGTCGGTTTGCTGGGTGATGGCGGCCAGCTCGGGGTCGGCAACCTGTGCAGATGGTGCACGGGTTGGAGCCGGCTCGGCGGCGGCCGCCTCGGCCACCATGCGGCTGGCCTGGACATCCTCGGGGGCGGCGCGGGGGGCATTGGCCAGGTCATCCAGCGCCCGGGCGGTGGCGGTTTCGGGATCCACGTTGCGGGCGGCGGCGCGCAGGAGGTCGGCGGGGCCGGCGGGTTGGCCACCGAACAGGTCCGGGCGCGGGTCCACCCGCATCGCCATGGCGGTGTAGTGGTCTAGCAGCTCGGCCAGGGGCTCGCGGCCCAGCGCGCGGGCCATTGCCTCGTCGCGGTGCATCAGGCGCAGCAGCGCCATGGTGGCCGGGCCGGGCGGGGTGGCGAAGGCGTCCTGTTGCGCCAGCAGCTCGGCGACGCTCTTGCCCTCGCGCCGGCCGCGCTCCAGCAGCTGCACCGCCTCGCCGAGGGCGGCGGTAATATCAAGGTCCCGAGGTATTTCACCGCGGGCGGCGGCGGCGCGCATGCGGCCCCAGCCGCCGGCACTGTCGGACAGGGCGCCGGCAATGCCCTTCAGATTGTCGGCCTGGCCGGTCAGCATGCGTTCCAACAGCGGGCCGAAGGCGTCGCCATAGGCGTGGGCCAGGATGGCCTGGCGCATGCGCTGTTCGCCGGCCGGGGACAGGCTGCCATCGGCCAACACCAGGGCGCCGCGTTCCTCGGCCGGCAGCTGGGCCAGGAAGGCGCGGGTGAAGTCGCGGTTTTGCCCGCTGGTGAGCTGGCCGGGTTGCAGCTCGGTGATGGCGCGGCCGGCGCGGTCGGCATCGGCGCGCGCCTGTTCGGCCGCGCCCATGGCGAGGTTCGGGCGTTCGTTCGCACCACGCGCGAAGTCGCGGGCTTCCCCGGGGGTCAGCTCGGTGAGGCGGCGGCCCACCAGCACCGGGCGTTCGATGCCGGTGAGGTCGTGGCCCTGTGCCTCCAGATAGGCGCGATAGGCCTGTGCCCGGTGCGCCAGGTCGGGGGAGGAATACACCCGGTCGAGTGCCGCCACCCGGCCATTGCCGCTTTCCACCACGCCATCGGCGCCGATGATCGGGGCACCGGCGCCGGCCTCGGGCGATGGCCCCAGCCGCTCGGGTTGCAGGTTGGCGGCGATGGTCTGAATTTGGTCCTGGCTGCCGGCGGTGGAGCGGTCGCGCGGCTGCAGCCCTTCGGCATGCGGATAGACCGGGTTCACCGCACCGTCGCTGGTGTGGCTGGGGATCAGGCTGGACAGGTCCACCACTTCGGGCCGCGCCTCGATGCGCTGGCCGCCGGGGGTGAAGGCGGCATAGTTGCCGGTCTCCGCCTCGCCGGCAACGCGGCGATAGGTGGTGGCGGTCGGCAAATCGAACAGCGGCGCCACGCCGACGGGGCGGCCCTCGGCAACGGCGGCGACGGCGCCTTGCAAGGCGCCCTCGCGCACCGGTGCGGGCGCCGCGCCGATGGCGCGCTCTATCGGTGTGAGCGTGCGCCGGCCGCGCACCGCGTCGCCGACGGCACCGCCCAGCACATGCAGCCCGCCGCCGAGGATGCCGCCAAAGGCGACGGCGGCCATTGTGTCGGTCATGTGCCGGTCGTTGAATTCGCTGCGCGCCAGGACGTATTCCAGCGGCTCGGCCAGCAGCATGCCGGCGGCACCGCTGGCGGCACCGGCACCGGCGCGGGCCGCGGTCATGCTGGTGGTGCCCAGCAGCGCCATCATCCGCGCCTCGCCGACGAAGGGCACCAAGGCCAGACCGATATTCACCGGGTCTAGCATGGCGGTGCCGAACGACACTACGCCGCGCGCCAGCCCCCCGGTCAGCACGCTGTCGGGCCGGCGGGCGATGATCGCCTGGCGCCGCATTTCGTCCTCGCGGCCCTTCTTCAGCGCCTCGGCGGCGGCCTCGGTCACCGGCCGGTCGAAGGTCAGCACGCCGGGGATGCCGAATTTCGTGTTGGCCGCGTCGGCGTCCAGCGTCGGGCTCTCGCCGTCGGTGCGGCTCCACCAATGGGTGATGCGCGGGCCGATGCTCTGCGCCCAGGCGCTGGATGCGGTGGCACCCAGCACTTCGCCGGTGGTCGCCTCGACGGCATCCAGCCCCCGCGCCTGGATGGCGACGGGGGCGGACGGATCGCCCAGCCAGATGCCGGTGCCGCTCATCGGCTGCGCTCGCGCAGTGCCCGGGCGGCGGCGCGGCCTTCCTCCAGGTCGGTCCGGTCGGCGGCGGAGGGGGTGAGCGTCGGCAGGGCGTCGAAGCGGATCTCGATCGGGCTGCCATCGGCGCGGGTGATGTTGACGATGCTGCCGCCGGGGGTGCGGCCCTTCAGCACCGCGCCACTGGCATCGGCGTTGTTGATCCAGAAGCCGCGCTGGGCGGCGCCATGGGTGGCGGTGCTGCGTTCGCCGTCGCTCATCGTCTCGGCGCTGGGCAGCGGGGCGAGGTCGGTGGGCTTGAGCCCCAGGCGGGTGCGCTCCAGCGCGGTTTCGATCTTGCCGCCTTGGCCCTTGGGCACCAGCATGGTCGGGGTGTTGCTGAAAATGCCGCTGCCGTCGTCGCCGGCGGTATCCCAGCGGGCGCCGATCACGTCCTCATACGCGCGCTTGGTGGCGTCGGCGGCCTTGGCGCCGCGCCAGGCGTGATAGGTGGCCAGGGTGTCGACCGCGCGCCGCGTGGTGTCGAACAGGCTGTCGCCGCCGGGGTGGTGGCGGGTGGCCTCGCGGAAATCGGCCAGGGCGGTGTCAACCTCCGCCGGAAACCCTTTCATCACGTCGGGCGCCACCAGCTTGCGCAGCGCCTCCGGCCCGCCCTTCTCGGCTTCGAACACCAGGGCGCGCTGCAACAGGGCGCGGCCCTCGGCCTGGGCGGGGTGCGTCATGGCCGCGACGGCCTGCCATTCCCAGCCGATCTTGCCGTGCTTGACCAGCTCGCCATAGGCGCGGTTCCATAGCGCCCCGCCAGCCTGGGCCTTGGCGGGGTCTGGATCATTCACCCCGAATTCCTGCGCCACGCCGGCCAGGGTGGCGGCCATGTCGGCTTTTTCGGGGCCGGTGGTGCGCAGGGTGCTGGCGATCTGTTCGACCTGGGTGTTGTCCAGGATGCGCTGGCGGCTGGGCGGCAGGCCGATGCGGCTTTGCACCGCCAGGTTGGCGGCGATGATCTGCGGCAGCGGGGCGCGGGCCTCGCGCAGGGCCTGGACTTCCGGGGCGGTGGCGGCATAGCCGGCCGGGTCGGCGGTGGCGGCGCGGGCCTTGGACGCGGTGGCGTGGTCGAAGGTGGCGACGGCCTGTTGCCGTTCGCCGGCCAGGCGGGTGTCGGCGGGATCGCCGGCCAGGCGGGCGCGCATGGCGGCCTCGTCGGCGGGGCCGGCATAGGCGGTGGCGCGGATGGCATCGCCGGCGGTGCGGGTCAAGGTCAGCTCGTCGATGGTGCGCTGGGCCGCCTCGGCGGTGGGCGCCAGGGCGCGGATTCGCGCCTCGGGGATCTCGGCGGTGGTGTTGCCGGCGCCATAGGACGCGGACAGGTCCTTGATGTCGGTGGCCAGCAAGGCGCGGGCCTGTTGGTTCTGCGCCTCCAGGTGGGAGTAATGCGCCGCCACCTGGCTTTCGGCGGACAGGCGCACATGCAGTGGGGCGTCGGCCAGCCGCTCGCGTACGTCGGCCATGGCGGTGTCGCGCTGGGCGGTGGTGCCGCCGCCCAGGCGGGTGGCGATGCCGGCCCGGCGGGTTTCCTCGGTGGCGGTGTCGCGCGGGCGGAGAAACTGGGTGCTGGCGATCTTGGCCGCTTCCTCCGGGGTCTTGGCGGCGGCGAGGGCGGTGCCGGCGCGGCCCTCGGTGGTGCGCAGCTCGGTGTCGGCGAAGGCCACTTGTTGGTCCAGCGTGGCGTTATGCGGGTCGGTGCCGTATTGCGCCACGAAGGCGGCGCGGCGGCTGTCGTTCCATTGGAACAGGCCGGAGGACCGGCCGCCATCGCCCAGCGCCGGGGACGGGTTGGCGCCGCTCTCCCGCACCGCGTTGGCGGCCAGCCCGCGCGCGGCGGCGGGGGACCAGCCGCGGGCGATGAAGGCGGCCTCCACGGCCTGGGCGCGCTGTGTGGTGGTGCCGGACAGGGCGATGCTGGCGGTGGCGGCGGTTTCGCCCTGTTGACGCTCCAGCGGGCCGCGCAGGCCTGTCGTCAGATGCGCCACGTCGCCGGCATCCATCTCGTCCTTGAAGCGCTCCAGCAAGCCCTGGGCGGCGCCGGCGGCATTGGGGTCGCCGCCGGCGGCGCGGATGCTGATGGCCTGGGCGATGGATTTGCTGAACAGGCCGCGCGCCTCGGCCTCGGTGAAGACGCCGGCGCGGACATTGCCGGCGATGGTTTGTTTCAGCGATTGCACATGGGTCAGCAATTGCGGATCGTCCCGCGCGCCGGCGATGCCCTGGGCCGCTTCGCCCATGGTGCCGGCGGCGCCGCTGCGCAGGTTGGTGATGTTGCGCTGGTTGGCGTCGACGATCACCTGGCGGTAGAGCGTGGGGATGTAGTGCGCCAGCTGGCGTTCGACATGCTGCGCCACGCCGGGTTTCAACCCCTCCAGGCTGCGCTGCTTCCATTCGGCGACGGCCGTTTCGAAGCGCTGCGGCACGGTGGAGGGATCGGGGTCCTTGGCGAAGCCGAGCTGCATGTCGACGCCTTGCTTGGCCAGCGTGGCGAAGGTCGACGTTGCTTCGTTGATGGTCTTGGCCTGTTCGGCCTGGCCCCAAAGCTGGGTGAACTGGGCGGAGACTTCGGCCATGCTCTGGGCGAGCTGGCGCGCGGGCAGGCCGGCCTGGCCGGGATCGGCGGCGCGGGCGGTGGCGCTGGGGGCCGGGCCGCCGTATTGCTCGCGGGAGGTGTAGTTCATCTGGGTGCCAATCCGCTGCCGGTCTGTCCGTAGGTGCTGCCCATGCGCATCTGCATGCTGCCGTAGCGGGCGGCGCCGCCCAGCAGCGAGGTGCCGGCACTGATGAAGCCGCCGGTGATGTAGTCGCCGGCCTTGTCCTGCGCTACCGCCGCCTGGGTGTCGTATTGCTGGCCCTGGTCGAGGTAGCCGCGGGCGGAGTTGGTGCCTTTCCAGCGCTGGATCTGGGTGTCGAGCGCGCCCTCGGCGCTGATGTCGGCGAGCACGTCCAGCGGGCTGCCGAAGCCGGGGTCGACGCCGCTGGCGCCGAGCTGGTTGGCGGCGCTGGCGGCGCGGCGGCGGGTCTGTTGCTCGCTGCGCTGGGCCTCGGCCTCGCTGGCGTTGAGCGCCACGCCGGCATTGACGCGGGACTGCGCGGCGTTGCGGCGATCGGCGGCGGCCTGGGCCTCGGCGGCGTTGGATTGCTGGAAGCCGCCCATGATCGAGCTGACGGCGGAGATACCGGCACTGGCGGCGGCGAGGTAGGGCGCCAGGAGGACAACGGTTTCAGCCATGGGCCGGCTCCTTGGCGACGCGCGCCCAGCGGTCGTAATCGCGGCCGTCGGGGCCGAAGCTGACCATGGCCCCTTCGAATGCGAAGCCGAGCCTGCACATCCAGCGCGCACCGGGTTGCCAGCCGGTCAGGGTCTCGGCCTCGATGCGGCGCAGCCCCAGCTCGGCGCTGCTGCGCGCCAGTCCGGCCACCACCTGTTTGTGCAGCCAGACCCAGCCGCGGCGGGGAAACTGGTCGCCGATCAGGCACCAGGCGCCGGCACGGCCGGGCCAGTGCAGCAGCAGCCCGGCGCAGGCCAGCACCTCGCCGTCGTGTACTGCGGTCCAACACGGGCCGGCGCCCAGCAGCTTGGCGCCCTCGTCGCGCCAGCCGGGCAGACCGGGCTTGCTGACCACCAGGCGGCGCAGGTCCAGCGGGTGGAAATCGCGGGCGATCATCACTTCACTTCTTTTTTGAAAAAAAGAAGCAAAAAACCTTCATTCGCTTTCATGCCGCCGCTACCTCCTTGCCGATCGCCAGCAAAGTCCAGGGCAGGGGATCGTCGCCGGTGATCTCCAGCTGGCCCTTGGTGCCGTAGCTGCCGAAGGTGGTCACGGCGAGGTCGCCGGTGAACAGCGGCACGGCGGTGTCCATGTTCATGTCCAGGGTGCGGAAGGCGAGGTTTTCGCCGCTGTCGCCTACGCCGCCGACGCGGCCGCCGATGCTGTCCAACAGGGTCAGCGTGGCGCGCACCACCCGCACCGTGGCGCCGCGCATCGGGAAGCCGTTGGGCATGGTGCCGCCGGGCGGCAGGTCGACGATGCGGTGCTGATAGCGCAGGCCGACATGCACCACGCTGGCCGAGGGGCCGGTGATCGGCACGGCGCCGGCGGTCACCACCTGATCCTGGCGCCGGGAGCCATCGGCGCTGATCTGCACGGTGCGGCCTTCCAGATGGGTCAGCCCGGTGATGGTGGTGACCGCGGTGCCGCTGTACGACAGGCCGCAATCGACGAAATAGCCGGTGGCGGCGGCGTCCAGGTCCGGCCGGAAGGGCGAGCGGATGAATTCGATGGTGCGGGTGGTGACCGCGCCGACTGTGCGCGCCACGGCGCACATCAGGTCGGTGCCAGTGCCGTCGGGGTCCGGTGCAGTGCAGATGCTTTCGACCACGCCGCTGCCGCCCAGTTCGATGAAGGTCCAGGCTCTAAGGCGCTGGTCGCTGTCGAAGGTCAGGGCGGCGATCTTGCCATCGGGGCGCAGGCCATAGAACACGCCATCGGGGGTGTCGGCATAGGCGGTTTCGACGAAGCCGGCGCCAGCGATGTGGTCGGCCAGCACGGTCAGGTCGGCGGTGGTGAAGCGGTCAGTGCCGAAATCATATTCGAGCTGGCGCAGGCGACGGCCGCCACGCTGCGGAAACAGCACGGGGCCGGAGACCGCGCGCGGCATGGCGCCGGTGCCGCTGCCGCGATTGCCCTGGGGGTCCGCGGTGATGTTGCCGGGCGACAAGGCGGCGTTGCGGTTGGCGGCGGCCACCAGCCATTCGGCGCTGCCGGTCCCCACGGCCAGGCCGCGCGGCACGCTGGCCAGCCAGCGCACCGCCTGGACCACATCGGCGTCCAGGCTGATGGCGATGGCGTTGGTGTCGAACACCTCGCCGCTGGGTTCGGTGGGGGCGAAATTGGGAAAATCGTTCGACTGGCTGGCCCACAAGCTGGCGGTGCGGGTGGCGGTGCCGCCGAGCCAGAGCCGGCCCTTGTGATAGGTGCCGGCGCGCGGCCAGCCGCGGGTGTTGGAGAATTCGCCCATGCGCCAGCGCAGGCTGGCGGTGGTGCTGCCGAACGGGCCGCGCGGGTCGATGCTGACGTCGACGATGGTGGTGCTGGTGAAGCCGGTGATGATGGCCCAGCCCCAGACATGGCGGCCGGGGCCGAGGTATTTCAGCACCGCGCTGCCGTCCAGCACGGTCACGCTGGGTTCGTTGGGGGCGTTGAGGTCGTAATTCGGCGTGGTGCCGGCCATGTTGGCCGCCGCGGTGGTGCCGCCCCTGATGACGCGATAGACGCGCGGCACCTGGTTGTATTCCGAGATGAACAGCTTGGCGGCGGCATAGACGGTGGCGGCAACGCGGGTGTTGTCGACCTTTTGCCAGATCGAGATCAGCCGGCCGACATCGGTGGCGGCGAACAGCGCGGCCGACGCGGTGATGGTGGCGGCGCCGGTGGTGTGCGCGACCGATGGCGTGAGGGTGATGTTGGTATCGGTCATGCCGGGCCGTTGCCGCTGCCGCCCGGATCGCCACCTGTTTCGCCGCCGCCGGCTTCGCCTTCGGTGCCGCCCGCGCCTTCTCCGCTGCCGGTGGCGTCGCCGCCATAACCGCTGCCGCTGCCGGTGACAGTAGGTTCGACGGCTGCCGTCTCCGTGCTGCTGCTGGTGGGTGCGGTGGGAGCGGCCGGCACGTCGCCGGTGTTCTCGGCGTCATAGGGGCCGTTGATGAATTCCAGCAAGGCGAGGCTGAAGACATTGGCGGCGGTGCGGCTGAGCTGGCGCGGCTGGTGGCTGCCGTGGAAGATGGTCAGCACGTCGGCCGAGCCGGCGAACACCAGGGCGCGCAGCTGGTCGGTGGTGTAAGGGGTGGCGATCTCCAGCGGGGCGGCACCGCCATCCACCAGGCGCCCGCGATCGCGGTAGAAGCGCACGTAGAGGTTGCCGAATTCGAGCTGATAGGTGACATCGGTGCCGATGCGCCAGTCGACCAGGCGCACGCGGGCGTTGGCCTTGGGGGCGGCGATGTAATAGCTGCCCTGGCGCCGGGTGACGGCCCCGCCGGTGAGCACCACGACGTTGGTCAGGTCTTCGGCGCCGGCAGGGTATTGCTGCAAATCGACGCGGCCGCGCAGGCGGGGCGAGATGATCCCGGCGGCGAAGCTGGCCTGATAGGTGGGAACGAGAGGCAAGGTTACTGTCTCGCCAGGATCAAGCTTTCCGCCGGGGCATAGGCCGGGCGGGGCGTGCCTTCGGCGGCGTTGACGCTGCGGGCATCGGCGCGGAAACGCATCAGGCGCTTCTCCAGGAGTGCCACCTGTTGTTTGTCGGCCGAGAGCGGGATGGTCAGGATGTCGGCCAGTTCGCCGGCCACCAGGCGCACAAACAGCGGCGACCAGGATCCTGGGTCGACCACGCGGGTGATGTAGACGATGCCCAGCGGGGCGGAGAGGTTGGACAGCACTTGGCCGTCCTCGACCGCGAAGGGCTCATGCGGGTCGTCGGCGTCCAGCCACAGCACGCGCAGGCAGCCCGCGGGGGTGTTGTAGGCATAATTCCAGTCGAAGATCGGCGCGGTGGCCAGGGCCGGCAGGCTGGCGCGGCGCTTGGCGAAACCCCAGGGATGCAGGATCAGGCATTCGTCGCGCACCTGGGAGAGAAATTCGTTGCACAGGCTGGCGGGCTTGGAGGTGTCGGTATCCAGGCGGGTGATCCGCTCCTGCCCCAGCATCGCCAGCGCCATGTTTGCGACATTGGTCAGCGAGGCCATTGCGGATCACCTTCGTTAGGTCGCCGCCCGGCCCCTAGGGCGCACCGGGCGGCTGGACGCGCGGGCGGAGCGGCCCAGCCGCGCGGCGTGTCAGAAGTCGACGTATTCGATGGCGAAACTGACCGTGCCGCTGGCGGTGGCTGCCGCCGTCAGGGTCAGAACGATGTCGTAGAAGCGCTGGGGATCGGCGGTCAGTCCGGCATCCTCGAAGACGCGCTTGGCGATGTTGATGATGTCGCGCGCCTCGAAGGCCACTTCGGTGCCCAAGGTGATGGCGGTGGCAATCGAGAAAGCGGTGGCATAGGCGGTGGCCAGCACCACGGCCGAGCCGTTGGCGGTGGTCTGGTAAAGGCCGATATCGCCGGCAGCCGAGGTGATAGCATCGCAGAAGATGCGGATGGAGTTGATCACCGCGTTGGACGGCACCTGGGCAAGGAGGAACTTGCTGGCGATGCTGTCGCCGTTGGTCACCTCCATGGTGCCGACGATGCGCTTGACCACGCCGCCGGAGACGTTGGAGGCGTTGGCGACGGGGGGCGAGGCGTCCCGGTTGGTGATGACGCCCGATTTGACGGTAACGACGGCCATGGATGGCTCCTGATGTTGCCGGGCGCACGCGGCAGCCGGCGAATGGGATCAGGGGGGCGCTGGCTGCGCCCCCCACGGGGTCAGCCAGCGCTTAGGTCTCCAGGCACTTGATCTCGATGACGCGGGCCTCTTCGACCCGGGCGCAACCCATGGTCATTTCGTAATAAGCCTGGACCGAGAAATTCTTGTCCGAGCGCTCGGCGATTTTGGCGATGATGTCCTGGTTTTTGCCCAGATACATGCCGTTCTTCTGCCAGGCGCCGACGCGGCGATAGCCGGACCCGTCGGTGGCCAGGCGTTCGGAGCGGATGAACTTGAAGCCCAGGAAGTTGTCGACCTTGCCGGAGACCAGCGCCTGCACCGCGTTGAAGTCGCTGCTGGTGACTTCGGTGGTGCCGAGCAAATCGCCGAGCTGCTTGGCAGCGCAGACGATGTAGCGGTCGTTCTCGTCGACCTCGCCGGCATCCAGCAGGATCTTCGCCTCGATCAGCTTGGAGACGGTCAGCCCGGCGTTGCCGGTGCCGGAACCGTATTTCCAGCTGTTGACGCCGACCTGGTTGCCGGCCGGGAAGGGGACGGCGGTGGTGCCGTCGGCGCCGGTGTTCGCGCTGGCGAAGAACTGCGCGATGATCAGGTCGTCCTTCTGCCGGTTCATCGCGGCCACCAGCGCCTGGGCATAGGAGCTGGAGGGGTCGGCCAGCATGCGCACGCGGTCGGCGCCGTCGATCAGCTCGCCGGTGTTGTAGCTGAGCACGTCGATGCGGCGGCGGCGGTGGGTGATGTTGGCAATCGGCGTGTTGCCGTGGCGCTCGGTGATGCGCTGGGCGACGGCGGTGCCGATCTGGTCGTACCAGGCGGTGGTGCCGGTGACCGGCTCGGTCATCACGCACATTTCCAGGCGGCTGGGCATCTGCTGTGCCAGCATCACCAGGTTGCTGCGGTACTGCTGGACGAAGTTGGTGGTGATTTCGAACGACATGCGGGAAGCTCCCGATCATATGCAAGCTGCATTGATCGACTGAGCTCCCCGGCGATGTGGCGTTGGCGGTGGGGGTTCTCAGGTGGACGGCATGTGCCGCTCCCCACCGATGTTGACCCGTCACAACCCCGCTTCAGCAGGACCCGCGTCTGGCGCTGTTCCGGGTGCGCCTGTTCCCCGGTCCGCGGGATCGGACGACGCTTGCGCTTCGCTCCCCGATGGCGGACCCAGGACGTATAGCTCAAGCGCGCGCGCCCGTGCAACGACATCTTCCGGCTTGGTGCCGTTGCCGATGCGCGGGAGGGTGTCGATGGCGAGGCGGATCAGGCGCAGGCGGGTTTCGACGATTTCCGGAATGGCATAGCGGAAGCGCGGTTCGTCTTCGTACATCACGCGCCCTCCGGGTAGGCCTGTCGGTGCAGCTCATCCCAGCGGGCGCGGTGCTCGGTGTATTTCGGGTGCTGGCGGTCGCTGAATTCGCCGAAGAAGGCCTTGTCGTGCGACAGCCGGGCGATTTCCGCGCGGGCATCGGCGGGGGTCAGCGCGCCGGCACCACCAGCCGCCCCGGTGCCACCCTTCAGCCCCGCCGGTTCGGCCAGGGCAGCGCCGATCTTGGCATAGGCCTTGATCACCGCTGCATTGCTGCCGAAGGGGGTGCCGTCCGGCAGGCGCGCGCTGTCGATCAGCGCAATCAGCGCATCGCCGCCGGTTTCGCGCATGCCGCGCACCGCCTGGTTGAGGCGTTCGTCATAGGCCTCGCCCCATTCGGTTCTGAGGTCGTGGGTGACGGCGCTGCCGATTTCGGCGTCGCGCGCGGCGCGGGCGGTCAGCGCGGCGGTGGTCTGTTCGGTGTAGTGCTTGATCACCCCGGCGGCCTGGGCGTCCGACAGGCCGAGCTTGTGGAAGGTCTCGCGGGTGACGGGGATGGCCTTCTCGTCGAGCGGCGCACCTTCCCAGGCGGAATACTTGTCCGGTGCCTCGGGCCGGCCGAGCTGGTTGAACAGGGCTTCTCGGGCTGCATCGTCGCCGGCAGCGGGGATGCGCAACACCTGGCCCTTGTCCAGGCCGACCAGCGAGGCAGCGCCCTTGTAGCTCTTGGCCAGGGCCTCGACGTTGCCGATATCCTTGAAGGTCGGATCGGTGCGGAAGGCCTCGGGCAGCCAGGCGCGATCGGGGGCACCGGCGTCACCAGCCGGCGGGGCTGCCCCGCCCTCGCCGCCGGCCGCCGCGGCGCCGACGATACTGGCGGCGGGTGGGGTTTGTGTTTCGCTCATGGGCTATTCCTGTTCCTCGGGGACGGCCGGCGTCTCGGCCTTGGGTTTCTTCTTCGCCTTGGGCAAGTCGGCGGTTTCCAGCACGGAGCGGGCCAGGGCCTCGTCCGGCATCTCGCGGTCGAAGCGGTGGCGGGCCAGGACATTGGCGACGTCCACCAGGCGGGGGTCAGACATTGCGATACAGCTCCTCGGTTTCGCCGGTGCGCAGCATGGCGAGCTGGGCATCCGGGTCGGCGTTGATCATCTCGACGATTTCCATGCCCAGCCGGCGCATGCCCAGGGCATAGGCGGTCTCGCGGTCGGACGGGCGCATGGGATCGTTGATCACCTGCGCGCGGCGCAGGATGTCGGCCAGCACCCGTTCGCCGGGCTGGGTGCCGAAGACGTGCTTGTAGTCATGCACCAGCTCGGCCCGCGCCTGCCGCGCCAGCGCCTCGTCCTGCTCCAGCCGGCGCCGCTCGCGCCATGTTTGCCAGATCCGCACTAGGCATGCCCCTTCGCATGCCGAACGGGGCGACAGCGGTGCCCTTGCACCGCGCAAGCACCCGCCATTGCTTTCATGTTTCCTGGCTCTCCTTGAACTCGCCACAGCCATCTTCGACGTCGACTTGCGGCCAACTGGTGTACCAATCCCCCGGGTTGCCCATTGCGGTTGTCGGCGGGAAGCGGTGGCATTCGCCCCAATCGGCCCCGTCGTCCAAGTTCCAAAACTCGCAGTTCATGCATCTCCGCTCGCTCATGCCGCCTGCCCTCCCCCAATGCCGGCCAGGGTGGCCAGGGCGCTGGCGCCGTCCTTCGCGGTGCCGGCGGCCTGGCGGGCGGCGGCGACCTGGTTCTGCATTTCCGCCTGCTCGGCCATCTGCTGACGCATGGCCAGCAACTGCTCGGGGCTGCGCACGATACGGGCCGGCGCGCCGTAGCGGTCGGCGAGGAAGCGGGCGGCCTCGTCGGTGTCGACCGCCTGGAGCACGCGCGGATCGGCGGCGACCAGAGGCTGCATGCCCTGCATCCAGCGCATCACCGTTTCGGCATCGGCCGCGCGCTGAGCCCTTGCCAGCGGGGAGAGGTATTCGACCGTCCAGCCCTGGTTCTGCAATTCCTCGGGGATCGGCGCGAACAGCCGGTTGCGCCACATGATCGCCCAGGTGCGCTCGATGACGGGCGCCAGGAATTCGTCGGTGATGCGGGCGGTGATCGGCGAGTACAGCCGCAGATACTCGTCGCGGCGTTGCAGCACCTCGGTGGCGGTCATGTTCGGCTGCTGCGGCAGGTTGAGCCAGGTGGTCAGGAAGATGTCGCCGATGCGGCGGTCGAGCATCTCGATCTTCGCTTCGGCCAGTTCCGGCCGGCTGCCGGTGACCAGCGGGCCGATGCGGTCCAAATGGCGCGCGTCGCTGCGGAAGTAGTTGTTGGCGCCGGGATTGAAGTTCGGTGCCGGCGACAGAAACCCGTCATCCGGCAGCATCATCGGCGGGTCGACCGCCTTGGCCAGGGCGCGCAGGTCGAGCTTTTCCAGCTCATTGATCAGCTTGACATCCGGCAGCGCATCCATGCCCGGCCCGGTGCCGGAGCTTTCGCCGCTGCGGGTGGTCCAGCGCGGCACGTGATAGGGGAATTCGCGGAAGCGGCCATGCTCCAGGTAATCGCCCTCGGTGGCATAGCAACTATCCCAGCCGCCGCGGCCATCGGGTTCGACGGCATGGGTCAGCGGAATGGCCTTATCGGGCTCGGCCTCCACCAGGCTGCGCAGCCGCGCCGGCAGGGTGTCCGGCCAGAGTCGCGCCACCTCGCGCAGGGGCTCGGTGTAGTCGCGATAGAGCGTGTCGATGTGACCGTCTTCGTCCTCCGCCGTGTAGCACTGGGCCAGCGGGATGGCGCGGAAATGCGGGCCGGCGCGGCCCTTGTCGGCGGTGAACATCACCGCTTCGCCGAAGCCGGACAGGTCGAGGAACACCTCATGCGTGCCGCGGGTGAAGCCGGCGCGCGGCGACTGGAACACCGAATACATCCGGTCCGTGGCGTCCTCGAACCAGGCCAGCGCCCGGCGGGAGCGCGCCATGTCCGGCAGCGGGCGCAGCGCGAACCAGCGCAGGGCCGAGCTGGCCATCATGCCATGCAGGCCCGCCGCGAGCTGGTGGCAATGCCGCACCGGGCCGGTGTGGAAGATCTTCGTCGTGCTGCGCTTGGCGCCCGGGCTGGATTTGCGGGTGAATTCGCGGCTGGGCAGGATCAGGTCGGCGACTTCCTGCCGGTGGCTGTCCACCGTGCTGCGCGCCGCCTTCATCCGCGCCAGGCGGGCCTGGATGCGCTTGGGGTCAAGCATGCGGTGCTCCTACGCGGCGGTTGAGCGCACTGGTGCGGGCCGCCTTGATGGCGCTGACGGCCAGGGTGCGGATGGCGCCCGGCGCGATGTTCATGCCCCAGCGCACGAAGTCCTCCGCCATGGCTTCCTCGGCGGCGGCGATCATGTATTCCGGCGGGGCCGGTGCGGCCTCGGTCGATGAGGCGACAAGGTTGCGGGGGTAGATACTGAACCACGTCCTGTCGTAACTGCCCCAGGATTTGGCATCGTCATATGTCACATGCACCAGCCGGTCGTCGGCCAGCGTGACAGTGCCATCGCCGAGGTTGACGTGCCGCACGCGATCCCTGTGTTGGAAAGGCGGCCAAGGTTGGGTCTCATCCATCACGCCACCCCCGTCACGGCCGGCTTTGCATCGCTGCCGGGCAGGTAGGCCGCGGCGTTGCCCAGCACGGTGCTGGCGCGGCCACGCTGGGCGGCGATGCGGCGGCGCTCGTCGGCAGCCGCACCCAGGACCGAGGCATCGTCGCGCACCGGCGCCGGGGCCGGGATGGTGACTTGTTGCGCCGGGGCTGCCTTGGCGCCGCCGCCCAGAAAGGCCATGGCTTCAATCCTCGCGCGCTAGGGTGATGCTGGGGCCAGCGATTTCGGCGGTGACCACGGCCGGGGTGACCGTCAGGGTGCCGGCTGCCGAGGTCACCACCTGAAACTGGCGGCTATTGGCCGGCGAGCCGCGCACGAAAAAGCTGCTGCCGACGGTGAACAGCGCCAGCTGGTTGCCGCTGTCGGTGATGGTGCCGGGGTTGACGAAGGCGATGCCGGTGCCGATCACGGTGGTGCCGCGGTCGCGCTCGTATTTGGCGCGGTTGGCGCGGCTGTTGTTGCCGGAGGCGCCGAGGTTCGAAGTCTGGTGGCCGCGGGTGCTCATGGGGGAAGCTCCTAGGAGTTGGCGAAATAATCGGTGACGTGCAGCGGCACGCCGGCGCCGCAGTACCGCATGTGCTGGAACGACAGGCGCATTTCCATGTGCGTCGCCCAGGCTGGTGCGCGGCCGTCGCCATAGCGCTCCATCATCGGATCGGCCGGGACATAAACGCCGGTGTACCAGCTGCGCATCTTCTGCTGCGTCCAGGCCGCGGTGGCCGCCAGCGGCACGTCGAAATCGACTTCGCCCGCGAAGATTTCCTGGCCGATGATCGGCCGGCCGGCGGCGTCCTGGCCGATGATCGAAACCATGAAGCGCCGGTCGAAGATACGCACGCTGGTCTGCGAATAGGCCAGGGTGATGCCCGCGCCACCGGCCAGCGTGACGGTGCTGGTGGCCGCAGCCCCGGCCGTGACCGTCCAGGTGGTGCCGCCGGTGCGGGTTACCACGTTGCGCGTGCCGTTGATGCTGCCGGCGGCAATCCCGCCGATCGCCACCGCGCCGGCAATGGTGACTGGCCAGCCGGTGCTTGGCCCCTCGCCGCCACTAAACTGCCGCGCCGCATCGGTGATGGTGATGATGTTACTACCGGCGGTGGTGCTGATGCAGTTGGGCACCGCAAACGGGCCGGAGGCGATGGCCGCCACCGCGGCGGGCTTGGACCAAAAGAACCGATCGAACGCATAGCGCCCTTCGGTGACCGGGTAATACGCGCGAAAATCCATTTCGCTGGGGGACGAAGCGGCATCCACCAGCAGCTTCAGCGAGCCGCAGCCGGCGGTGCGGCCGGTTACGGTGTCCACCTCTGCCCACGCATTGCCGGGCGTATCCAGCCGGGCCATCGGCGTGCCCAAGCTGGTGTAGATGCCGCATCGGAAGCCCACCCCATCGGATGGGGGGGAACGGTTCATGTCGCTGGCGGTGATCGGGCCGCTGATCTTGCCGGTGCCGCCGAAGCGGTCCATCACGGTGTTGAAGATCAGCATGCTGGGCAGGTTGGCGTTGCCCGGCCCGGCGGGGTTGTTCAGCACCACCCGGCCAGCGCCGCGCGCCAGCACATCGCCGGTGGTCAGGGTGCCGTAGATGAACGAGTTATCCAGGTGCAGCTCGTCCAGGTTGCTTTCCACCAGCGCCCAGGCCTGGGCCGACGCCACGCCCGCCCCGGCCTGCACCACGGAGACGCCGCGGCCAAGAAGTTTCGAGCCGCCGCGCAGCTGGATCGCTTCGACCGATTTCGGCGTGTATTCGAGGTGCATGCCGTCCACGTTGAGCATCGCCTGGTTGTTGGCGCGGATCGAGGGCTTGTCGGACGCCTGATAGTCGAAGCTGCTGTCCTTGATGTTGAGCTTGCTGCCGCCCTCCAGGTCGATGCCGATGCCCTCGTTAAACACCGTGCAGCGGTGGATCAGCAGGTTCTCGCCGGCATCGAAGCTGCCGTTTTCGAAAATCCAGGCCGGCTCGCAATAGCCGATGCCGCAATGGTTGATGCTGGACAGATAGGCGCGGTCCGATTGGCGGATGGCGCCGGTGAAGCCGCGGCCGGTGCGCATGCCGATTTCGGTGTAATGGAGGTTCAACTGCGCGGCGCGGCCACCGAAGCTCTTTTGCAGGAAGCCCGAAATGCCGCTGGCTTTGCCAGGGCCATAGATGCGCCCGCCAAACCATTCCTGCTTGTCGCGGTCGGCATCGACCGCGCCGTCTCCGGTGGCCCAGATGGCGCAGTTGAACAGAAACGGCTTCAGCACCGGAGCACTGACCACGGCATCGCAGTTGAACACCGTCCAGGTGATATAGGCGGTCAGGGGCGCGTCGAGCTGGAAGTCGCGGCGGATCACGGTCGGGCCGTCGGTGTAAAGCGTCTGCGTCACGCCGGGCGGCTCGGACAGGCCGCCCTGGCCGACTTCACTGCTGGCAAAGCCGACGCCGCACTGCGCCAGGCCGGCGACCGCTGCAGATGCGCCTTCGGTCATCTCCAGGGTGAATTCAAGGCGCCAACGGCCGGCGGGGATGGTGATCTGCCGCCCCATCTGGCCGAAGCTGGTGCCGCCGGGCGGTGGATCGGTAAAGGTCGCGACCCCGGCGCCGAACACCCAGTCGGTGCGGGGGCCAAGCAAAGTGTTGGTCCAGCCGCTGGAGAAATCGGGCGAGGGTATCAGGTTGACGCTGGTGGTCTCGGCCACCATCTCGCCGAACAGCAGGTCGGACGGTCCCTGATAGACCAGGGTGCGGCCGGTGATGCAGGTCAGCATCTTCTGGATGTAGTAGCTTGCCTCGGGCCGCGCGGTCAGCCAGCCGCCGCTATACAGCGCTGCCTGCCAGGCCAGCCAGTCCATCTCATTGCCGATGCTGTCGGCAAAGGAGTAGATGCCGCCATTATAGGCCTGGAGGTCGGCCAGGGTGTCGATGCCCAGGAAATCGCGCGCCGGGTGGCTGGTGCCGTCGCCGACCGCGCCCCAGTCCTCCGGCGTGAAGGCGGTCATGACGCTGCCGCCAATGCCGTGCAGCACAGCACCGCGATCGCGCGAATAACTGCGCGTGCCGACGCCGTGCGTGCCGGAGTTGGTGAGGGTCACGAAGCGGTCCACCCGGTGCTGCCGCTGCCGGAGGTTTTCTTGTAGTGCGTGGTGCCCACCCCGCCATCGGTGCGGAAGAAGCTGCTGCCGATCGTCGCGGTGACCACGCCTTCCGGCGTGCCGGTGCCGGCCTGGTGCGTGGTGCCGCCGATATTGAGCACGGTGGGATAGAGCGTTCCGGCGGGGGCGGCGAAACCTACCGGACACCAGGCCGACTGCCAGGCGCGCAAGGACAGCGCGCCTTGGTTGGCCACGGTGATGGTGGCTCCGGCGGCTGAGGGGGTTTGAATGATCGCGCCGTCGGTGATGCGGAACTGGCTGCCGTGGGCCAGCAGCGCGAGCTGCTTGCCGTTGACCAGCGGCACGCCGACCACCGCCACCGCCGTGGCGCCGCTGCCGGAACCGGCGGAGAGGTCCAGCGTTGGCGTGCCAGAATAGCCGCTGCCGGCCGCGGTGATCACCAGGGCGGCTATCCGGCCGTCGCGGCTGACCTTGGCCACCACGGTGGCACCCGCGCCGCCGCCGCCGGTGACCGGCACGTTAAAATCGGCGGTATAGCCGGTGCCGCGCGCGGTCAGCTTGGCCGCCGTCAGGGTGCCGCTGCCGACGCTCTGGCTGTAGGACTGCAACACGGTGATGGCGGCGGTGTCGCTGTTGAAGGCCAGCGCATCGGCCCAATCGGGGAAGGTGATGGTGGCGGCGGTGTTCATCAGGAAGGCTTCGCCGACCGTGTTGCCGACCAGGCGATTGCCCTGGATGCGGCCGCTGGTGATGCCGCCGCGAATGGCGTTGTTGGCGGTGGTGTCCGGCCAGACGAAGACATTATCCAGGATGCGGGTATCATCCGGCAGGCCCGTCATCAGGATGCCGAAATTGCTGCTGGATCGGGTTTCGATAATCCGGTTGCGGGCAATATCAAGTCCAACCGTGTCCCAGGGGAAGTAAAAGCTGCCGCTGTCGTTGCGGCTGACGCCGATGGCCGCGATACCATTGTTGATCAGCAGATTGTCGGTGCAGGATACATGCTCGCAGGCGCCGAGATTGATGCCGATGCCCGAATTATCGCTGATCTGGTTGTGCGCGACAGTGCCATAGCGGCTGCCGCCGAAATCAATCCCCCAGTAGATGTTGTTGTCCAGGATGTTGCCGATGATCGACACACGCTCGGCATTGGCGCAGATGCCGGCATGGGTGGTGCTGCCGTTGCCACGCGCGGTGTTGCCGATGATCGTGGTCCCGGTGGCCTGCACGAAGATGCCATAGCCGTCATTTTCGTTGACCTGGCAGCCGGTCACGATCAGCCCGTGCACGGGATCTGAGCCGTGGCCCTCGGTGCGTACGCTGGCGATGCCGGCGACGAAAAACCCCAGCACCGCGATGCCGCCGCCATTGCGCTCGGCGCGGACATTGGAGATGCGCATGTTGGGCACGGTGTCGGCGGCCGGGGTGATCGCCTGGTCGTAGAAGTAGATCCCGTTGGCGGTGTTGTCGCTGTAGTCGCCGCCGTCGATGCTGATGCCAGCGCCGGTGCGCTGGAGGTTGAGGCCGTCGCCGTCGTTGTCGTAGGCCTCGCAATCCTTGATCGCCACTTCGCGCCCGGCCGGGTTGGTGCTGGGGATCAGCGACAGGATGATGCCGCCGCCATAGCCGCTGGCCGCCTTGGCGCCGAAACTGCGCAGGCGGCGCAGCTGGAAATCCGAACAGGCCGACAGGGTCAGGTTGTTGCTGCCCAGCGTCTGGTTTGCCTTGTTGCCGTCGAAGCCGATATCGGCAATCGAGAAATCGCTGCGGCTGGTGGCGGTCAGGATGCTGGCGGTGCTGGCGGCCGAGCCCCGCCGCTTGAGGATCGACAAGTCGTTGCCGTCGCCGAACAGCGCCGGCAGGCCGGATGGCCAGGTCAGGGCCGAGACTAGCCAGGTGCCGGCCGGCAGGTAGACCGGCAGCCCAGCCGCCGCCCCGGCGGTCAGCGCCGCCTGGATCTGCACCGTGTCGTCGTTGCTGCCGTTGCCGGCGGCGCCCTCGTCGCGCACGTCGATCCAGCTGGCGGGCTGGTCGCCCGGCGGGATGGCGCCGGCGTCGCGCAGGAAAGTGCGCGATCCCGTGCCGTGCGTGCCGGTGTTGAGGCGGGTTGCCACTTACCATTCCCACACGATGACGACGCCGTTGGCGCCGGCACCGCCATTACCGCCGACCCGGCCAGAGCCGCTGTCGCCAGCACCACCGCCGCCGCCGCCGCCGCCAAAGGTGCCACCGGCCCCACCGGCCCCACCATTGGCGGCAGTGCCCGAACCGCCACCGCCGCCGCCCGCGCCGAGCACACCGCCTGAATTCATGGTCATGATGGCGCCGCCCGCCGCGGCGCCGGCCGGGCCAGCACCGCCCGCCGTGGCGATGGCGCCGGCCGTGCCGGTCCCGTTGCCACCGGCTTGCACAACGATACCGGACGCAGCGCCGGCGGCCGCGGCACCGGCGTTAAAGCCGCCGCCGGATCCGCCGCCGCTGGCGGTATTGGGGGCGTTACCACCCGCCGCCGCCACACCAATGGCGCTGGTGCCACCGCCGCCGGCACCAGCGCCGGAGTAGATGAATGTTCCGGAGGGCGTGCCACCGTTGCCCGTGCCACCGGAATTGCCGAAGGTGAAGCCACCACCGCCGGATGTCGTGCCGCTCACGGCCTGGACGTTGCGCCCAGGCGCCGGGCCACCACCGCCGCCCGATGTCGCAAGCGCCGAGCCGGGGCCACCACCGCCACCGCCGCCGCCGAACACCAGCGCGCCGAAACTGCTGATGCCGCCCTGGGTGCCGG
The DNA here is from genome assembly GCA_046160725.1 of Aquabacterium sp. Lineage (GTDB taxonomy): Bacteria > Pseudomonadota > Gammaproteobacteria > Burkholderiales > Burkholderiaceae_C > JBJXHB01. The sequence goes on from JBJXHB010000107.1 coordinate 29,608, forward strand.
TCGGCGTGCCGCTGGTGCCGCCCGCGCCACCGGCGCCGCGCGTGACGGTAACGGTGGCGGCCAGCAAGGCGGCGTCGTAGACGGCAAAATCCCAAGCGCCGCTGCCGCCGCCGCCGCCGCCGGAGCCGCCGCCGGCCGCCCCGTAGGTGCCACCAAAGCCGCCACCGCCACCGCCGCCGACCACCAGCGTGGCAACCTTCTTGGCATAGGGGTTCCTGATCCAGGTGCCGTTAGCGCTGAAGGTGGTGACCTTGTTGGCCGCGGCGAGGTTGAGGACTTCGGCGCCGCCGAATGGAACGGGCATTGGTTTGCGCTCCTAGCTGAAGTCGCGGCACAGCAGCGTGATGCTGCGGTTGCCGCCTTGGTTGGCCGGCACGGCCGAGGTGCCGGAGCGGAGCTTGAGGACGTTGTGGCCGCGGATCAGGCTGATCGGCATAACGACGCGCCGGTTGATGTCCACGGTGGCGGTGATCTCCACCCCGGCGACGTCGAACAGCGGCAGGAAGGTGCCGCCGGAAGCTTCGGCCGCCTCGAAGGACAGCCCGGCGGCTGACCAGATGGCCGGCATGATGATCGCCTCGACCATCAGCCCGTTGAGCACGATCTCATCGGACAGGCTGGCGGCGTTCAAGATGGTCCCGGTGAGTGTCATGGTGCGGATCGGCATGGGCTAGCCTCCAACGGATGCGTAGGGGTCCCATTCCGGGGACTGGGCGGGCAGGCGGGCGGCTTGGGCGGCGTCCACGCCACGACGGGTGCGGATCTCGCTGTCCTCGCCGGCGTAGCTGTTGGCGTATTGGCCGGCATCGTGGACGTGGCTGGGCGCGGTTTTCTCGGCCTGCTCGGTGTTGAAGCGCGCGGCGGTGCCGGCGATGCGGCGGAAGCGGTAGCCGGAGTTGAAACCGGCGCGGACCACGCGGCATTCCGGGTTGAGCTGGAACGCCGGCTCGCCGTCGATCAGCATGGTCAGCGGGCGGCGCACGGCTTCCCAGCGTGGAATCGGGTTGTTGGTCGGCGCCGGGTAGATGCGGATGCCGGCCTGGGCGGCGACGATCTGTGACCAGTCCTGCTCGCCCGCCTTCTTGTCGGCGCCATAGAGCGCGCTGGGGTCGCAGCAGCCGACGATGCCGCCGGTCCAGTCGGGGAAGCGCTCGCGCAGTTTTTGCGCCAGCATCTCGCCGAAGCGGCGCGGGCCGGTGCCGGGCTCGGCGCACAGCTCGGACAGCCAGAGCACCTTGCCGGAGGGCAGGCGCTGCATGAACAGCGCGGCGGGCTGCATGCCGGCGTCCAGGCCGACCACCAGGCGCAGCGGCGGCACGCCCGGGTGATCGTCGGCGCGGACGTGCAACAGGTCGTTGAACTCGCCATAGACCGGCATGCCGGAGCGGGAGAAGCCCGGCTTGTTGTGCACCATGCGGGTGGAGTAGCCGGGGTTGTTGCTGTTGGCCGCGACCTGGCGCTCGTAATATTCGCGCCCGCCCGGCAGGTTCGGCAGGTTCTCGGCCTTGGGGTCCATGCCGCCGGGCTGGCGGAACAGGCTGATGCCGCGCGCGCGCAGCTCGGCGGGGGTGGCGAGGAAGAAGTCTTCGTAGAGCCAGCTATCGAGCTCCGGCGCGTTGCAGTCGTAGAGGATGCCGTGCCAGCTCGGGCCGCCTTCGGACATTGGCGGGAAGCGGCCGGTGCGGCCGATGGCGTAGGTGAAGACCTCCTGGCTCATCATGTCGAGCTCATTGAGGTAGAAAGCCGTCACCTCGTAGCCGCGCAGAACTTCCTCGACCGACTGGTCGCCGATCGCCACGAAGTCGACCTGCAAGTCCAGCATCGTGCGGTCCGGCAGGTAGAACTGGATGCGGTGGCTGGCCGGCGCGTTCTCCGCGCCATTCCAGGTCCCCAGCGTTTTTGGGAAGCGGGACTGCCAGCTCGGGATCGTGCTGCGGGAGAGCTGGCGATAGGTGTCACGCACGATGCAGAGTTTGAACCGCCGCACCGGCCATGGCGCCCCGCCCCCCGGCCCGGCCTCGAAAACCCCGGTTGACGGCGCTTGCGCCTGGCCGAGGCGGACGGCCTTCATGATCGCTGCCGTGGTTTTCCCCGAACCCACCGGCCCATTGATCCCGGAAACCGGCGAGCGGTCGGCCATGAACGCCGCTGCGACCGGACCCGGGGGTGCCCAGGACAGGTTGATGCGGTGCTCGCTCATGCGCCGCTCCCCAGACCCGTGGGCCGTGGACCCTGGGGTTCGCGTGAAAAAATCCGGGGACGGGGGGGAACCACGCAGGCAGGGGCGTGGTGAGGGCGGGGCGCGGGAAAACCGCCCCCCCCGGGGGGGTGGGGGGCCTCGGCGGGGGCGGGCTGCGCCTGATCCGCAATCAGTTGCTCGACAGGCGGGAAGGCGCGACCGATCAACGGCTTAGGCGCATCGTCAAACTCCGGGCTGTCCAACTGCACCACGATTGCATCGCTAACCCCTTGATCTTGCTGGGGGTCAACAACCGCATCCACGATGGTCAGATACACGCCCTGGCGGGTGGTCACCTCGAGCTCGATGGCCTTGCGCTGGTGCGTGTAGGGCAGCAACCCCACCAGGGCCAGGCGCTTCTCCACGATCGCCTGCTGCGCCGTCAGCCCAATCGCCATCAACTCATCAATCGGCGCCGTGGCGATGGCGGCCAGCTGCACCAGCGGGTCGCCCAGGTGCTCGACCACATACCGCGCCGCGTCCTCCACCCGCCGGTTGCGCGCCCCAGGCGGCCGCCCAGCCTTGCGCTTGACCGCAGCCTCCAACGCCGAGCCATCGGGCAGCCCCAGCAGCTCATGCTGCAACGGAAACGCCTCGGCGATCCGCTCATCGGCCAGCGCTTCCAGGGCACTATTCAATGATTTCCGCCGAGCGGGACGCCGCTCAACCCTCCGACCCAGCCGCGTCCCAGCGTTGTCCCAGCAAAGATCAAGCTATGCTCTACATCTCTCTCTCTTTGGGACACTGGGACACACACACACACACTCTCCACGCCTGCGCGCGCACGTGTATAGCCCCCTCGCATTCCCCGTCCCAGCGTCCCAGTCGCCCAATTTCCGAGCGATATCAACGCACTGGATGGGACAACACTGGGACAACACTGGGACAGCCCCGCATTCCCCGTCCCAACAACCAGCAACGCCACACGCTCACTCACTACTGGCACCCTCGGGCCGGGGGCAAGGGACAAGGTGGAGGCATGCGTCCTTTGCATATCAGCCATAATCATTCGATGATTGCGTATTCCGCAGTATGCGGACATATTGAGGGCGAGGCGAGGGCATCGGGCCCCGCCGCACTGAGGGTTTTCCCCATGCACCAGTATCAAGTCGTTACCGATCGCATCATCGCCATGCTGGAGGCCGGCACCCGGCCATGGCATCAGCCCTGGGCGGCTGCCCCGGGCCAGGGTCGGCCGCGGCGCGTCGATGGCACGCCTTACCGCGGCATTAACACTGTGAACCTGTGGTCGGCCGCCATGGCGCGCGGGTTTACGTCGTCCACCTGGATGACCTTCAAGGCGGCTAAGGATATGGGCGCCAATGTGCGCAAGGGTGCCAAGTCGGAAAGCGCTTTTTTCGTCGGCACATTCACCAAAGAACAAGAGCGCGACGGCAACACTGAAGAGGTCTCTATCTGCTTTCTCAAGGCCTATTGCGTCTTCAATGCCGACGAAATCGACGGCTTGCCCTCGCGTTATTACCGCCGGGCCGAGGTCAACGCTCTGCCAGAGGCGGCGCGCGTCGCTGCGGCGGAAACCTTCGTGCAGGCCACCGGCGCCAGCGTCGCCCATGGTGGCGCGCGGGCGTATTACCGCCCCAGCTCGGACGCTATCCAAATGCCGGACTATGCCAGTTTCAGCACGGCCGAGGGCTACTACGGCACCCTGCTGCATGAGCTGGTGCACTGGTCCGGCGCCAAGGCACGGCTTGACCGCACATTCGGCGCGCGGTTCGGTGATGAAAACTATTCGGCCGAGGAATTGGTTGCCGAACTGGGCGCGGCCTTCCTGTGCTGTGACCTGGGCGTCACCAGCGAGGCGCGCGAGGATCACGCGGCATACCTGGCCAGCTGGATTAAGGCCATGAAGGAAGACAACCGCGTCATCTTCCGCGCCGCGGCGGCGGCCGAGAAAGCCGCGGGCTACCTGCACGGCTTGCAGGCGCCGGCGATCGCTGAGGCGGCCTGAACCAACAACCAGGCCGGGCCATGGGGCCCGGCCATCATTGGAGTGAAGACGATGGCAAAGACCAGCATTCCGCATACGGTCCGCAAAAACCGGCGAGGAGAATTCGAAGTTGAAATGTGGTTTACAGGTCACCAGGGAGCGCAGGGAACCGGCTACCTTGTGGTTGTCAATAGTTGGTTGGCTGCTGCCTGCTTGCTGCAAGAGTGCAAGGCCGGCAAGATCACCGGCAAATACAGCTGCTGTGGTTAGGCGATCCCCATGACACCCACCCGCCTGCGCGAATGTCTTGCCGTGCTGGGGTTCACCCAGCGCGGCCTTGCGGCCTTCATTGAGTGCGATGAACGCATGGTCCGGCGCTGGGCTGCCGGCGCTGAGCCAATGCCGGCGATCGTTGCCACCTGGCTGGAGCTGCGCGCCATCCACGCCGAGGCGCACCCGCCGCCGATCGGCTGGCAGCGCCGGCCAGGTCAGCCGCCCCGTAGTTGATTGAGTGGGGTCCGGGGCAATTTTGGTTTTTTGCTGCATGGTCATGCCGCATTCAACGCGGTGAGCAACGGCACCATCAGCCCGCGCTGCTGATGCCCAGCCCCGAACCGCATCGCGCTGGCCGGCACCTGCGCCCCAGGCACGCGCATTAGCACCTGGCGCCACCCACCCGTGGTGTTGCTGCGCCCGGCCCAGATGCTCTGCTGATAGATCCGGCTCAGCGCCTGGTGCTGGTTTGCCACCCCAAGCCACCAGAGCTGGCTCTTGAAATCCACCCGCAGGCCCAGGCTGAACAGCGCCCGCTGCGCCTCCTCGCCATCATCGCCCACCTTCATCCCGGCCGCCCGCGCCACCAGCTCGCCCACCGTCAAGCGATCGCCGCCGCGGAAACTATCCGCCGTCGCGGTCAACAGGTGATCCAGCGCCCGGCGCCAATCCGTTTCGTCATCGGCCCGCATCTCGGCCAGCATCTCGCGCATGCCGGGGCCCACCCACTCGTCGAGCAATTCGCTATCCGGCGCCGCGTCGTGCAGCGCCAGGTCAGCACACGCCAGCAGCGTGCCCCATTGATCCTGCGCCCGGTCATCCATCCCCATGTGCGCGTGCAACTGCGCGCGCCAGGTGGTCAGCCGCTCGCCGAAGTCACCCCAGCCATCGACCACCCGCCGCAACAGCCGCTGCCCCAGCACCTGGAGCCGCGGCACCGACATATCGGGCTTCTCGGTCTCGCCGGTCAGCGCGCGCAGCTCCAGCACGGCAATGCGCGTGCGGTCCTGGCTCGGCAGCGGCGGCACCATGATCGAGGTCGCCATCGGCGCGGTCATGATGGTGAACTGCCGCGCCGTGTGATCGCTGCCGCCCCGCGTCGCCACCGCGCCGGAGGACGCCACCCGGATCATGGCAATCAGCTTCTGGATCTTCTCCGGCTGCATCTCGTCGGCTTCGAGCTCGTCCAGCAGTGTCGGGATCGACTGAAACCCCAGCACCTGGCGCACGCCGGCCTCGGTGGTCTGCGCGGTGGCCAGGGCCGATTGTGGCCCCAGCAAATGCTTCACCGCGGTGATCAGCGTGCTCTTGCCGGTGCCGGTGCCGCCGGTCGGCCAAATCGCCGGCCGCCATTTCAGCGCGCCGCCGATCATCGCCGCACAGATCCACCCCAGCATGACCCGCGCGGCCACATCGCCATGCCGCCAATTCCAGGTCCGCAGCATCGCCAGCACTTCACTGGCGGGGCCGCTCGGCCCATCGGGCTCGGGCTCGGGCGCGGGGCCAAGCATCGCCGCACCGGCCGGGTAGACCATGCCGCCATACTCGCCCCAGGCCAGAATGCGTCCGTTGTGCAACAGCCGATCGCCCAGGTGCAGCAACAGCCCGCCATCCTCGGCCAGCCAGGCGCCGCGCCCGCGCACCCGGTCCATCTCGTTCCAGATATCGCGCCGGCCGGCGGCGGCCATCAGGTCGGCGCGCACCAGCTCGGTCTTGAAGCCGTCCACCTCGCCCTTCTTGTTCTTCCGTGGCCAGTGCTGCCACAAAAACTGATTGCGCGGCGCGAACAGGCCTTCGAGGTTGCCCTGCCCATGCGCCTGCCCAGACAACTGGCTGATCACCCCGGAGCCGGACAGATACACGGCGGTTGGAATGGGCCCCTGCGCCATGCCCAGCGGGATCACCGGGCAATCCTCCGGCAATGGCCGCGCAATCGCCCCCAATTCCTCCGCCGAGGCCTGCACCGGCCGCGCGGCCAACAGCCGCTGGCGGGTTTTCGAGGCACTCATGCCTGCACCAGGCGCAGCGACGGCTGACGCTGCTGCGCGGCCGCATGGTTAAGCCACAGGACTTCCTTGCGCAGTCGGGCGCCATCGGCATGGGCGGTGCGCTCAACACGGCTCCAATCCGGCAGGCCTGCGTCGTAAAGCGGGTGCGGGTAGCCGCTGACAATCACCGCGCCGCGCAGGGAGCGCAGCTGCCGCAGCAAAATCCGATGATCTTCGTCGTTCAGTTCGTGATTGTAGCCGTGTCCACGGTGGCTGATGTTGCGTGTGCTGCGCATATACGGCGGGTCGACATAGTGAAGCACATCTGGCCCATCGTGCCGCGCCATCACCTCGGCCGCCGGGCGGTTTTCCACCACCACGCCGGCGAGGCGATCGGTAAGCCCGGGCAGCAACTCGGGATAGTTCAGCCAGTCCCGCGCCGGCGTGGTCCCCGAGCGGGTGGAATTTGAGCGGAACCCCGTGGTCAGGTCGCGCCTGGTGGCGTCGCTACCGTAGCCCATGAAGCTGCGCACAATCAGACGGCGCGCCTGTTCAACAGGGTCGGCGCACCAGTCATAGGCCGCCAGCCACTCGCTGCGAGCAAACGGCGTAAGCCCGAGCTGCTGCTGCAACTGCGCCGCCAAGCTGGGATCGCGCAGCACGCGGAACAGTGAAACCACCTCGCCGTCGAGGTCGTTGTAGATCTCGGCATAGGAGCGGGGCTTGCGCAGCAGCACCGACGCCGCGCCACCGAACGGTTCGACATAAACGCGGTGGGCGGGGAAGTGCTCGATGATCCAGGGCGCCAGACGCCATTTGCCCCCGTGCCACCGCAGCGCGGGCCGAGGCAGCGGGGCACGCTGCGTCGCACTCACGCCGGCACCTGGTGCGCGGGCGCCTGGCCCAGCTCCGCCACAAGCTGATCATTCCAATCCTTGAACCCGGCATCGGGCTCGATCACCAGCACCTCGGCGCCGGACTGGGCCAGATGCCGCAGCACCTTGGGCAACAGCTCGGCCGCCTTGCTGTCGGGCCGGTCACGATCGGCGCAGACCACGATCCGGCGCCAGCTCGGCGGCACCACCAGCGCGCCCATGTTGTTGAGCGCCACCGTCGCCGCCACCCGCCATTCCGGCATCAACACCGCGACGGACAGCGCCGTCTCGATCCCCTCGGCCAGCGCCACCGTCTCGTCCCCGCGCGCATCGCGCCAGCGCCGGCCAGAGGCCCCGCGCGACAGCGGAATGATCCCGCCGCCATAGGCCGAATAGGCCTTTTTTGGATACGTCAACGCCGCCTTGCCCCAGCTGCCCGCCTGCGTCGGCGGCAACGGCGAAGCCCAGGTCCCCGCCCGCGGCGCGATCCAGGTCCGATGCGCGGTCAGGAACGCCCCGGTTGCCGCATCGTTGACACTGGCCACCAGCGCCGGCAGCGCCAGCCCGGCCTCGCTGCAATGGCACTCCGCCACAAATCGCAACGCCGAAGGCGGCTGCGTCAGGGCGCGAAGATCAATCCCGCGCGTGCGCAGATAGGCCTCGCCCGGCGTGCCCTCAATCGGCACCCCGCGCAACCACAGCGCCTTGGCCCGGCGCGACGCTTCCGCCGTCTCGCGTGCATCCGCCGCGTGCGCTTCCTCGCGCCGCCGCTCGGCCTGCTGCCGCGCCGCCGCCAGCTGCTCGGGATCGGCCCGCGCGATGTCGAGGTAATCCTTGGCCCAGGCAAACGCCGCCTTCTTGTCGCCGCCAAAGCGGACAAACGCCACCAGGTCGATCATGTCACCGCCCTCGGTGCCGCCGAAATGCTTCCACCGGCCGCGATGATGCCCGGAGATTTCCACCATCAGGCTGTCGCCCAGCCCGCCCTTGCGGGTGCTGGCGTCGACCCAGTTGCGCCCCTGCCGGTTGCCCAACGGCAACAGCTCGCGCGCGATGCTGTCCGCCCGCTCGGCCAGCATGTCGGCCACCTGGTCGATTGAAATCAAAGCGGGCGAGACCCGCGCCGGGGCGGTGGCGCCGCTCATGCCTGCGCCATCCGCTGCGCACGCGCCAGGACCGGCCCCAGCCGCACCTCGGCCGCCTCCAACTGCTCGGTCAGCGCCAGCAGCAGCTCGGCCTCCTGCCGCAGCGCGTGCATCCCAACGCCCCCAGGTCGGGCCAACTCCGCATCCAGCCGCGCCAGCAACCGCCGCGCCGCAAACTCGCGTGGATCCGCCCGCCCAGCCCCAGGGGCCGGGGCCAGCACCCGCAACAGCGCCCCATCGTCGGAGAACACCAGGCGCGCAGTGACGTTGACCGTCTCGCCCTCGCTGATCCGCACCGGGATCAACGTCGCGCGGCCGAGCGTTTGGCGCCCACTCATCCCGCCACCCGCAACGCCTGCCGGTCGCGCCAGTCCAGCCGATCGCCGGCGGTGCTCAACAGCTTGTCCAACCCCACCCCGCGCGTCATCTCCGCCCGTGCCCAGAGCATGCCGGGAGAGGGGCCGGGAGAAGGCCTGGCCGGCGCAAGCCCCATATCGAACGCCCTCGGGGAGGCCGCGCCGGCCACTGGTGACACTGGGCAGGGCGCAACCCGCGCCTGAACTGCGGCCACCAGAGTTGGGGAGGAAACAGCCCGCTCCGATCCTGGCGCAGCCGCGCTCGGAGCCACACGCGGCACACGGACAGACTTGCTGCCCTCGGCGCCGTTCTGTTCCTTGGTCGTCTGGCGCATGATGCTGATCCGCCCGCGCACCGCGTCGCCCGTGCGCCCCAGTCCTTTGGCCAACACCTCAGCCGCACCCTGCGGAATGCGCTCCATCGCCGCGAACGGCCGCAGCACGGCCAGTTCATCCTCGGTCCACACGCCGGCAACATCCGGCCGGCCGACGGCCTCGTGCGGCGCGCGCGTGGTGAACCAGCGCGATGCGCGGCTTACCATGACATTTGTCCTGCGGCGATCACGGCCACCAGCCCGGGCTGCGCCGGCGCCGTCGCGCGTCGCGCCAGTCCAGCGCAACCCACGCCCCGAGGCACAGCAGCAGGATCACCAACAGCACCGGCACCAGCAACAACAGCACCGCGTCGGAGGATGCGTTGATCATGCCACGGGCTCGATCAGCCGCAGATGCACCACCGCGGCTTCGCTGGCGGCCACAACCTCGACCACAACCCGCTCGCCACCCCTGCCATCCACCACCGCACAGCCCGGCGGCAGCACCAGGTCGTCATGCAGGGTCAGAACGCCCGGCGGGAAGATCACCACCGCGCCACGCAATAGAATGTTCCACTGGGTCATGCCGCCTCCTGCTGGGGCTGGGGCGTGGCAGACAGGGCAGGCCAAACGGTTTCAGCCGGCACGCCCAGCGCCTGGGCAACCTGCGGCACATGGCGCGACGGGATGACGCCGCGCGTCTTCCACATCTGCACCGCTTGGCGCCCCAAGCGCAGTTTTCGCGCCGCATTGGTGGCGCCGCCAAGCCGGTCGATGACTTCCGTGGCATTCATGCTGCATGGTTTGGCACATGGCGTGTCGTTATCGCAACCCAAAAAGTGTCGATCACTCGCCGACGCACAGTGACATCATTTTTGTCATGTCGAAGCCGACACCCGCCATGTGTCGTTTGTGTTGACGACGCGACACATCATGTGCCACTGAATGCCCATCCCACTCACGGGATGGAGCAACGACATGTCTGCACGCACCCAGGCGCCTTTGCGCGCTTATAGCTACCCCGGCCTGGACAAGGCCGCCTTCATGGCCGAGCTGGCCGAGCACGCCACCGCCGACCGGATCATCAAGGGCAGCTACGAAACCTACGACAAGGGCGAATTCCGTGGCTGCGCCGTCGGCTGTTCCCTGCACTCGATCCAGCGCCACCTGAACCTGCCGACCATGAGCTATGGCGATCACGGCCAGTTTGAAACCTATCTCGGCATCCCGCGCACCCTCGCCCGCCTGGAAGACCGCATCTTCGAGGGCCTGCCAGTCGCCGAGGCGCGCCTATGGCCCCAACGCTTCGCTGACGCAGTCCAACCCGGCGCCGACCTGTCCGGCGTCTGGAACCAGTTCGCCCCCTGGCTCCTGCGCGAAATCGCCCTCCCGGCCGCCAAGACCGACCGCACCCGCAAGGCAATCATCACTGTCGCCGAAGGCTACGAAACCCACTGGGCCACCCTCACCCCCCGCGAAGCGCGCGATCAAGCCTACGCCGCCGCCGCCGCCGCCTATCCCGAGGCCGCCGCGCTTTATACCGCGTTTTCCGGACTCGATCCGCTGTTGCAGAACCAGTTCCTGCGTAACCAGTTGTTGTTCAACGAACTGCAACAGCCTGCGCGGCCGGACGGACCATCCTTTCTGCAATATTA
>JBJXHB010000108.1:0-4662 GCA_046160725.1 Aquabacterium sp.
ATCGCGGCGCGGGCCGTTGCCCGGCCGTGCCGGACGCTCGGCGCGGTCAAATCCACGCTCCTGGCTGCGCTCGGCCGGGCGCGGGCCGCCCTGCGACGGCGCGCCGAAGCGCTGCTTGCGGCCGGCGGCACCCGGTCCCGGACGACGGGCCGGCGCAAAGCGCGGCTCCGGCGTCTTCGGCTCCAGGCCGGCGATGGTCGCCACGGGAATCGGCTGCGTGGTGTAGCGCTCGATGCGCTTGATCATCATCGCGTCGCGGCGCTCGCACAGCGTCACGGCCAGGCCGCTGCGGCCGGCGCGGCCGGTGCGGCCGATGCGGTGGACATAGTCCTCGGGCTTCATCGGCAGGCCATAGTTGATGACATGGCTGATGGTCGGCACGTCCAGGCCGCGCGCCGCGACGTCGGTGGCCACCAGCACGCGCAGCTCGCGCGAGCGCATGCCCTGCAGCACACGGTTGCGCCGGCCCTGCGGCAGGCCGCCGTGCAGCGCCGCCACCTTGTGGCCGAACTCGGCCAGCCGGTCTGCCAGCCAGTCGGCGTCGCGCTGGGTGCTGGTGAACACCAGCGCCTGCTCCATGGTGCGGTCGGTCAGCAGGTGGTCCAGCAGCGCCTGCTTGTGGCGGCCGTCATCGGCCCAGTGCAGCCGCTGCTCGATGTCGGCATGGGTCTCGGTATGCGACGTGACCGACACCGCCTTGGCATCCGGCCGCTGCAGCGTGTGGGCCAGCTGGCCCACGGCGCCGAAGAAGGTGGCGCTGTACATCACCGTCTGGCGCTGGGCCGGCAGGGCCTCTGCGATGTGGCGGATGTCGTCGATGAAGCCCATGTCCAGCATGCGGTCGGCCTCGTCCAGCACCAGCATCTGCACCTGCGACAGGATGGCCTTGCCGGTCTGCATGTGGTCCATCAGGCGGCCAGGCGTGGCCACCAGGATGTCCAGCGGGCCACGCAGTGCCTTCAGCTGGGCGCCGTAGGGCACGCCGCCCACGACGGTGGCGATGCGCAGGCCGGGCACGTGGCGGCCATAGCCGTCGGCGGCCTTGGCCACCTGCAGCGCCAGCTCACGCGTGGGCGTGAGCACCAGGATGCGCGGGCCACTGGGCATGCCGCGCTCGCGGCGCTGGGTCTTGTCGGCGCGGGCCGCCAGGATCAGCTGCAGCGCCGGCAAAACGAATGACGCGGTCTTGCCGCTGCCCGTCTGCGACGACACGCGCAGGTCCAGCCCGGACAGCGCCGGCGGGATCGCCAGCGTCTGCACGTCGGTGGCCTGCGCATAGCCGGCGTCGGCGACCGCGTGGGTGAGGGCCGGATGCAGGCCCAGGGTATCGAAGCTCATGTGATCAACCTTTTCGCGTGGGGACGCGGCACCCGGATGGGCGCCGCCCAACCGCGGCGGCGCGATGGCGCCGGCACGGCCGGTGCTGCCGGCGGGCTTGCGGCCCGTCCAGCAGCGGGACGGCCGTCATGGCCGCCCGGTGGAGTCGCGGAAACAGGATGTGCCCCAGGCCGTGGATCACGGCAATGGGGAACGGCCAGGGGACAGGCACCTCGGGGTGCCGCCCATGCGACGGCATCGCCGCCAACCGTTCCACCAAGGGGATCGAATCAGGCCGCGCGGTCCGGAAGGGGCACCGCGGGAAGGGATCGAGAGGCTGACAGGGATGAACGAAAAGGCCCCGGAATCTCCGGAGCCTCGGGCGGCATTGTAGGCGCCCGGGACCGGCAGCGCCTACGCAGTGTTGCGCATGCCCGGCAACCCGGGCCCGGCGGCCCGCGGCCGGACGCCGTCCTTGCGGGTGCGGATCAAACCACGTGCGCCACGCGCTGCAGGGCGATTTCGTCGGGCTCGATATCGGCGGTGGACAACGCTTGCGCATCCAGCGGCTGAAAGCCCAGCCGCTGCAGCAGGCGCAACGAGCGGCTGTTGCGGGCCTTCAGCACGGCGCGCAGGCGCGTCACGCCATGGTCGGCGACCAGGGCGTCGATCATCGCCTGCACCGCGCGCGTGGCCAGCCCTGCACCCCAGTGGCGGCTGGCCAGCACATAGGCGATGTCGGCCAGGCCGGTATCGGCCGCGCGGTACACCGTGGCCTGCACATAGCCCGCCAGCGTGCCGTCGTCCAGGCGAATGACCCAGTTCAGCCAAGCCTCGCTGCCGTCGGCGCTGGCCCGGCTCTCCAACCGGGTGAAACGGTCACGCAGCCAGGCCTCGCTGGCCGGGGGCTCACCCTCGAGGGCATACAGCGCGGCATCGCTCAGGACGTGGAACATCGCGCCGGCATGGGCGGCGGTCTGCGGTTCGAGGGTGATGCCGTCGGGCAGGACGAGGGGTCGCATGGGCGGCGCGCTTTCGGGATCGGCTCGCCGGGCACCCCTCGGGCGGCCGGCACACGGGCATGTCCGGCCCCGATTACACCGCGCACGCTGCACACTTCGGGCCCTGGCCCCATCGACACCCGCGACACACGGACGCCCGCCATGCCCCAGAAGGACCACCTGCTCGCCCTGGACCAGGGCACCACCAGCTCGCGCGCCATCGTGTTCCGGCGCGACGGCGCCATCGTCGCGATGGCGCAGCGCGAGTTCCGGCAGATCTTTCCGCAGCCCGGCTGGGTCGAGCACGACCCGATGGAGATCTGGGACAGCCAGCTCGCCGTCGCGCGCGAGGCCATCGCCAAGGCCGGGCTCGGGGCGGCCGACATCGCCGCCGTCGGCATCACCAACCAGCGCGAGACCACGGTGCTGTGGGAGCGCCACACCAGCCGGCCGGTGCACAACGCGATCGTCTGGCAGGACCGCCGCACCGAGCCGTTGTGCGCGCAGCTGCGGGCCACCCCCGGCATGGTGGACAACATCCGCCGCGACACCGGCCTGGTCGTCGACCCCTACTTCAGCGGCACCAAGGTGCGTTGGCTGCTGGACCACCTGCCCCAGGCCCGGATGGCCGCGGCCAAGGGCGACCTGGCCTTCGGCACCGTGGACACCTGGCTCGTCTGGCAGCTCACCAAGGGCCGCGTGCATGCCACGGACACCAGCAATGCCTCGCGCACCATGCTGTACGACATCCGGCACTCGCAGTGGGACCACGAGCTGCTGAAGGCGCTGCACGTGCCCGACAGCGTGCTGGCGCGGGTGGTGCCCTCCAGCCATGTCGTCGGCGAGACCGACCCCGAATGGTTCGGCGCGCCGATCCCGATCGCCGGCATGGCCGGCGACCAGCAGAGTGCCCTGTTCGGCCAGGGCTGCTTCGGCCCCGGCATGGCCAAGAACACCTACGGCACCGGCTGCTTCATGCTGCTGCACACGGGCGCGCAGGCGCTGGCCTCGGGCAACGGGCTGGTCACCACCCGCGCCGCCCAGGTGGGCCCCGAGCCGACGTATGCGCTGGAAGGCAGCGTGTTCATCGGCGGCGCGGTGGTGCAATGGCTGCGCGACGGGCTCAAGGCCATCGCCACCAGCGCGGAGGTGCAACCCCTGGCCGAGAGCGTGCCCGACTCAGGCGGCGTGATGCTGGTGCCGGCCTTCACCGGGCTGGGCGCGCCCTACTGGAACGCCGACGCCCGCGGCACCATCACCGGCCTGACGCGCGGCAGCACCGTGGCCCACATTGCCCGCGCCGCGCTGGAGAGCATCGCCTACCAGAGCGCCGCGCTGCTGCTGGCGATGAACCGCGACGTCACCGCTGCCGGCGGCCCGCCGGTGGCCGAGCTGCGCGTGGACGGTGGGGCCAGCGTCAACGACCTGCTGATGCAGTTCCAGGCCGACCTGCTGGGCATACCCGTGGTGCGCCCGGCGGTGGTGGAGACCACCGCCCTGGGCGCGGCCTACCTGGCCGGGCTGGCCACCGGGGTGTACGCCGGCACGGCCGAGCTGTCCGCGCAATGGCAGGCGCAGCGGCGCTTCGAGCCGGCCATGTCACGCGACGAGGCCGCCGCGCGCATGGCGTGCTGGGAGCATGCCGTGCGACAGACCGTGGCGTCCTGAGCCCTGTCGGCAGAATCTGCTGGCCATTCAACGAGGAGCATCCATGCCCAGCCCGAGTTTTCCCAAGACCCTGCTGCTCGCCACCTGGACCGCCGAGGAGAAGGACCTGGCCAAGGCCGTCAAGGGCTACAAGGCGGCCGCGCTGCTGAGCACCGCGCTGAAGGACCTGAAGACGGCCGCCGACGCCTGCGACAAGCTGGACTGCTTCGACACCGACAAGGCCGACACGGCCAAGGCCGCCGACAAGCTCAAGGCCCTGCAGGGCGCCGGCGCCGCGGCGGTCAAGAAGCTGGCCGAGGAGACCGCCGCGGTGCTCAAGCAGGCCAAGGCCTGGAACAGCAGCTACAAGGATGACAAGGGCGCCAAGGATGCGGCCTCGGCCATCAAGCTCATCCTGCGCGATGCCGAGGCGCTGCTCACCGAATGGCAGACGCTGCAGGTCAATGCCGCCGTCGGGCTGGAGAAGTCCATCGCCAGCGGCAGCGGCCCGGCCGACAAGGGGTCCGGCGCCAAGCCCGCCCGCACGCCGGTCGACAAGCTGCCGCAGTACAAGCTGGTGCGCGCCAAGGTCGCGGCCGCGCTGCGCACCGTCAAGGCGCCGCCCAAGCCGAATGCCAAGCCGATGCGCTTCGTGTTGTCGGTGGGTGCCAAGGTGGCCATGCCCTATGCCGCCTTG
>JBJXHB010000109.1:0-5475 GCA_046160725.1 Aquabacterium sp.
CGGCTTGTTGGCGCCGACACATATAGGTCGTTGCAGGTTGTGGGGTTTTGGGCGGGTGGGCGGTGCTTCTGGTCAATCGTCGGCGTTAGTCTGCTGTCGTGGACATGGTGATCCGATCGACATGACGCAACAACGTGTCGACCTAAGGCCGACTGTTCGACACATTTCCGCGACACGTCGATTCCTTGTCGTCAGTCCGCAAGCGTCTAGCTGGCAAAGCCCGTCATATCGACTCAGACAAGTTTCGCTCGTTTGAGGACGCCAGCGACGATCTCTGCAATCCAGTGGGCAAGGTAGGGCGGAACGGCGTTTCCGACCTGTGTGTACTGGGCGGTCCGATTCCCCAGGAAGACATACGAATCCGGAAACGTTTTCAGCCTCGCGGCTTCACGGACCGTGAAGCTTCTGCACTGCATCGGCTTCGGATGGATGAAGGCATGGCCGTCCTTGGCAATATGACTTGTGACGGTCATGCTGTGACGGCCCGCGATCTGGACGCGGAAGCGGTCCTTGAAGATCGAGTCCTCGACCCTTTCCGGATCAACGTTCTTGTGGCTTGGCAACAGGCTCTTGGGAAAGTCGATCAGCCGGGGGCTCTCGCCCGTCGCTTCGCCGAAGGTTGCTGCAAAAAGATGGCGCACGAGATCACTCGGCATGTGCGCACGGCACTCCTGATGGGTCAGCAGTTCAATGGGTCGGTCGCGGTACCGCTGCGCCAGTCGCCTTGGCCTTCGCTCGACCTGCGAGGCGGGCCTTCGTACCCGGTCAGCACCGGTACCCGGATCGAACACCCTGTCGCGCAACCTTGTCCGGATGTCGAGCAGCCGATCGGCTACGGGCATAGCCGAATCGAATCGCGACCGGCGAAGCTCGGCTACGGCGGTATCGAAGAGGGGGGTGCGCATGCATGCGCATCGCACACAGCGCCCAACCAAGGACTTGGCCTTAGCCTGGCCGCACTCTGCGCGCCACCACGGCCGCGCCTAACGCCAGCAGCACCAGGCCCTGCGGCTCTGGCACTGAGGCTGGGGTGTCGACGATCACGTCGCCGGGGCGCACGGCGACAGCAAACGCGGAAAGCACGCTGGGCGTGAAGAAGCTGCTGCCGTTGACGAGAACCTGCGCGCCGCTGACCGGATCGAGGGCCCAATTGCCACGGCTTCCCCCAATGAGGCAGACGGGTCCGACTTGGAATTGGCAGATGAACGGTGACGCCGTCGAAGACCAGTAGACGTTGCGGTACGGGCCAGGCGCACCCGGACCGACATTCGTGAACTGACTCACCGTGGTCAGGTCGCCGACCTCTCCAGCCAGGCCGGTCAGTAGACCAATGTCGGGCAGACTCCAGTCCGAAAAGCCACCGTATACAAGGTCGTGCGCCCAGCTTGCGGCACTGTTGCCACTGTTGAACGACCCTCCGAACTTCCAGTCCGACAGCCAGGTAATGTTGCGCGTACTGTCATAAACCATCCCACCAGGCCGGGAAATCAGTGCCGCCTGCGCGCCATGGGCCAAGGCCACCGTGGCGAATGCTGCGGCCAAGAACCGCAGAGCCGTTTGAGATTTCATGTTGGACCTTTGTCGATGAACGAGCTGATGCAGGGCAATGGAGCGTCGCTGGCCGACGGCCGGCACACGCGCCCCTGCGCTGTTGCTGACGGCATTGCAACTTCGTCAGGGTCGGAAGTCTTGAACGCCTCTTGAAAGTTGCTTGAATCCTGAAGCCGCCTGGCCCCGAATTGGTTGGACTTCGACGACCTCTGGCTCGAGCTACCGGGCGAGCAAAGGCGGCAACGCGGCATGCCGACGCGTCCGTGGTGGTGCAGCAAG
Source organism: Aquabacterium sp. (assembly GCA_046160725.1). GTDB lineage: Bacteria > Pseudomonadota > Gammaproteobacteria > Burkholderiales > Burkholderiaceae_C > JBJXHB01. Next base: position 1,831 of record JBJXHB010000109.1, read on the forward strand.
GCCCTATTCCATCCGGATGTTGTTCTCGGCGATCAGCGCCTGGTACTGCGCCCGCTCGTCGCGCATGTAGTGCCCGAAGTCTTGCGGCGAGGTGCCCGGGGAGAGTGCGCCGAGCTTGCTCAGGAACTCGCGGAACTTCGGGCGTTGCGCAGCACGGTTGCTGGCCTGGCCCAGCCGCTCGATCACCGCGGCCGGCGTGCCGCCAGGTGCCGCCAGGTGCCACCAGGCCGGCCCAGGCACGGGCGGCGTACGCCGGGTAGCCGGCCCCCGGCAAAGGTGGGCACCTCGGGCAGCACCGGCGTGCGGCCGGCGCTGGCCACCGCCAGCGCGCGCAGCTTGCCGCTGCGCACGTGGTCGGCCAGCGTGATCAGCGGATAGAACGTGGCGTCCACGGTGCCGGCCACGACGTCGGTCTGCCAGTGCGCCGAGCCATCGGGCACATGGTTCAAGCGGATGCCGGCCAGCTTCTGCAGCCACTCCCCCGTCAGATGCTGGAACCCGCCCACGCCGTTGCTGGCGTAGCTGATCTGGCCGGGTTTTGACTTCGCCAGCGCGATGAAGTCCGCCAGCGTCTGCACCGGCAGCTTGGCGTTGACGTACAGCAGCCACGGGTGCTCGATGAAGCGGGTGACCGGCGCCAGGTCCTTCTCGGCACTGAACAGCGGCCGGTCAAACAGCCGGGGGTTGGCCGTCAGGTTGCTGGGTGTGCCGCCGCCCAGCGTGTAGCCGTCGGGCGCGGCCTTGGCGACGGCCTCCAGGCCCAGCAAGCCGCTGAAGCCGGGCTTGTTCTCGATGAGCACTTGCTGGCACAACTCGAGCTGCAGCATGGCGGCGAGTTGGCGGGCTTCCACGTCCGGGCCGGCCCCGGGGCGAATAGCCGACGACGATGCGCACCGGGCGATCGGGATAGCCCTGGGCCTTGGCCGGGCCGCAGGCCAGGCCCATCAGGCCGGCGGCCGGGCTGCTGCCCATGAGGGCCAGTACTCGACGACGCAGCATCACGCTTCTCCTTGGGGTTGAGACTGGGTCTGCAGGGCTTGGTCGGTGGGCAATGCCGGTGGCAGCCAGACCGCATCGGCCGACAGCGCCAACCGGTTGGCCTCGGTGAGTCTGGTCAGCGTAGGCTGCATCGCCGTGCGGCTGCCTGGCAACACACGGGACAAGTCGGCTTTGGCCTTGTGGCGTAGTGCCTAGGAACCGTGCTTGGCAGGCCTCAGAGTGGGTCGATCGGAACCGTTGATCCGGGCCCCGACAATGACCGCATTGCAGCGTGGTCCGGGTTTGAAGCCTTGAACGCCACTTGAAAGTTGCTTGAAACGTGAAGCCGCCCGCCCCCACCCGATTGGCCTTCGACGACTTCGTGCTCGACCCGCAGGCCGCGCAGCTGTTGCGCCAGGGGCGTGAGGTCGAACTCCGGCCCAAGTCTTTCGAGGTGCTGTGCCAGCTGGTCGACAACGCCGAGCGGGTGCTGTCGCGTGACGAGCTGGCGGCCTCGGTGTGGCAGGGCCGCGTGGCCAGCGACGAGACCATCGCCCAATGCATCAGCGACATCCGTCGCGCGTTGGCCGACGCCGGCCCGCGCCTGCTGCAGACCGTGCCGCGGCGCGGTTACGTGCTGCGGGTGGCGGTGCGGCCGGTGCATGCCGGCCTGGCGGCAGAGCCGTCGTCGCCGCAGCCGGCACCCGACGCGATTGGCCACCTGCCCTCGGCACTGGCGCCGCTGCTGGGCCGGGCGGCGGCCTTGCAGGACACGCAGCGGCTGCTGCAGACCACCCGCTGCCTGACCCTCACCGGCCCTGGCGGTGCCGGCAAGACGCGCCTGGCCCTGGCGCTGGCCGAGTCGGTGCGCGACCAGTTCCCGGGTGGCGTGTGGTGGGTTGAGCTGGACCGGGTGAGCGACCCGCAGCACATTGCCGAGACCATTGCCTTCACCGTGGGGGCATCCAACCCCCAGCAGCCGACCCTGCAGGCCCTGGTGGCCCAACTCAAGGGGCGCCCTGCCTTGCTGGTGCTGGACAACTGCGAACACCTGGTCGACGGCTGCGCCGAGCTGGCCGTGCAGCTGCTGCGCGCCCTGCCGGCGCTGCGCGTGCTGGCCACCAGCCGCGAGGCCCTGCGCATTGCGGGCGAGGTGGCGTGGTCCGTGCCGCCGCTGGACCTGCCCGACGCCACGGCCGATCAGTCCTGGGACGACCTGCTGTGCATCCCGTCGGTGCAACTGCTGGTGCAGCGCATCCGCCAGCATGACCCCCGTTTCACCCCCGCACCCGGGCAGGCGACGAGCCTGGTGCGCATCTGCCGCGCGCTGGACGGCCTGCCGCTGGCGCTGGAGCTGGTGGCCGCACAGGTCGGCCCGCAAAGCCTGGACCAGGTGGCGGCGCGCCTGGACAGCAGCCTGCAGTTGCTGACGCTGGGGCAGCGCGGCGGCCTGCCCCACCACCAGACCATGTCGGCGGCGGTGGACTGGGGTCATCAGCGGCTGAACGAGGCCGAGCGGGCGGTCTTTGCGCGCCTGTCGGTCTTTGTGGGCGGGTGGACGCTGGACAGCGCCGTGGCCGCCTGCCAGGGCCTGCCCATCGCCGACGACGAGGTGCCCGCGCTGCTGGGCCGCCTGCACCGCGTGTCGATGGTGCTGGTGCAGGAAGAGGCTCCCGCGCCGGGCGCTGACGGCAGCGTGCGCTTCCGGATGCTGGAACCGATCCGCCAGTTCGCCAGCGAGAAGCTGCAGGCGCTGGGGCATTCGACCGCCGTCAGGCACCAACTGCTGGCGTGGTACGTTGGGCGCTGCAAGGCCGTGGCGACTCAACTGGCGGGGCCACACCAGGCCCAGGGCTACCGTTTCCTGGCCGCCGAGTTCGACAACCTGCGCGCGCTGCTGGCCTGGAGCCGGCAGGCCGACTTGGCAAGCGGCCTGCAACTGGCCGCCGACCTGTGGCGCTTCTGGCAGGTGAAGGGCCACGCCAAGGAGCTGCTGGCCTGGTTCGACGATGCGCTGCCCCGGGCCAACGACGTGCCTGCGCTGGTGCGGGCCGAGGCCAGCAATGCGGCCGGCGTGATGGCCCGCACCTGCGGCCGCTACGCCGACGCCGTGCGGCTGCACACCACCGCGATGCACCTGCAGCGCGAACTGGGCCGCCGCCGCGGCGAGGCGGTGGCCTTGAACAACCTGTGCGTGGTGGCGCGCGACCAGTACGACCACCCCTCGGTCGAGCGCCATGGCCGCGCCAGCCTGCAGATTGCCCGCGAGATCGGCGACCGCCACCTCGAGGGCCTGGGCCTGATGCACCTGGGCACCGCCTTGCGCGGGCAGGGCCGTGCCGCCGATGCCGAAGCCAGCTTCCGGCAGAGCTTTGAGATCTTCACCGAGCTGGGCGAGACGCGGGCCCTGGGCGCACTGCTCAACTTCCTGGGCAACCTGGCCCTGGCCGGGGGGCGCTGGGCCGAGGCCGGGCGCTGTTTCGACGAGAGCCTGGTGCTGAACCAGGCGCTGGGCGACCACTGGGGACTGGGCATTTCCACCTGCAACCAGGCGGCGCTGCGCGTGGCCACCCACGACCCCGCGGCGGCCCTGCCGATCTTGATGCAGAGCTTGGCCCACTACCGCCAGGCGGGGGCGCGGCACGGCATGGAAGAGTGCTTCGAGCT
>JBJXHB010000110.1:0-18429 GCA_046160725.1 Aquabacterium sp.
CTCGCGGCGCCTTGGCGGCCGCTGTCGGGGCCGCGGGGGTCTGCGGTCTGGCGCATGGCGCCTGGCCGCAGCAGGGGGCTTACTTGATGTCTTTCCAGAACGCCGCGTTCAGGCGCCAGGCGATCACGATGAACAGGCCCACAAACAGCAGGACCCAGACACCCGCGCGGACCCGGGTGCCCTGCGACGGCTCGCCCATCCACTGCATGTAGGCAACCAGGTCGGCCATGGCACTGTCGTAGGCCCGCTTGTCCATCGACCCAGGGCTGACCATCTCGAAGCCCTTGAAGACCTCAACCTTGCGGCTTTTGTCGTGGGCATCGACCTGCTGCTCGAAGATGGCTCGCTGCACACCCTGCAGCTCCCACAGCGCATGTGGCATGCCAACGCTGGGGAAGGCGAGGTTGTTCCAGCCGGTGGCCTTGCTGTCGTCCTTGTAGAAGGTGCGCAGATAGGTGTAGAGGTAGTCGGCACCACTGCCCTGACCACTGGCCCGCGAACGCGCAACGACGCTGAGGTCCGGTGGCAGGCCACCGAACCACTCTTTCGCCTGCTTCGGGTCGAGCGAGACTTTCATCAACTCGCCGACCTTGTCGCCCGCAAACAGCAGGTTCTTCTTGATCTGGTCGTCGGTCAGGCCGATGTCGCGCATGCGGTTGTAGCGCGCGAACGCTGCGGCATGGCAGTTCAGGCAGTAGTTGGAAAACAGGCGGGCGCCGTTCTGCAGCGCGGCCATGTCGTTCATGCGCTCGGTGGGAAAGCGGTCCAACGGGTGGCCGGCTTCGGCCGCCGACGCGACACCCGAGCACAGCAGGGCCAGGATGGCCAACAGACGCTTCAACATGTTGCGATGCTCCGGCTCAATGGGCTTCGAAGGTGACCCGGTCGGGCACCGCCTTGAACGCACCGATGCGGCTCCACCACGGCATCAGCAGGAAGAACCCAAAGTAGAACAGCGTGCCGATCTGCGCCACCAGCGTCCGGCCGTCCGACGGCGGCTTGATGCCCAGGTAACCCAGCACCACGAAGAAGACGACGAAGAGCAGGTAGAGGTACAGGTGCCAGGTCGGGCGGTAGCGGATGGACTTGACCGGGCTGCGGTCCAGCCAGGGCAGGAAGAACAGGATCACCACTGCACCACCCATCACCGCCACGCCCCAGAACTTGGCGTCGAAAGTCTTGAGCAGGGCAATCGCGACCACGGCGAAGGCAACGGCGATGCCCTTGCCGAGACCGGACAGGCCGCCGAGCAACACCGCGGTCACAGCGCCGAGCGCCACGATCACGCACAGCACGTTGATCATCGGGTCGGTCGTGGCGCGCAGCATCGAGTAGTACGGTGTGAAGTACCAGACCGGCGCAATGTGCGCCGGCGTCTTCAGTGGGTCGGCAGGAATGAAATTGTTGTATTCCAGGAAGTAGCCGCCCATCTCCGGGCCAAGGAAGACGATGGCCAGGAACACCAGCATGAACACGCTGACACCCAGCAGGTCGTGCACCGTGTAGTAGGGATGGAACGGTATGCCGTCCAGCGGCTTGCCATCCTTGTCCTTGCGGGCCTTGATCTCGACGCCGTCCGGGTTGTTCGAGCCCACGTCGTGCAGCGCAAAGATGTGCGCCACGACCAAACCCAACAGCACCAGAGGGACCGCAATGACGTGGAACGCGAAGAAGCGGTTCAGCGTCGCGTCGCCGACCACATAGTCGCCGCGGATCAGCAGCGCCAGGTCGGGCCCGATGAGGGGCACGGCGGCAAACAGGTTGACGATCACCTGCGCGCCCCAGTAGCTCATCTGGCCCCACGGAAGCAGATAGCCGAAGAAGGCCTCCGCCATCAGGCACAGGAAGATCAGGCAGCCGAAGATCCAGACCAGCTCGCGCGGCTTGCGGTAGCTGCCGTAAAGCATGCCCCGCCACATGTGCAGGTACACGACGATGAAGAAGGCGCTGGCGCCGGTGGAGTGGAGGTAGCGGATGAACCAGCCGCCCGGCACGTCGCGCATGATGTACTCGACCGACGCAAAGGCCGTGGCCGCATCCGGCTTGTAGTGCATCACCAGGAAGATCCCAGTGACGATCTGGATCACCAGCACCAGCAGCGCCAGCGAGCCGAAGAAATACCAGAAATTGAAGTTCTTCGGAGCGTAGTACTCCGACATGTGCGTCTTGTACGCAGCGAACGCGGTCGGAAACCGGTTCTCGACCCAGGTCGTCGCCTGCACCGCCATCGAGGCGCCGGCGGGAGCTTCCTTGAAATCAGCCATGAGGGTGTCCTGTGCGTGGTTGCCGTCGACGGGCCATCAGGCCTTCTTGTCCTCGCCGATCAGGATCACCGAATCGGACAGGTACATGTGCGGCGGCACCTCCAGGTTGTCCGGCGCCGGCTTGTTCTTGTACACACGGCCGGCCATGTCGAAGGTCGAGCCGTGGCAGGGGCAGAGGAAGCCACCGCCCCAGTCCTCCGGCAGCGAAGGCTGTGCGCCGGTCTGGAACTTGTCGATCGGCGAACAACCCAGGTGGGAGCAGATGCCAACCGCCACCAGCACCTCGGGCTTGATCGAGCGATGCAGGTTGCGCGCGTACTCGGGCGTCAGCTCGCCCGGGTTGCGCTTGGACGACGGATCGGCCACCTGGGTTTCGGTCTTGGCCAGCGAGTCCAGCTGGTCCTTGGTGCGCCGGACGATCCACACCGGCTTGCCGCGCCACTCCACGACCAGTTTCTCACCCGGCTTCAGGGCGCTGATGTCGGCCTCGACGGCCGCGCCGGCCGCCTTGGCGCGCTCGGACGGGGTGAAGCTGGCAACGAACGGGACCGCGGTGGCAACGCCGCCGACAGCGCCGGCGCCGCAGGTGATGGCTATCCAGGTCCGACGACTCTGGTCCACTTCGGGCTGACTCATGGAATCCCTTCCAGGATGGGGAACGGCGCACAACGCCGGAAAAACCTGTTGCAGGCAACCGGCGATTCTAGCGGAGCCCACCAAGCCCACAGACTGGGCCCTGTCCCGGCTTGACCATGCCGGGTCCCCGCCGATACTGCACGCGGCGCCGGGATTTACGGCGCCGGGCCGTACCTCACAACACGCTAGGAGCAGTCAAATGGGTTTCGCAACCGAGTTCAAAGAGTTTGCGATGAAGGGCAACGTTGTCGATCTCGCCGTCGGCGTGATCATCGGCGGCGCCTTCGGCAAGATCGTCGATTCCCTGGTGGGCGACGTGATCATGCCGGTGGTCGGGCGCATCTTCGGCGGCCTGGACTTCAACAACTACTTCATCCCGTTGGCCGGCCAGACAGCGACGACGCTGGTCGAGGCCAAGAAGGCCGGCGCGGTGCTGGCGTACGGCAGCTTCATCACCATTCTCATCAACTTCATCATCCTGGCCATGGTCATCTTCATGATGATCAAGCAGATGAACCGGATGAAGCGCGAGACGCCAGCCCCGGCACCGGCCGCCCCGCCGCCACCGGCAGAGGACGTGGTCCTGTTGCGCGAGATCCGCGACGCCTTGACCAAGCGGTAAGCGGGCGTTACCGCGCCACCCGGCGCCGGGTGGCGCGACACGTCGGGGCAAGGTGTCGAATTGCGACCGAATCAACACATTGTTGGTTACATGGCCTGACAGCCACGCTTCCATACTGACTGAGTGAAAAAGGGCTGCACGCCAACGCGCGGCCCGGCCCAGCAGCATTGGAAGTCAACGTCGCCATGTCCTCGTCCGCCGTCGCCCGGTTGCCGACCCACCTTGAAGGGGCGGTCCAGCGCGTGCAGATGGCCGCCCGCACGGCGGCCGAACGCACCGTGGACAGCCTCGGGCTGGCCGCCTTGTCGTCGGGCAATGTGTTCCAGCGCGACTCGCTGCTGGCCGCGCAGTTCGAACTGAATCGCAAGCTGGCGATCTTCACGTTGACCTTCAACGAGTCGTTGGACACGCAAGTTGCACGCAGCTTTGGCGGCCATGACAGCCAGCGGGACGAACCCGATGCCACGAGCTGGGATGCCCTGAGCCTGGTCGAAGACCATGAGGTGGAGATCCAGGTCAGTGCTGACCGCTTCGCCCTGGAGATCTCACATGCCTGCGAGTGGGAACTTCGCGAGCTGGAGGGCTATCTGGACTCGGCGCTAGGTGGACTTCGAAGTGGTGCCGACCGCAATCCGATCCGTCCCCAGGTGATCGGCCAGGCCATGCTGCGCGCCGTCGAGGCCGTGGCGGACCGGCCGGATGTCAAGAAGGTCATGAGCCAGGAGATCGGGCGCTCGCTGGCCAACGGCATGCGGCAGACCTATGTGGACATCGTCGCGGACATGCGCAGGGCCGGGCTGAAGTCCAGCGGCATGTCGGTGCGGCCCACTGAACACGGCGGCGCCGACCGTCGGTCATCCCGGCCTGGCGCGTTGCACAGCCAGCCCGGGAACCTGGGCGAGGATGGCGGCGGACATGGCCCGGGCGGTGCGGGCGGGCACGGCGCAGCAGGCGTCCACCAGCTCACACCATCCGGCCGCTTGACGGGCGGCCCGTCCGGCGGCGCACCGGGAACAGGTGGGCCAGGCCGCGGCGGGGGCTCAGGTGCCGCCGGTGGCCATGGCGGCTTCGGCAGCAGCGGGGCTGGCGGCATGCACGACGGCGCCGGTGCCATGGGCCAGGTCGATCCGGCCTTGATGTCGTTGATCCGACGGTTGTCCATCCACGCGCCACCCTCCTGGCCCGCGGCCGATGGCGGCGAAGGTGCCGGCGACATGTCGGCGGCCTATGCCGGCGGCGCGGGCCGATCGGGCTGGGGCGATGCCGACGACGGCGGCGGCGCGCCGATGGCCGCGCCCAACCTGATCCAGGCCCACCGCGAGGAGCTTCGACAGGCTGCCACTGGCCAGCTCGACCACATGGTGATCGATGTGGTCAGCAGCCTGTTCGACCAGATCCTGTCGGACGCCTCGGTGCCGCCGCAGCTGGCACGCGAGATCGCCCGCCTGCAGCTGCCCGTGCTGCGGGCCGCGCTGGGCGACCGCAGCTTCTTCTCTTCGCGCCGCCATCCGGTGCGGCGCTTCGTCAACCGCATCGCATCGCTGGGATCGGCTTACGACGACTTCGACCAGCCCGAGGCGCGCGCCTTCGTGCAGCGGGTGCACGAGCTGGTGCAGCAGGTGGTGCAGGGTGACTTCGACCAGATCACCACCTATGAGTCGAAGCTCGAGGAACTGGAGGCCTTCGTCACCGACCAGGCCCGCCGACAGGCCCACGACGCCGGCGGTGCCGACGACCTGTTGGCCCGCAAGGAGGACCAGATCCGTATCGGCGAGCGCCTGGCCCAGACGCTGGAGCCCGAGCTCAAGTCATTGCCGGTGCCGGAGTTCCTCAGCAGTTTTCTGACCCAGCACTGGAGCCGGGCCATTGCGGCCGCCGAGCTCGACCCCAAGGCCGACCCGGCTCTTACCCAGCGCATGCGCCAGGCGGCACGCAGCCTGGTCATGAGCGTGCAGCCCAAGGGCGCACTGGACCAGCGGCAGGCCTTCCTGCGCGCCTTGCCGCAGCTGATGAAGGACATCAACCACGGCATGGAGCGCCTGCGCATGGCCGAGGACGCGCGGCGTGCCTTCTTTGCCAGCTTGCTGCCGGCCCATGCCGAGGCGCTCAAGGGCGGCGCCATGAGCACGCTGGACTACAACTTGCTGGCCAAGCGCGTGGAAGGTGTGTTCGGCATGGCGGTGCCCAAGGCGGCCGACCTGCCGCCGATCAGCGCCGCCACACTGCCGGTGCTGCGCGACGCCGTCGAGCCTGCGACCTTCAGTGCCGAGGAGGCGCAGGCCATTGGCCTGGTCGATGAGCGACAGGTCGACTGGAGCGGAACGGTCGACATCGACCTGGGTGCCGGCCCTGACGTCACGGCCGACGAGCTGCGCATCGACGGCCTGCCCGAGCCCGAGCCGGTCGAGGAGGCCAAGGGCCGGTCGCTGGCCGATGATGTGCAGATCGGCTTCGCGTACCGCATGCACCTGGAAGGCGCGTGGCACAAGGTGCGGCTCACCCATGTCAGCCCGGGCCGCACCTTTTTCGTCTTCAGCCATGGCCAGAAGAACCGGCGAATGGTGTCGCTGACCTATCGCATGCTGGCGCGGCTGTGCGATACGGAGCGCTTCCGCGCTTTCGAGAACGCCTACCTGATCGAGCGGGCCACGGCGCGCGCACGGCGTCAGCTGTCGTCGCTGGCACCCAAGGCCAAGGCCGCCTGAGGCGTCAGCAAGGCCGCGGCAGGCCGCGCTTGATCAGCCTGGCCTCCGCTGCGTAGCGCTGAGGCGGCGCGCCATCTGCACCGCGGCGACCAGGCTGGACGGGTCGGCCTGACCGGTGCCGGCGATGTCGAAGGCCGTGCCATGGTCGGGGCTGGTGCGCACGAACGGCAGGCCCAGCGTCACATTGACGCCCTGCTCCACGCCCAGGTACTTCACCGGAATCAACCCATGGTCATGGGTCATGGCGACCACGATGTCGAAGGCACCGGGGTGTGCTGGCGGCGCATGGCGCGCACGCATGAAGACGGTGTCTGGCGCATACGGGCCGCTGGCATCGATGCCCAGGGCCTGCGCCCGCGCGATGGCCGGTGCAATCAGGCGCAGTTCCTCGTCGCCGAAGAGACCACCCTCGCCGGCATGAGGATTCAGCCCGGCCACCGCGATGCGCGGCCGGTCCTGGCCCCATGCCGCCGCCGCCGCATGCGCGATGCGGATGGTCTGCAGGATGCTTTCCTCGTCCAGCGCGTCAATGGCCTTGCGCAGCGACAGGTGGATGGTCACCAGCACCACCTTCAGGGACTCATTGGCCAGCATCATGCGCACCGGCATGCCGCCGGCCAGTGCCTGCAGCATCTCGGTATGGCCGGGATGCCCGATGCCGGCTGCAGCCAGGGCCTCCTTGTGGATCGGCGCGGTGATCAGCGCACGGCCGGCCCCGCCCATCACCTGGGTGGCAGCCGCCTCGATACAGGCGGCGGCAGCGGTGCCGCCGGCGACGGCCACCCGGCCCATCGGCAGCGTGGCCAGCGTCGGGTCCAGCCCGGGCGGCTGCCAGACGGCCAAGGTGTTGGGCGGAGCACCGGCGCCCGGCGCGTCCAGCTGTGCCAGCGGCAGCCGCAGCCCACACTGCGCCGCCGCACGGCGCAGCACCGGTACCGACCCAACCACGACGGCGTCTGCCAGCTCACCAGCCGATGCGGCCTTGACGATGGTCTCGGGACCGATCCCGTAGGGGTCGCCCATCGAAACCAGCAGCGGTATTGCGTCGGTCATGGTCAGGGTCTTGGCCGCGCACGGTCCCGGGGCGGACCGGGGCAGCCGGATAATCCCGGCCTCTCATCATGCGCAGACTCTGGCTCATTTTCTCGCAGACCGTGACGGTGGCGCTCGCGCTGCTGTTCGTGGTCAACACCCTGAAGCCGCAGTGGCTGCTGCGTCCAGGCACCGCCTTGCCCGTGGTGTCGGTCGCCGCCGCACCGCCTGCGTCGTCGGCAGAGGTCGCGACGGCCGCGCCCGGCAGCTATGCCAGCGCCGCTCGGCGCGCATCGCCGGCCGTGGTCAGCGTCAATGCCAGCCGTGGCGGCGCGCGCAAGGGCGGTGGGGATCCGCTGTTCCGCTTCTTCCATGGCCCGGGCGGCGAGCCCGAGATCGGCGTCGGCTCCGGCGTGATCGTCTCGCCCGAAGGCTATGTGCTGACCAACAACCATGTGGTCGAGGGCGCCACGTCCATCGACGTCAAGCTCGCCGACGGCCGGGACGCCACGGCTCGGCTGGTCGGCAGCGACGCTGAAACCGACCTGGCGGTGCTCAAGATCGATCTCGACCGGCTGCCCGCCATCGTCATCGGCGACGTCGGCAGCCTGCAGGTCGGCGACGTGGTGCTGGCCATCGGCAACCCGTTCAATGTCGGCCAGACGGTGACCGCCGGCATCGTCAGCGCCCTGCAACGCAACCAGCTGGGCCTGTCCACGTTCGAGAACTTCATCCAGACCGATGCCGCGATCAACCCCGGCAATTCGGGTGGCGCGCTGGTCAACGTGGCTGGGCAGCTGGTCGGCATCAACACCGCCATCTTCTCGCGCTCCGGTGGCAGCCAAGGCATCGGCTTTGCCATTCCGTCGGACCTGGCCCGGCAGGTGATGGAGAGCCTGATCAGGGACGGCCAGGTCACCCGCGGCTGGATCGGTGTGGAGCCGCGCGACCTGACGCCGGAGTTCGCCGAGAGCTTCAAGCTGCCACTGAAGGATGGCGTGCTGATCACCGGCGTGCTGGCCGACGGACCGGCCAGCAAGGGCGGCCTCAGGCCGGGTGACGTGGTGGTGGCGGTGGCCGGCCAGCCGGTGGCCAACACCGCGCAGTTGCTGACCGCCGTGGCCGCGCTGCGCCCCGGCAGCGAGCAGGCGATCCGCGTCCAGCGGGGTGCCCAGGCGATGGACCTGAAGGTGATGGTCGCGCAGCGGCCGAAGGTCCAGCGGCGCCGGCCACCGTAGCCTGCCCGGCCACGCGGTCAATGGCCTCGGCCATGCCGTGCCCGCCGTCACCAGCGCGGGCCGCAATCAGCTGGCCGGCGGATCGGCGGCCGCCTCGCTCGCCGGCGCCTGTGTCTGCTTGATGAAGATGCCGGCCGCCCAGATGCCGATCTCGTAGAGGATGCACATCGGTATCGCCAACGCCAGCTGCGAGATCACGTCCGGAGGCGTGACGATGGCCGAGACCACGAACGCGCCGACCACGAAATAGCCGCGCCAGGCCTTGAGCTGGTCGATGCGCACGATGCCGATGCGGGCCAGCACGACCACCGCCACCGGCACCTCGAAGGCAATGCCGAACACCAGGAAAAGCGTCAGCACGGTGCCGAAGTACTGCTCCACGTCCGGCGCGGCCTGAATCGACGCCGGCGCCACTGCCACGATGAATTTCGTCAACGCGGGTATGACGATGAAGTAGCAGAACGCCACGCCGATGAAGAACAGGACCGTGCTGCTGATGACCAACGGCAGGACGAACTTCTTCTCGTGCGAATACAGGCCCGGTGCCACGAAGGCCCATAGCTGCCACAGCACGTACGGCAAGGCCACCAGGAAGGCCGCCATCAGCGTCATCTTCATCGGCGTCAGGAACGGCGAGAAAACGCTGGTCGCGATCAGCTTGGTGCCGGGCGGCAGGTTGCGCGTCAAGGGCGCGGCCAGCAGGTCGTAAAGGCCGCCTGCGCCGGGCCAGATCATCAGCAGGACAAAGACGATGCCGATGGCCGCGAAGACGCGGATCAGGCGGTCACGCAGCTCGACCAGGTGGCTGACGAAGGGCGCCTCTGTGCCGGCCAGCTCATCGTCGGTACCCTTCGAGGGTGGTGTGTTCACCGTCTGCGCCTCATGCCAGCGGCCGTTGCGGACGGTAGCGGGCCACTCGCGCTGCGCCGGATAAAGCGCGCGTGCGCATGCCCGCGCGCTGCTTGTACCAACCCGGCACGGCGCTGCGCTTGAGCCGCCACTTCTTCTTCGGGTGCTTGTACTGCGGCACGGGCGTGCTCAAGGGCTGCGACAGGGCTGCGGTGTCACCGAAGGCGTTGTCCAGGCCGGCAGTGGCATCCTTCCAACTACTCTCGAACGCCTCGTTGGCCTGGCCCACCTCTTGGCTCACCGAGCTCTGGATGTCATGTGCAGCCGTTTCGAACTGCGACTTCACTTTCTGCAGCTCTTCAAGCTCGATCGAGCGGTTGACCTCGGCCCGCACATCGGCGACATAGCGCTGTGCCTTGCCCAGCAACGCACCGACGGTCCGCGCCACGCGCGGCAGTTTCTGCGGACCGATGACGATCAGCGCCACGGCGCCGATCAGCGCGATCTTGTCGAAGCCGAAGTCGATCATGGTTGCGGTCCGCAAGGCGGCGCCGGGCGCGCCACCTGCCAAGGGGCGCCTTGCCGGTACCGCAACTGCGGCGCCTACGTCTTGGTCTTGGCCTCGACGTCCACGGTGCGGGCGTCGGCCGCCTTGGGCGGGGTGATCTGCTGCGCTGGCGTGCCGGCGCCATCGTCGGCAGTGGCACCGCCGTCGCGCACGCCGTCTTTGAAGCCCTTGACGGCGGAGCCGAGGTCGGCCCCCATGTTCTTGAGCTTCTTGGTGCCGAAGATCAGCACCACCACGAGCAGCACAATGAGCCAGTGCCAGATGCTGAAGGAACCCATGGACCTCTCCGGGAATACGTCGGTAACGAGGGGGGCGATTCTAGGTGGCGCCGATGTCACCCGCGCGACCAGGGCCGTGGCCCGCCCATCACGTGCATGTGCAGGTGCATGACCTCCTGATAGCCGTCACGCCCTGTGTTGATGACATGGCGGTAGCCGTTGGTCACCCCCAGCCCGGCCATCAGCCCCGGCGTCAGGGCCAGCATGCGGCCCAGCAGGGGCGCATGCTGGGCATTGACGTCGGCCATGCTGACGATGTGCTGCTTGGGCACCAGCAGGATGTGCACCGGCGCCCAGGGGTTGATATCGTGAAACGCGAGGATTTCGTCGTCCTCGTACACCTTTCGCGACGGGATCTGGCCCGCGACGATCTTGCAGAAGATGCAATGGGGATCAGCACTCATGGCCAGGCGGCGTCAAGGTTGCGGAGAGGTCAGGCCGGCATCGGCCGGCGTTCGTTGAGCGCCAGCCAGCCACGCGCCACGCGATACAGGAACCACAGCGACACGATGGTCCAGGCGATCCAGCCCGGCACCAGGAAGATCAGCCACAGCGGCGCGGTGACCAGGTAGGCCAGGCCGGAAAAGATGACGCTGCGGATGCGCCAACGGAAGTGCGACGCCTGCCAGGTGCCGGCGGCATCGCCGCGCTTGTAGAGATCCATGCCGAGCGCGATCAGCAGCAGCAGCACGCTGGGCTGCGTGCCCGGCAACACCGCGGCCACGGCAACGATGGCGTGAAGCAGGTAGCTGACATGTCCGATCGTGCGCAGCGACGTCTCGGTCTCGGGGTTGAGGGTCACGCTGTTGGTGTCGTTCATCGACGGTCCTCCTGGTCACGCGCATCGGCCTTGCGCAAGGCGAACTCCTCCAGACCGGACTGGCCCTCGCGGCGCACCAGCTCGGCCATCACGTCGGCCGGGGCGCGGCCGCTGATGACCAACACGATCAGGCAATGGAACCACAGGTCCGCCACCTCGGACACCACACGGTCCGGTGCATGGTCCTTGGCGGCCATGACCACCTCGGTGGCCTCCTCGCCGATCTTCTTCAGGATCGCGTCCAGGCCCTTGGCATGCAGGCGGGCGACATAGCTGGCCTGGGGATCGCCCTGGTCCAGCCGCGACTGGACCACGGCCGCCAGGCGGGCCAGCAGGTCCTGCGAGGGCACAGCGGTATCGGTCATGGCGGTGGGTGTCAGCCGTGGCGTGTCACTTGGGGTAAATCTGCGCCGGGTCCTTGAGGACCGGCTGCTCGACCTGCCAACGGCCCGCGTCCAGGCGCCGGAAGAAGCACGAGTGGCGCCCGGTGTGGCAGGCGATCGAAGGGTCATGTCCGAGCTGGGTCACCGTCAACAGCACCACGTCACCGTCGCAATCGAGCCGGACATCATGGACCTGCTGGACATGGCCGGACTCCTCGCCCTTGTGCCACAGGCGTTGCCGCGACCGGCTCCAGTACACGGCCTGTCCGCTCTCGGCGGTGCGCTGCAAGGCCTCGCGGTTCATCCAGGCCACCATCAGGATGTCCCCGCTGCCAGCCTCCTGGGCAATGGCCGGCACCAGACCGTCACGGTCCCATTGCAGGTCGTCAAGCCAGTCCATCGTGCCAGTGTAGGTGGGGCCGCCCCCGCTGCCTTCAAGGCCGCGCGCCCGCGCGCTCGGCTTCGAACCACCGCAGCACCGGCAACGTGCCCGGCAGCAAGGGCGCCAGCCGGACCGGCAGGTCGGTCCAGGCCATGCGCTGGCCCTCGTTCATGGCGAACGACCCGGTCCAGTCGTAGACCTTGCAGAAATGCAGCCGCACCCGCGCATGCTCATAGGAGAACAGCTCCTGCTGCCAGGGGTGCGCCGTACCGATGCGGATGCCCAGCTCTTCGTGCAGCTCCCGCGCCAGGGCCTGTTGCACGGTCTCGCCCGGCTCGAACTTGCCGCCCGGAAACTCCCAGTAGCCCTCGTAGACCTTGCCCGGCGGCCGCGTGGTGAGCAGAAAGCGCCCCTCACGGCCGTCGGGCAGCCGCTCGACCAGCACGCCGACGGCGACGTCGACGGCCGGGCGCAGGTCGTCCGGATCATCCTCGCGCGAGGGCAGCGCAAGGCGCGGCGAGGCTGTCACGGCACCGCGCCCGCTACTCGACACTGGCCAGGTCGTCGCCTTCGGGCTCGTCGCCGTCGGCCACCGTCCCCGCCGCCGCATCCGGCCGCACGGCACCGCGCCCGGCGCGGTCGCGTGCGTACTGCCAGGCGACCCGGCCGGAGCGCGAGCCACGCTCCAGCGCCCAGACCAGGGCGTCATTCCGGCAGGCGGCGACCCCGGGCTCGTCGATGCCGAAGTGTCGCAGCCACTGCGCGACGATGGCCAGGTACTCGTCCTGTGTGAACGGGTAGAAGCTGATCCACAGACCGAAGCGCTCGGACAGTGAGATCTTCTCCTCCACGCCCTCCCCGGGATGCACCTCGCCGTCCTCGGTGTGCTGGTAGGACAGGTTCTCCTTCATGTACTCCGGCAGCAGATGGCGGCGATTGCTGGTGGCATAGATCAGCACGTTGTCGCTGGACTGGGCGATGGAGCCGTCCAGGATGGACTTCAAGGCCTTGTAGCCGGGTTCGCCCTCGTCAAAGCTGAGGTCGTCGCAATAGACGATGAAGCGCTCCGGACGCTCGGCCACCAGGTCGACCAGGTCGGGCAGGTCGACCAGGTCGGTCTTGTCGACCTCGATCAGCCGCAGCCCGCGCGCCGCATGTTCGTTCAGACAGGCCTTGATCAGGCTGCTCTTGCCGGTACCGCGCGCGCCGGTCAGGAGCACGTTGTTGGCCGGCCGACCGCTGACGAACTGCTCGGTATTGCGCGCCAGGCGCTCCTTCTGCGGCTCGATTTCCTTCAGATCGGCCAGCCGGATGGTGGCGGCATGCCGCACCGGCTGCAGCCAGGCCGACGCGCCGCGCCGACGAAAGCGGAAGGCGGGTGCCGCCGCCCAGTCCGGTGCGGCCAAGGCTCGCGGCAGCACCGCCTCCAGGCGGTCGATCAGGTCATGGGCGCGTGCCAGCAGCGCGGCCAGTGGGGCGGTCTCGGACATCGCGCCAGTTTAGGCGGGGCCGACGAGCCGGCGTCTACACCGCGACCACGCGCCCCTCGGCCACGGCATAGATCCGGCAGTCGGGTCCGCGTGGCAGTACATGCGAGCCGGTGAAGTCCCCGAAGGCCGGCAGCACACCGACCGACGGGCCAAAGTGGAAGCAGGGCAGGCGCACCGCAGAGCGGGCGCGCCCGCCCAACACCACAGCCGGATGCACATGGCCCGCCAACACATAGCCGGCCTCGTTGTCTGCCGCCGTGGCGTTGGCGGCCACCGGTGCTTCGGCGGGGTCGTGCACCAGTTGCAGGCGACCCAGGGCGATCGGACCATCGCGGCAATCGACCTTCAGCCCATCCGGCGGGTCGCCGGACCGCTGGTCATGGTTGCCACGCACCAGGGTGATGCGCAGCCCGGCCTGACGCTCACGCCATTGCTGGACGCTGGCCAGCGTCCCGGGCGGCAGCGCCAACGCCGAGTGCAGCAGGTCGCCCAGGACGACCAGATGGCCGGCACTGCAGGCGGCCAGGGCGTCGTCCAGGCGTCGCAGCGTCGCAGCCGTCGTGGCCTCCGGCACCGGCACGCCAAGCCGGCGGAACGACGCCGCCTTGCCCAGGTGGACGTCGGCGACCAGCAAGGCGTCGAACTCGGCCAGGTACAACGCGCGCTGCGGCAACAGGTGGGCCACATGGCCGGCGAGCGTGATCCGGGCTGCAGGCGACAGCGCCATCGGCGCCGCGGGCGTCACGCCGTCAGGCGCGCCAGCACCGGGTCCAGCGCCTCGGTCGGCCGGCGCTTGAAGCCGCTGCGGGCATAGCGCTGCAGGCGGCCCACGACGAACGACGTCAGGCCCGATGCCAGCGCCGCCGCATCGGCGGTCGGCGTGGCCGACCCCTGCGCATCGGCAGCGGCGCGCAGGCATTGCCGCAACTGCGCCTCGACGCGATCGAAGAACTGGTTCATGCGGGTGATCAGCCGCTCATGCTCGAACACCAGCGCGTCGCCGACCATGACGCGCACCATGCCGGGGTTCTTCTCACCGAACTGCAGCACCATGGCCGCGATGCGTTGCGCCTGCAGCGCACCGGACACCTCGCGCTCGACGATCTGGTTGACCAGCGTGAAGACGCTGGACTCGATGAACTCGATCAGCCCCTCGAACATCTGGGCCTTGCTGGCGAAATGGCGGTACAGCGCCGCCTCGCTGACGGCCAACCGGCCGGCCAGCGCGGCCGTGGTGATGCGCTCGGCACCGGGCTGCTCCAGCATCGACGCCAGGGTCTGCAGGATCTGCACGCGCCGCTCGCCCGGCTTGGGGCGCTTGCGGACACGGGCCTCGCCAGCGGGCGACTCATCAGCCGGCTGGGGGGCGTCGCTCTCGGAATCAGGCAGGTCGGACATTGCCGGTGGGGCGGACAGCGTGGTCGGGCGACGGCGGTGGCACGGCGAGGGGCGAAAAGGATTCTTGCATGCGGCATGCGAGCGCTTGCTTGCAGGTAAACACCAGCCTCAGGAAAACACCGACCCGGTTGCCGATGTCAGCGCCAGGACCATCCCGCCGCAGCGCGCCGGCCAGCCGATGGCTCAGCGTGGCCGGCGCACCAGCGCGTCCAGCCGACCAATGCGCGCATCCACATAGGCCGGGCGGCGCGCCATCGCGCGGTAGCGGTAGGGCTGGTGTGCGCTTGGTGCGCCCAGCCAGCGCTGCATCCACACCGAGCCCATGCCGACCCGGCGCGCGGCCTTCGCATGGCTCAGGGCATCCTCGACCAGCACGCAGCGCGACAGGTCCACGCCCAGCGCAACAGCCAGGCGCCGCAGCATGCGCGCGTCGGGCTTGGGCCGCAGCTGGCCGAACAAGGCCATGTCGTCGATGCCCACCACCGCCTCGAAGCGATCGCGGATGCCCAGCACCGCCAGCACCCGCTCGGCATAACGGCGCGGCGCGTTGGTCAGGATCACCGCGCGGCCGCGCAGGCGCCACAGCGCCGTCAGGTCCGGCCCGTGGCCGCGCACCGACGTCTCCAGCTGCGGCAGGTGGTGCGTATGGGCAGCAAAGTGGTGGCGGCCAACGCCGTGGTGCCGCTCCAGCCCGAGCAGCGTCGCGCCGTAGCGCAGCCAGTAGCGGCGGCGCAGCGCGTCGGCATCGGCCGCGGACACGCCCAGCTCGCGGGCGATGTAGGCGTTCATCTCGACGCTGATGCCGTCCACCGCCCAGGCCGATGCGTCGTGCAGCGTGTCGTCCAGGTCGAACAGCCATACCGGCGCATCGGCGGCCCGGTGCCGCAGTGCGGCGCGGTTCAGTCGCAGGGCGGCGCGCATCGATAGGAGGTGACGGCGCTCAGGCCGCGCCGGGCCGCTCCCAAGCGGCCTGAGCCATCGGGCTTGCAGGCCCGATGGCCCTCGCCAGGCGATGAGCAGTCCTCAAGGACTGTTCATCGTCCGGGCTCGGCCCCCTCGGCGGCAGCGAGCGTGGGGGCCTCCAGGCCGCGCCGGGCCGCTCCCAAGCGGCCTGAGCCCCCTCGGGGGGCAGCGAGCGAAGCGAGCGTGGGGGCCTCATTCAATACGAGCGGATCATCGTGCCGTAGGCCTGGTCGGTCAGGATCTCCAGCAGCAGCGCATGCGGCACCCGGCCGTCGATGATGTGAACGGCGTTCACCCCGCTGCGGGCGGCGTCCAGCGCACCGGCGATCTTGGGCAGCATGCCGCCGGAGATCGTGCCGTCGGCGAACAGCTCGTCGATGCGGCGGGCGGTCAGGTCGGTGAGCAGCTGACCGGCCTTGTCCAGCACGCCCGGCGTGTTGGTCAGCAGCAGCAGCTTCTCGGCCTTCAGCACCTCGGCCAGCTTGCTGGCCACCAGGTCGGCGTTGATGTTGTAGCTCTCGTCGTTCTCGCCGAAGCCGATCGGGCTGATGACCGGGATGAACCGGTCGTCCTGCAGCGCCTGCACCACGCTGGGGTCGATGGCGGTGATCTCGCCGACCTGTCCCACGTCATGCTCCCGGGTCGGGTCGTCGCGGTCGACCATCTTCAGCTTGCGCGCCCGGATCAGGCCACCGTCGCGCCCGGTCAGGCCCACCGCCTTGCCGCCGGCAGCATTGATGCGGCCGACGATGTCCTGCTGCACCGAGCCGGCCAGCACCCACTCCACCACCTCCATGGTCTCGGCATCGGTGACGCGCATGCCCTGCACGAACGTGCCCTTCTTGCCGATGCGCGCCAGCACCTCGTCGATCTGCGGCCCGCCGCCATGGACCACGATCGGGTTGATGCCCACCAGCTTCAGCAGCACGATGTCCTCGGCGAAGTCCTGTTGCAGCGCCGGGTCCGTCATGGCATTGCCGCCGTACTTGATGACCATGGTCTTGCCGTGATAGCGCCGGATGTAGGGCAGCGCCTGGGACAGGATCTCGGCCTGGTCGCGCGGGGTGACGGAAGGGGCGGTGGTTTCGGTCATGGCGGTGGTCGCGCGGGACGGGTCAGCAAGGGGCGCGCGATTGTAGGAACCACGGGCGCCGTTCATGGTGGGAACTCGTCGCCTCGGCCCGGCATGCAACCGGCCCTGTCCGATCCGCGATGACGACGGCGGACAACGGTCAACCGCCCGACATGATCGTCCTCGGCAGTGGCGAGGCCCCTTGCGCCGCCGGTGCGGGCATCGCGGCCACCCGCTGCGGCCGCGGCAACATGTGCGTCAGCAGGTCCTCATAGTCGCGCAGGACGCCCTCCCATCTGAACCGTTCCTGGAAGCGGGCACGGCAGGCCAGGCGGCGCGCGGCCAACGTATCGATGTCGCCCAACAGGGCATCCAGGGCGGCGGGCAGATCATCCGGTCCCTGGTAGTAGAGGGCCGCGTCGCCGGCGACCCACCTGTTGAAGCGGTTGTCATGGGCCAGCACGGCGTTGCCGGCCGCCATGGCCTCGAGCAGCGACGGGTTGGTGCCGCCGACGCTGTGCCCATGCAGGTAGGCCAGCGCAAACCGGCGTATGGCACCCAGATCCGCCTTGTCGTAGATCGGACCGACGAAGCGGACATCCGGTCCGGCCGCGGCGCGCACCGCCCGCGCGTATGGACGGTCTGCCTCGAAGTCGCCGACCACGACCAGCGTGCAGGCGCGGCGGCGGGCGCCGTAGGCGCGGACCAGTTCCAGGACACCGTTCTCCGGCTCGGGCCGGGCCACCAGTGTCAAGTACCGGTATGGCTGCAGGCGGAGCCTGTCGATCGCGGCCGGCGACGCCTGGTCGGGCGCCGTCGCGCCATAGGCAATGGTGCTGATCGGCGTCGGATGCGCCCCGCGCGATCCTGGCTGCATCCGTTCCTGCAAGTGGGCCGCGATCTCGGGATGGTCGGCGATGAGATGGTCGGCCACCTGGATGGCCGCTCGCTCGTTGAACCGGAGCCAGGCGCGCGCGACCGGACCCCACTTGGCCCGCTGCCATTCGATGCCGTCCATGTTGATGACCTGCGGCACGCCCGCCAGGCGCAGGCGCAAATTGAAGGCGGCGGTGTTGTAGCCCAGGGTCAGGCACAGGTCGCCGGCGGCCGCCGCGTGTCCGATGCAGAGCCAGTCGAACCACATGGTGGCCAAGGGTCCGTCGCCGGGCACCGAGAACTGGACCCGCTCGATGCCGTTCCAGTGGTCGCAGCGTTGCCCGCGTGCTCCGTGCTCCTGGCCGTACACCACCACGCGCCAGCCTCTTGCCACGAGGTGCAGGGCGAGGGCCTCGGCAAAGGTCTCGAAGCCGCCATGTGCGGCAGGGACACCCCGGCATCCCAGGATGCGCAGCGTCGGTTGTTGCGGCCGGCTCACCTGCCCGGCCCTCCGGTCGAGACCAGCGCGCGCCGCAACAGCCTCATCACCGGTGCATCCGGCGTGCGGCGCGTGGCCTCGGGATGGACGTCGTCGATCTCCGCATCCCAGCCCGGCCAGGTGCGAAAGCTGTGAAAGCACCAGTGCCAGCCGTGGCTGTCGAACAGGGCGATGCAGTCGGTGATCCAGCGCAGGGTCGACCCGTCTGGCGCCCAGCGCACGCAGCCGAACTCGCCCACCACCAGTGGCGAGCCCGTGCGGCGCTGGAAGTCGAGCGCGGGTTGGAGTTCGGCGGCAAGTCGATTCATGTTGAAGGGTCCGGGCGGCAAGTCGCGCAAGCCACCGGCAAGAGCC
>JBJXHB010000111.1:0-4467 GCA_046160725.1 Aquabacterium sp.
CTCGGTGACGTAGTCGTACAGCGCGCGCTCGGTGCGCACCTGATGCGCCTGCGGGTGGCGCTCGGCCACCACCTGGGCCAGCCGGCCGTCGTCGATCAGGCGCCGCACCTGCAGCTGCAGGTCGGCCGGGTAGCCCTGCAGGTACTTCAGATCCACCGCCGGCCCCACACCAGCAGCAGGTTGTTCGCGGGCATGGCCACGCGCTCGCGCAGGTGCAGGCCGGCGGCGGCGGCCACCGCCGCCACGTCCTCGCGGCGGCGCAGGCCCCAAGCCGGGTTGCGGGCCCGCAGGTCGGCATCGAACGCCGCGTTGCCGGGCGACGTGGGCACGTCGTCCTCCAGGTAGGGGCCGTAGGTGACCAACAGCCCGGCCGACGCCAGGTGGCGGGCCGCGCCCTGCATCAGGCCGGCGCAGCAGGCCCAGGGCGCGATGTGGATCATGTTGGCGCAGAACATGGCGTCCACCAGCGCCGGCACGCCTGGCCAGACCGGCTGCAGCACGTCCAGCTGCAGCGGCGGGCGCAGGCGCGGCAGGCCTTCACACCAGGCGCTGATCGACGGCAGGGCGGCGGCCTCGAAATCCGTCGGCTGCCAGTCCCAGCCCGGCAGGCCGGCGCTGCAGAAGGCCGCATGCTGGCCGGTGCCGCTGGCCACCTCCAGCAGCAGGCCGCGCGCCGGCAGCACGCGCTGCAGCTCGGCCAGGATGGGCGCGCGGTTGCGCTCGGCTGCGGGGCTGTGACGGGCGGCCGCACCCGGATGCTGACGGGGCGCGTCGGGCCGACCCGGGTCCGTCACGGCCGCAGCTCCGACGGCGTGCAGACCCGCAGCTTCAGCGACCCGGCGCTTCGGTCATAGCACGGGTCGCCGGATGGGGTGACCAGGAAATTGCGGCCCTTGGGGTAGTGGCTGCGGAACAGCTGCAAGGCGGTGCTGTCAAAGGCGCCAGGGTCCCATTTGCATTCGATGGCGTCGACCTCATCACGCCGCCTAGGCAGCACGAAGTCGACCTCGCGCCCTGCCTTGTCGCGCCAGTAGCGCACCGGGGTGTCGGGAAAACGGGCCTGCAACTGCTCCAGCACCAGGTGCTCCCACAGCACGCCGTAGTCGTCGTTGCGCAGCGGGTCCCAGCCGCGCGCATGGCTGACGAAGCCGGTGTCGAAGGCATAGACCTTGGGTTGCTTGACGATCTCGTTCTGACCACCGCCGTGAAACGGCCGCACCAGCGTGACGGCATGGGTGATCTCCAACGCACTCAGATGGCTCTCCACGGTGGGCCGCGTGATGCCCAGCGCATTGGCGGTGCGGGTGACCTCGAACTGTCCGCCGCTCTGGCGCAGCAGGTACTCCAGCAGGGCGTTGAACCGGTTCATGTCACGGAAGCCGAACAACCGCTGGATGTCGCGCGCGAAGAAGGAGTCCATCCACTCCCGGTAGAAGGCCGGTTGCTTGGCCGGTGCCAGCAATGCCGCGGGCAGGCCGCCATGGAACAGGCGCTGCGGCAGCGTGATGCCGAAGGCCGGCAACTCGTCCCACAGCACAGGCAGCAGATGCACCACGCGCTTGCGGCCGGCCAGCGTGTCGCGGAATTTCCGGCTGTCCGCCAGGGTGGACGACCCGGTGGCCAGGATCTTCAGCCGCGGGAAGCCGTCGGCCCCGATCTTCAACAGGCGCGCCGGGTCGCGCAGCTGGTGCACCTCGTCGAACACCACGATGGGCCGGGCACAGCCGCGGTAGAAGACCTGCGGGTCGCGCACCATGTCCTCCACGCTGGGCAGGTCGCAGTTGACATACTGGACGCGCTGCGCGCCCAGGCTGTCGGCCAGCGTGGTCTTGCCCACGCGGCGCACGCCGCACAGCCAGGCGATGGGCGCCTCGGCCCAGGCCTGGTCAAGGCGCTGCTGCCAGAACGGGCGGTCGATCATGCAGGTGTACTATACGTTTGGATATACCAAAAGTAAATTACACCTGCGCAATCTCAGCCGCGAGTCACGCCGCGCCGGCCGTGGCATCGCGGCCCAAGTCCACCGCCCTGCCCTGCCGACGTCGCTTCATCGGGTGAAGCGCTTGCCTTCAGCCGCCATGCGCCGCAGCAGCGGCGAGACCGCAAACGTCGGCCCCATGCGCTCGCCATAGGCGTCGAGCTTGTCGACCACGGCCTGCAGCCCCAGGCTGTCGGCATAGTGCATCGGCCCGCCGCAGTAGACCGGCCAGCCGTAGCCGTTGACCCAGGTGACGTCGATGTCGCTGGCGCGGATGGCGATGCCCTCGTCCAGGATCTTGGCGCCCTCGTTGATCATGGCCAGCGTGGTGCGCTCGAGGATCTCCTCGTCGGTGATCGTGCGCTGCGCCTTGCCGGAGCGGGCGACGAAGTCGCCGATGATCTTGCGCGTCACCTCCGACGGTTTCGCATTGCGCTGCTCGTCATAGTCGTAGTAGCCGGCACCGGTCTTCTGGCCGCGGCGGTCCATCTCGCACAGCACCTCGCGGATGGTCGAACTCTTGCTGCGCTCCTTGGCCCAGCCGATGTCCAGGCCGGCCAGGTCGCTCATCGCGAACGGGCCCATCGGCATGCCGAAGTCGTACAGCACGCGGTCGATGTCCCAGGGCATGGCGCCCTCCATCAGCATGGCCTGGGCCTGGATGCCGCGCTGGGCCAGGATGCGGTTGCCGATGAAGCCCGGGCACACGCCGGCCAGCACCGAGATCTTGCCCACCTTGCGGCCGATGGACATGGCGGTGGCGATGGTGGCGGCGCTGCTGGCCTTGCCGCGCACCACCTCCAGCAGCTTCATCACATTGGCCGGGCTGAAGAAGTGCATGCCGATCACGTCCTGCGGGCGCGCGGTGGCCGAGGCGATCTCGTTGACGTCCAGCGCCGAGGTGTTGGTGGCCAGGACGGCGCCCGGCTTCATGATTTTGTCGAGTCGGCCGAAGATGTCCTTCTTGATCGCCATGTCCTCGAAAACGGCCTCGATCACCAGGTCGCAGTCGGCCAGGGCGGACAGGTCCAGCGCGCCGGTGAGCAAGCCCATGCGGGTCTCGACATCGGCGGCGGTCATGCGGCCCTTCTTGGCGGTGGTCTCGTAGTTGCGGCGCACCACGCCCAGGCCCCGGTCCAGGGCGGCCTGGGCGGTCTCCACCAGCGTGACCGGTATGCCCTTGTTGACAAAGTTCATGGCGATGCCGCCGCCCATGGTGCCGGCGCCGATGATGCCCACACGCGCCACCTTGACGGTCGGCGTGTCGTCCGGCACGTCCGGGATCTTGGCCGCCGCGCGCTCCGCAAAGAAGTAGTAGCGCTGCGCCGCGGACTGCGGCCCACCGACCAGCTCCATGAACAGCCGCCGCTCCTCGGCCTTGCCGGCGTCGAAGGTGGGGCCGGCCACGGCGGCCTCGATGCAGCGGATGTTGTGCTCCGGCGCCATGAAGCCGCGGAAGCGCCGGGCGTTGGCCTTGCGGAAGGCCGCAAAGATCTCGGGCTTGCCGCGTGCGGCGAGCAGCTTGTCGTCGTTGTCCCGCACCTTGCGCAGCGGCCGGCCCTCGGCCAGCACGCGGCGCGCGAAGGCAATGGCGCCCTCGCGCAGGGTGCCCTCGGGCACCAGCTCGTCAAACAGGCCCATCGCCAGTGCCTCAGGTGCGGGCACATGGTTGCCGTCGGTCACCATCTGCAGCGCGCGCTCGACGCCGACGATGCGCGGCAGCCGCTGGGTGCCGCCGGCGCCGGGCAGCAGGCCCAGGTGCACCTCGGGCAGGCCGCACTTGGCGCTGGGCACCGCCACCCGGTAGTGACAGCACAGCGCGACCTCGAAGCCGCCGCCGAGCGAGGTGCCGTGGATCGCCGCCACCACCGGCTTGGACGAGGCCTCGATCGCCTCCTGCACCTCGAACAGCGATGGCGCGGTGGGCGGCTTGCCGAACTCCGAGATGTCGGCGCCGGCCAGGAAGGTGCGGCCCTCGCAGATGAACACGATGGCCTTGATCGCCGGGTCGGCATCGGCGGCCTTGATGCAGCCGAGGATGCCCTCGCGCACCACCTGGGACAGCGCGTTGACCGGCGGATGGTTGATGCTGACGATGCCGATGTCGCCCTCGCGCAAGAGGGTGCCGGCCTTGATGGTGAGCGTCATGATGGGGTCCGTTGAGGTTGTCGAGAAGGATGAGGAGGGTAGAGGAGCGATAAGCCGACAGCCGCCAGGCCAGCCGGCATCAGCCGACGTCCGACAGCAGGCCCTGGAACAGTGGCCGCACATAGAGCGCCGGCGCCGCAGCCCGGTCCAGGCCGGGCGCCCACCAGGGCAGCTCGGACGCGGCATTGACGGCCGTGCCCAGCAGATGGGCGGCCAGGCCGGCGTGCACCGGGCGCATGGCGCCGCTGGCGATGCCGTCGGTGACCCACAGCGCCAGCCGCTCGTGGCGCTGCACCAGGCCGCGGCGGATGGCCTGCCGCGGCGCTGCCGGCAGCGCCGGC
>JBJXHB010000112.1:0-21586 GCA_046160725.1 Aquabacterium sp.
GATTCTATGTGACATTGTCAAATTAATCGTAGTCTGTAATTGTTGATATGCCTTAACCAGTTGCACTCCCTCTGCCACACGGTCCACTACTGCCAACCGACCGCGGATCTGCTCACGCAAGGTAATAACGGTAGGAAAAAATTTGGGTAGGGGAAAGTTGCTCTAGCCGCCGGCGAACAGCCGGATGATTTGCTTGTTGCCGTGTAACCGTATCTGTGTCGAGCACATAGATGGTCATTCCTCATCCCCAACCCGTTCTGCTTCCCGTGCTGCCAAGATCTCCTGCAGCATCGGCTCTAACATGGGATCGCCGGCAAAGATGCCGGCCGTGGCCAGCCAAGGATTGGTGTGGCCAGCCTGGGGTGACGTAGCAAAAGAACTGGTATTAATTTCAAGTGTGGTGATTTCTGTTTCGATCAGCCACTCTTCCATGGCCGTTTTTAACTGATGGAGCGCTTCATTGCGTGTCCGTCCTTCACCGCGACAGTTGGGCACCGCCGGCGCATGCGCAACATAGTGACCTGGTGGCTGACGATGAATCATGACTGTATATTGCATAACAAACCCTCTTCTCAACGGTGATGGGACACGACCATTTGCGGCATTATACCATAGCTGAGCAATGCGATTCAAGGGCAGCTGCTTTTTCATTCACTGACCGGTGAGGGGAAAAGTGTCGCCAGGAAACGTGAGGACCGGCGCGCCCACAAAAAGGCCCAACCATCCCCCGATGGTTGGGCCTTTTTGTCTTGCTAAGCGGCGCGCTCCCCGCCTTAGCCTTGGGCAATGTGATAAACCCCCTGCACCACCCCTACCACCCGCGCTAACTCCCCATCCGTGAGGTTGGAGCCGGAGGGGAGGCAAAGTCCGTCGGCAAACAAGGCTTCGGCAACCTGCCCCCCCACCGTTTCACAGCCGGCAAAGACGGGCTGACAGTGCATCGGCTTCCCGGGAGCCCCCTGGGCGCGGGCGGGCTTCGATGTCTTCGGCTTCGAGCGCCAAGCGCAGATCCTCACGCGTTGCGCCAAATTCCGCAGGGTTAACGGTCATACAAGTAAGCCAGCGGGTATGGCGCCCCCACTTGGCTTCGGGCATAAAATTAATACCAGGTAGATGACCTAATGTTTCCTCATAATAGTCAAAAATGCGCCGCCGCGCCTGGACACGCTCCTCCAGCACGCGGATCTGGCCGCGGCCAATGCCGGCCAAGACAGTGCTGAGCCGGTAGTTGTAGCCGATCACGAAGTGGGCGCAAAGCGCCATCTCCGAGTGTTGATAGTGAGGCGCGTCGTCGCGGGCTTGGGTGGCGAGCTTGCGCGCATGGGCGCCGAGTTCCGCGGGATACTCGGCGAGATGAACGCGGCATCATTGGAGACGAGCATGCCGCCGCCCGAAGTGGTGATGATCTTGTTGCCGTTGAACGAGTAGGTGCCGATGCGCCCGAAGGTGCCACTGCAGCGCCCCTTGTAGCGGGCGCCGAGGGACTCGGCGGCGTCCTCCAGCACCGGCACACCATGGGCGGCGCACAGGGCCAGCAGGGGGTCCATATCGGCGCTCTGGCCGTAGAGGTTGACGATGATGGCTGCCTTGGGCGTCCAGCCCTCCTGGCGGGCGGTGACCAATGCGCGCTCGAGCGCGGCCGGCGACATGTTCCAGCTCAGGTCGTCGGCGTCGATGAAGACCGGTTCGGCACCCTGGTAGACGATGGGATTGCAACTGGCGGCGAAGGTGAGCGACGAGCACAATACCCGGTCGCCGGGCCCCACGCCCAGCAGGCGCAGCCCGAGGTGGATGGCGGCGGTGCCTGAGGACACCGCGGCGGCATGGCCGATGCCGACCATTGCGGCCAGTTCGCGCTCGAAGGCGTCGACGTTCGGGCCCAGCGGCGCGATCCAGTTGCTGCGAAAGGCCTCCTCGACAAAGTCCCGCTCGGCGTCGCCCATGTGCGGCGTGGACAGCAGGATCTGTTGGTCCAGCACCTGTCGATACAGGACCTGGGTGACCCGCCCGTCGCCGTCGAGCACCGGCAGGTGGTGGATCCCGTGATGGTTCATCAGGTCGAGCGCGTCGCGCCGGCTGGTCCCCTGGCGCACCACCTGCGATGCGGCCGCCGCCACCGCGCCCAGGTCCGACTCCAGTGTGCTGCCGGCCAGGATCAGGCGCCGCAGGTCACCGTCGGTGAGCGTCCGCTCGAAGCGGCCTTGGCCGTCCAGCAACAGCAGCAGGCCGGCGCCGGTGCGGTCCAGCCGCGCCAGGGCGTCGCGCAGCGTGGTCGAGCGCCTTACGCTGAGCTCTGCGACGTCTTGAATCATTCGGAATCTCCCATGGGTCTGGCCGGGACGCCCGCCACGCGGGCGCCTACGGGAAGGTCGTTCACCACCACCGCTCCGGCGGCCACCACCACATCGTCACCCAGGTGCAGGCCCGGCAACACCACGGCACCCGCGCCGATCAGCAGGCGGCGCCCCAGGCGAACGCCGCCGCCGAGCGTGGCATTCGGCGCCACATGGCAGAAGTCACCGACCACGCAGTCGTGGTCAACCACCGCACCATGGTTGACGATGACGCCCAGGCCCAGCTGCGCATCCGGCCCGACAACCGCCATGGCGGCGATGAAGCTGCCGCCACCCACTGCCGCCGATCCGGCGACATGGGCGCGCGGATGGCAGACGGTCAGCCACGCAGCTTGGTCCGCCGCGGCCCGCCGCAGCAGCGCCTCGCGAGCCTGCGCCGAACCCAGCGCGACATGCACCGGTCCGGCCAGACCACCGTCCGGGCAGGCCGGACAGGCCCGATGACAGCCCAGGAAATGAAGAGGCGATGCACCTGCGCGATCGTCGCGGACGGTGATGTCGGCAGCGGCCCATCCGGTGCTGCGCAGCGCATCGACCACAACGCGGCCATGGCCGCCAGCGCCGATCACCGTGACCTGGCTGCTGGTGGGAGCTTGCCCCGGCGCCATGCTTGATGGGTGGCTAGTAGGCATTCGACTTGGGTGTCAGGGCGGCACCGATCGGCACGGTGCGCAAGATCTGCTCGATGCGTTCGCCGGCATGGCCGTCGCCGTAGCGGTTGGTCATCCGTCGGCGGCTGTCACGGGGCAGTGCGCCGAGATGGTCAGCCAGCACCTCGGCCGACGCCGGCAGATCAGCCACATTGTCGTTGCGCTCACGCAGGTTCTGCCGCGATCCGATGTTGAGCACGGGCGTCGCGAAGGTCGCGGCCTCGATGATGCCGGCGCTGGAATTGCCGACCATGGCATCGCAACAGGCCATCCAGGCGACGAAGTCCGGCCGCGCGAGGTGGTTCACCACGTGCAGGCCGGGTTGTCGCCGCCGCTCGATCACCGCTCTGACATCGGCGCTGCCGGCGTCGGCATTGGGCATCAGGCAGACGGCCTGCCAGCCTGCCTGTTGCAGGGCGTCCAGTATGGCCTGCATGTCCCGGCCCGCCGTGGCGGCCTCCTGCAGGACCGGATGGAACAACACCAGTGCGACAGGCCGTGTGGCGTCGATCCCGGTGGTGTCGCACAGTGCGGTCCGGCTTTGCCGCGGCATGTCGGCGAGCCCGTCCAATCCGGGTGCCCCGGTGACGAAGATGGAATCGGCGCTCTCGCCCATGCGCAGCAGCCGCTCGCGGCTGCCTTCGGTGGCCACGCAATGGTAGTGGGACAGCTTGGATACGGCATGACGGACCGGCTCGTCGACCGTTCCGGAGCGCTCGCCGCCATGGATGTGCACGTTGGCCAGGCCCAGGTGCAGGCCAGCCAGGGCGCCGGCCAGTTGCTCACCGCGGTCGCCGAGCAGCAGCAGCAGATCGGGCGGGTCGGCCGCCAGGGCCTCGGTGAAGGCCAGCGTCATGCGGCCGATGTTGGCGGCCATGGTGGCCCCGTTCGACGGCAGCAGCGGCACCGGCACCCTGGCACGTATCGGCAGCGCCGCGCGCAGGATGTCGTCGACCGTCTGGCCGTGCCGGTCGTCCAGGTGCATGCCCGTCACCAGCAGGTCCAGTGCCAGGTCGGGTGCCTGCTGCAGACGCAGCAGCGTGGACTGCATCAGTCCGAGGTCGGCCCGCGTGCCGCTGACGTAGGTGATGCGGCGCTGGCTCATGCGCTGGGCCACGGGAGATGCGGACCTCGCAGCAGGGCCCGAGTGGCAAGTGACGGCTTCATTGCAAGTCGTCCGGTGACAACAACGTGCCGGCCGCGATGGCCCTGCAGGTACGCCGGCCGACGGTGACGTCCAGTTGCGATGGCGGCAGTCCAGAACCGGGACGAAGGAGCTGAAGATCGGCCAGGGCGAGTGCCGTGCCGGCGGGCAGGTCACGCGCCGCCGCGATGCTGCGGCGGACCAGGGCTCGCACCGGCAGTTCGGTCGCGGTCGGTGCCTTCACGGCGGAGCCCATGGCTCTCTCGATGTCGCGGATGGCCTGGACCAGGGCCTTCAGCCCGGCCGGGTCCAGCGACGCCCGATGGTCGGGTCCGGCCAGGAGGGTGTCCAGGGTGAAGTGCTTCTCGATCACCCTGGCGCCCAGGGCGACGGCGGCGGTGGAAACCGCGATGCCCAGTGTGTGGTCGGAGTAGCCCACCGGCATGCCGGTCGCGGCCGCGATCGTGGCCATGGCGTTCAGGTTGACGTCGCCCACGTCGGCCGGGTAGTTGGAGGTGCAATGCAGGATCGTCAGGTCGTCGGCTGCAGGAGAACGGCCCATGCGGGACCAGGCTGCCTTCACCGTGTCCACCGCGTCCAGGATCTCGGCCAGGTCCGCCATGCCGGTCGACAGGACCAGCGGCAGGCCGAACGAAGCCAGCACACGAAGGAACGGTGAGTTGGTGATCTCGCCGGAGGGCACCTTGATGCGGCGCATGCCCAGCCCGACCAGCAGGCGTGCGGCGTCGTCGTCGAAAGGCGTGGACATGAACTCGATGCCACGGCTGCGGCAATGCGCTGCGATCCGTCTGTGCGCGGCCTCCGACAGTTCCAGGGCACGCAGCATCGAGTGTTGGTCCCCGCCGCCGGTCTCGCGTTGCTGGTACTCGGCCTTGGCGGTACCGCGGGCGACCAGCTTGTCGGCACTGAAAGTCTGGAACTTGACGGCGTCGGCGCCGGCCTCGGCCGCGACATCGACCAGTTGCAGGGCCAGTGTCTCGCTGCCGTTGTGGTTGACGCCGGCCTCGGCGATGATGAACACCCGGCTCATGTCGAGGGCTTCCTGTCCAGGGTAGTGCGGCTCAATGCCGCGTTCAGCGCGCTTTGCACCGAGCAGGGCGCGTGCCAGCCCCAATCGGTTCGGAGCGCTTCCACATCCACGCGCAGTTCCACCGCCATCTTGCGGACCTGCTCGGCCCTGCCGACCAGGCCCGCCAAGCTGGAGAGCAGGCCGGCCGGCACCGGCAACAACGCAGGACGACGGCCCAATGCCCGCCCGATGGCGCGCACGAAGTCGGCGGTGGAGATGTCTTCGCCATCGGCCACGGTCCAGGTGCCGCCGGGGTGGTCCGGCCTGTCGGCGATGCGGTCGATCAGGTCGCAGAGGTTGTCCAGGGCAATGAAGCTGCGCAGGGCCCGCAGGCCCCCCAAGGGCAAAGGCCAGCCGCTCTGAACGGCGCGCACCAAAAGTGCAAAGTTGCCGGGCGCCGAAGGGCCATAAACCAGGGGAGGCCGCAGGCTGACGACCTTCATGGCAGTCTCGGCCGCCAACGCCGCCATGCCTCGCTCGGCATCCCACTTCGATTGCGCATAGGGCGACTCGGGCTGCGCGGCGTCATCACCACGGAACGGCCGGCCGCGACTGGCAGCACCGTTGACCCCGATCGAGCTCAGGAACACGAATTGCCGTACGCCAGCGGTCGCGGCGGCACGGGCCAGCGCCAGCGTGGCCTCCACGTTGACCCGACGGAACGCCGCCACCGGGTCGGCGGCGCGTTCGCGCAGCACGTGGGCACGACCTGCGCAATGGATAACCGTCTGGATGCCGGACAGGTCTGCAGCGTCCGCTGTCCAGGGCTCGGCCAGGTCATCGACCAGCCAGGGCGTCGCACCGGCGGGCGCCGGCCTGCCGCCACGCCGCACCAATGCCGTGACTTTGACGCCGTTCTTCACGAAGTGGGTACACAGGGCCGAGCCGATGTAGCCCCCGGCGCCGGTGATGAGGACAGGCCCTGTCATGGCCGATTGTCCCGCGCGGCAACCTGCGCCGCCGCGGCACGGGCCAGCACAAGGTCAGCGAGTCGAGCGGCACCGGAGAGGCTGAGGTGGTTGTCGTCGAAGTACAGCGACTGGCCGTCCACGAGCGCCAGGCAGCGCGGGCCTGTGCATACCGCGTCGGCGCTGGGCACGCGGACCAACAGGGGATGAGAAGGTACCGCCGCCAGGGCGCTCAGTATGTGAGCATGCCGGCGCTGGTAGAACGCACGGTCTGGGCCGTCGGCGCGAGCCGCAGGCGGCAGGGCGCGTGAGAAGACGTGGTATTCCACGGGCCGGCCGAGTTCGGGCACCGGGTCGAGCAGCAGCACGGTCTTGCGGGCGGCCAGAAGGCGTTGCACGACGGTGTTCAGGCTGCGGACATAGGCCTCGCGCGCCTGAGCGGCGGGTTGGTCGCGCATGAAGATGGGCGGGTCGTCCGGCAACGCCGGCCAGTGCTGGCGCGTGTCGCCGTGAAGGTAAAAGCTGTGGCGCCAGAGCAGGACCACATGCGTGATGTCGGCGCGGCTTTCCAGCACCGCGAGCGCGCGCCGCAGCCAGGCCTGGCAGGACGGCACGTTCGACACGAAGTCCAGTGCCGGTTGGCAGCCGCTGGCGCTCAGGTGCAGCAGGCCGCCATCGCCGCGGGCGGAAAGGCGTTGCGACAGGGCCCAACCGAGCTCGACGTTGTGGCTGTCGCCCAATACGGCCCAGCTTGCGGCCGCCCCGGCCGGGTACTGGCAGGCCTGCTCGGGCCATGGCCGCTCAGCCTCGAAGTGGCAGCTGTCGCGCAGCGGGCTGCGCACCGCCGTGGACATGAGGTGGACCTGCTCGTCGCTATAGCGCTGGGGCAATCCGCCTGTCAAATGCAGGCCGACGCCTCCGACCAGGCACAGCACCGTGCCGATTGCGGCGCCAACCCACACCATGCGGCGACTGGTGCGCGTGCGGTCGCGAAAGGGCGCCTCTATGTAGCGCCAGCTGACCCAGGCAATCCCCAGGCAGAGCAATAGAAGTGCCACCGACAGGTCGGCCCCGGCATGCTCACCGCGGGCCACCGTGGTCAGCGCGAACAGCGGCTGGTGCCACAGGTAGGCGCTGTAGGAGATCAGGCCGACGCGAACGAAGGGCGCAGTCGCCAAGAGGCGGCCCACGCCCTGCTGGGCGCCGGCCGCAGCCAGCAGCAGGGCCGTACCGGCGACTGGAATCAGGGTCCACAGGCCCGGATGCTGGGGGCCCGGCTGGAAAGCGACCACCGGCCCCACCACCAGGGCCAAACCGAGCCATCCCAGCGGCCGCCTCGCCGGGCCGGCCACCAATGGCCGGGCACCGTCGTGCTGGCGGACGGCAAGCCACGCGCCGATCAGCAGCTCCCAGGCGCGCGAGCTGGCCTCGAAGAAATTCAACACATCGTTGCCGCGGTGCAGCCGCCACAGGCACAGCGCCAGCGACAGCACGAAGGCCGCAGCCAGCAGCATCGCGATGCGCCCCCGCGCCAGGCGCCAGGCCGCCAGCAGCGCCACCGGGAACAGCACATAGAACTGCTCCTCCACGGCCAGGGACCAGGTGTGCAGCAGGGGCACCTCGTCGGCATGGCGGCTGAAGTACCCGGTCTTGACAAGGAAGTAGAGGTTTGACAGAAAGGCGCCGACCGCCGCCACCGCCTGTCCATGGTCCTTGAGTTGGGCCGGCGTCATCAGTACCAGGCCCGCCATGGTCGTGACAGCCACCATCACGAACAGCGCTGGGAAGATGCGCCGTACCCGCCGCTCATAGAAGCGGATGAAGCTGAACTGGCCGGCCCGCACCTCGGGGTAGATGATCCCGGTGATGAGATATCCGCTGATGACGAAGAACACGTCCACGCCGACAAATCCACCGCGGGCGATGCTGAAACCGGCGTGGTACAGCATGACGGCCAGCACCGCGATGCTGCGCAGGCCGTCGACCTCCGGTCGATAGTGCACCGCGGACATGGGTGGCGGAAGGGCTTGCTTCAGGCCGGGACCGAAGCGGCCGCAGGCACTGGTAACGCCAGCGGGGCCGGCACCGGTTGAGGCCGCACGCGCAGCAGCAGGAACGCCACCAGCACCCAGGTATGGGTGACCAGGCCATTCGTGAAGCCGAGCGGCGTGTTGATCAGGCTGAACACGATGCCCAGGCTGACAAAGGGCATCCAGACCATCCAGTGCGGTTGGCGCTGGCGGACGCAGCGGCGCCACACCAGGGCGGCCAGGACACCCCAGACAAAGGCGAAGGCCAGTCCTGCCAGGCCGAAGTCCACCCAGAGCGAACCCCAGGCCGAGGGCAGAAAGCCGTAGATGTTCATGGCCAGCAGGTGATCGAAGCCATCGGCCACCCGCGCCGGGTCGAGCCGCCGCATGAGCGCGGATACAAGGTCGGCGCCATAGATCCCGAGCTGGGCCGGTCCGTCGTAGGCGGAGAACAGATGCTGGCCCATGATGAGTCCCTGCACCAGGTACCAGATGAAGACGAACAACAAGTAGGTGCCTTCATCGCCCAGCAAGGCGAACAGGATGGACGAGCCAGGCCCTCGAAAACCGACACCCCACTGGCTCTCCGCCAGCTCGAACATGCCGGCCGCTCCGCCCACCACCTCGGCGCGAACCATGAACACCGCCGCGAAGTAGGCAGCCATGATGGCGATGGCCACGAAAGCGGCGAGCAAAGCCAATGGGTGGATCTTTCGGCCAGCCAATGGGCGTGCCCCCCGATCTTGAGGATGGTCCACGCTGCGCCGGGCAAGCCAGGCCACGACCATGACTAGGAACCCGTAAAACACCGGCACGCGGCCACCCATGACCAACGTCGCGAGCAGGACCGGCAGGAAGCCATACACCAGAAGCCGCGCCGCAGACAGCTTCGGCGCATACAGCGTGTGCATCGCCAGGTATGCGAAGCCAGCAGGGTAGAGCAGGAAGGCGAGCTGAAAGAAGACCGAGCTGAGCGAAGCCTCGGCCTTCAGCAACGCGTCGGCCGCCTCGGACCGCAGTTCGTAGGCGACGACCAGGTCGAACAAGTCCTTCTCCCGGGCGTCCAGCAGCAGGCAGATGCTGGCGGCTACTGAAGCTGTCGCCAGCAGGCGCAAGGGCAATCGGGCATCAACCACCTGGCATGTCGGCAGCGCCCGTGCCCGGCCGGGCGGAATCATCAACGACCCTGTGACGAAGGCCGCCACAAACAGTGCGAACAGGGACACGCCGGCTGGCGTCATTGGGCGCTCGATGGACTCGTACGGCAGCACGGCAAACACCAGGCCACACAACAGCCACGTGGCCAGCATCGAGAGCGCGGGGTGCAGGTTCATCGGTCGGGCGCGTCGGGTCCGTTCGAACGTATCAACCCAGGACGCAGGTGATGACCCGCCGCTCACCGGTGCGCACCATGCCGCCACGATGGACCCCCTTGGTGTCGAACAGAACCACCGAACCTGCGGCGCCGGTGATCTCCCACAACGCACGTGACAAGGTCTGCGCGGTCTCGCTGGCATCCAGCAGGTCGTTGCCGAATGCGCCTTTCTGGCGCAGCCTTGATGGCAGTGCCGCAAAGCAACGCCGACTGTCCGGGTCGGTACCCGCCAGGCCGTTGGAGTCGTTGGCCTCGCAGACATGGTCGTCAAACCGGCCCGGCGCCATGCGATGGGTCCCGACCACATAGCCGAATGGCCCGTTGTCGGGGCCGACGTCGGACATGTAGACGATGGCCTTCAGGTCGCCGCCGGAGGCATCCCGATGCATGTAGGCCAGTGCCGGCTGTGGATCCGTCCGGTCCGGAAAAATCCGCCGCCAGAAGTCGTCCGACGGGTCGTTGATCTGTGGGTTGACGTCAATCAGGCGGACGGTCCGGCCAAGGTAGCTGGAGGCGGTCGCCAGGACGCCGGCGCTTTGGAAAAAGGCTTCGATGGCATGGAAGAGAGCGGGCTGGTCGGCTCGGCTGGCGTAGCTGCGCGATGCCTCGAAATCCCGGGGCTGACCGGCCGCCTGGGAGCGGCGTTGCTCGAGCTTGGCGAAGTTTGGTACGCTCAGTTCGCGCAGTCGGGCCAGGTCCTCAGCCTGCCCTTGGACGACCGCAACGCCCTGGCGACGAAACGCCAGGTCCAACGCGCTGAGGCCCGGTGTATCGATGGCCAAGTTGCGCCGGCTGCGTGGGCGCAGCAGGTTGCCGGCCGCCGCTGCGGCAAAGCGCAATTTCCCGGCCAGCCCGCGCCCTTGCCGCACATGCAGCGGAATCCATTCGTACTGGATGGCTCTCTTGAGCTCGATCTTGATCAACGCCGGCAGGAAGCGTCTCCAGGCTCTCAGGCGCCAGGAAACGGATGCCTCGTCGGCCCAGGCGGCATAGGCCGGGTGGCGCTGATAGTCCACCAAGATCCGCGAGCCAAGTCGGGACGTCAGGACGGGCTCGGTTCCTGGGGGCGGCGGCAGGACGCGATAGGTTTGGGTCATGACGGCGGACGATGGAAGACGGGATGGGTACGCTGCGCCAGCAGCTCACGCAATCGTTCACCAAGCCGCTTCGCCAGCAGCGTGGCGCCAGACGCGGGCTCGCGCGACTGGAATCCCCGAAAGGAAAAGAAGTCGCCCTCGAAGCTGCCCTGCAGGAGGTGCGCGATCACCCGATGCTGACGCTCAAGCAGGGACGGCGGCGGCGCAGCCAGGGTACGCGCCGGCAGGCCGGCGACATCGGACCGACGGTCGAACGTCACGAAATCCGGCGTCGTCACGTAGTAGGTCGGCGATGCCACCGACTTGCGGCCGAGCAGCGCCGACTGCAGGCCCAGCGTGCCAGTCAGCGTGAAATTGGCGCCGGTCAGGCTGACCACCTCGTTGCCGCTGACGTCGTAGGGCAAGAAGACCACGTTGGGTATCCCCAGCAGGCGGTCGATCAGCCCGCGTTGGCGAAACCCGAACTGCGATGGGTGGTCCTTGACCAGGACCAGCCAGCCCGCATCGGCATAGGCCCGCGCGGCGTCAACGACAAGATCCTCGTAGTCGATCAGTTCCAGGTTGGCCAGCCAGTAGTCGATGGAAGCTTCAGGGAACAGCTGCAGCCCTAAGAAGACACGGCGGTCCTGTGCAAAGGGCGCGAGCCGGTCCCGCCAGTTCCAGTCGATCAGGTCGAGCACCGCCAAGTCCGACAGCCGCGGTTTGTGGCCGAGGAACGCCTGGGCATCGGTGTAGTGCAGGTTGACCGGGTCGCGCTTCAACCAGCTGATCGCCCTGAAGGCCCAGCCCCGCACGCGGAAGTAGCTGAAGATCTTGAGCCAGCGTGCGGCCGTGTAGCGTTGCGTCGTCTGGACATAGGACGGCGTGAACGACGGGTTCGCAATGGTCGATACGTGCTGCTGCAGCACCTCCCGCGCCGGGGCGGGCCCGGTCTTCAGCAACTGGCCGCGATACATCAACATGCACATGCCGGATATCAGGCTGACCGTCAGCTCGACGTAGGGGATTCCGCGCTTGCAGGCCAGCCGCTCCAGTACATCGGACACATAGCGGTCAATGGGGAAGGACAGGACCAGCGACGGCCGGGTTTGGTCTAGCACGGCCGAGAACGCATGTTCCATGGCGACCACCATGCAGTGGGCCTGGTTTGCCGGCAGCCAGCGCAGCACGCGACACCGCGCAACGACATCGGCCACCTCGTCTGCGGTCAGGACGGCAGCGGATGGGGCGGGCAGCCGGCGCTGGCGCCGGTACTCGCCGTAGAACGCATCGATGACATCGCTGTCGCCTGCGCCGCGGATGTCGGTGACGACGTGATGCTGCGCGAAGCCGAGACTCGCGGCGATATGGCGCCACCAGGCATCGGTGCGATTAATGGCGTAGACGAGGACAGCGTCGGTCACGTGGGGCTCAGGCGGACTCGGATGAGCGGATGGCGTGCAGATTCAGACAGATGTAGATCAACGGTGTGGCGATGGACCCCAGGACGGCGCCGAAGACGCCGTACGCGCGGGCCAGCAGGATCAGCAGCACGACACCCACAAGGACCGCCGCACACTGGTTGGCGAGCAGGCGGCGATCCGCGCCGACCGCCAGCAGGACCAGACCGGCATAGTCGGCGCCGCCCCGAAGCATCACCGCGACACCCAGCAGCGCAATCCACGCGGGCACGAGGCCGGTTGCCGAGCGCACATTGTCCGCGATTGCAACACCGGCTGAGAGCGCTGCACAGGCCAGTCCCAGGGCCACGGCGAAGCGAAGGTACTCGACCTTGACGATTCGCAAGGCATCCGGCCGGTTCGCCTGCCGGACCCGCAGGTACACCGTTGGTGCGACCCGGTTGTAGGAGGCAATGTTGAACAGCTGCAACGCCAGGCCGGCCAGCGTGACGTGGCGGAAGAAGATCCCGATGTCAAAGGGGTTCAGAAGCGAGCCCACCACCAGCCGGTCGGCCTGCAGGGCGGCCATGGCCGCCAGGCCGACGCTGAAATGCAGAGCCGAGGCCCGGTACTGGGCACCGATGGTGTGCACCGGCAAGTTCGAGGCCGGCCCGGCCGGCCGCATTGCCACGATCCAGAGCCATGCCAGGATCGGCAGGAAGACGGCCGACAGCCCGCTCCACAGCAGCAGCAGCCCCTCGGCGTCGAAGGTCGCCGGCGACAACCACGCCCAACCCAGCGTGGCCGCAAGCAATGTCGCCACGCGTGCCAGCCCGAGCGCCATCAGCGGATAGTGCCGACGATCCACCAGGACAGCCTGGTAGGCCTGGTTGCCGGCGTACTCGCCGACCAGGATCAGCAACGCCAGGGCCAGCGTCGTCGCGGACCAACCAAACGCCTGCGATCCGAGAAGGGCGGCCCAGGGCAGCACGGCCCAGGCGTTCACCGCATGGAATCGAAAGGTCTCGGACAGACGCTGCCGCACCTCAGCGGCCGGGCTGCCGCTGACGCAGCGCAGCAAGTCAACCTGCCGCTCGAAGCCAACGAGGAAGGCGCCAATGCCCACCAGCGTCGCGATCAGGCCGAACTGACCTGCATCGACCACCGGCAGCCTGTAGGTCGCCACCAGGATGAACAGGCCTCGACAGACGGTCTCGGCCAGCTTGGTGCCGACGATCACGCGCTGGCGCATCGCCGAGGGTCCGGATCCGGTGCGAGCGGCCTACCAGGCCGTCCAGCCGCCGTCCACGGCGAGCACCTGTCCGGTGACGTAGCTGGAGGCATCGGAGGCCAGGTACAACAAGGCAGGAACCATCTCTTCATCGCGGGCCATGCGGCCCATCGGCACACGCTGCGAGTAGCGCTGCGAAAAGTCGCTGTTCTGGCCCGACGACACGCCGCCCGGCACCAGGCAGTTGACCCGGATACCTTGTGGTGCCCAGTGTGTGGCCAGCCATCGGGTCAGCCCCACCACAGCGGCCTTCGATGCGGCATATACGGCGGGCGTGTTGATCGGACCGCCGAGGTAGTCAGACCCTTCGTAGATGCGCGCGTCCGGGCCCAGCAGGCCGTAGATCGAGGCGGTCTGGATCACCGTGCCGCCACGGCCGGCGGCGATCATCGTCCGGCCGGCTGCCTGTGCCATCAGGAACATGCCGTCGATATTGACGGACATGACCTCGCGCCAGGTCTGCAATGGATAGTCCTCGAAGGGCGCGAAGAAGGCCCGTGGGTCGGCTGTCTTCGTGGCGGCGTTGTTGTGCAGCACGTCCAGGCGACCGAAGCGCTCGGTCACGGTCTGAACGCAGCGGCCGACCGAGTCCGGGTCGGCGACATCGCAGGCCACCGCCAACGCCTGGTCGCCCCAGGGCTCGGCCGCTGCGTGGGCGGCGTCCAGTTGGGCGTCCACGACGGCGACCCGTGCCCCGGCCTGCACCAGGCCCTCGACGAAACGCCGGCCCAGGATGCCGCCGCCGCCGGTGACCAGGGCGACCTTGCCGTCCAGCCGGAAACGCTCGAGCGAGGTCATCAGCAAGCGACTCAGTTGTGTGAGCGGAAGACCGGCTTGACGGCGGACCCTACCAGATAGTCCTCGATCCGGCCGTCGAGTGCCCGTCGCACGACACCCATGGCCGCGTCCGCGGCCTGCAGCGTGAGTGCCAGTTCGGCGTCGCCATGGGATTGGGACACCGCGATCCAGGGCATCAGCACGCCGCCGCGGATCATCTCCTGCGCGAACAGCGTGCGCAGCGCGGCCGACGGCGCACCCTGGGCGTCCAGTGTCAGGAAGTTCAGGCTGATGTCGGGGCCGTCCATGCGGAAGTGCGCCTGCAGGCCGTGACAGGCCGCGGCTGTCGTCAACCCCTCGCGTAGGCGGCGGCCGTACGCCCACAGATGACCGGTGACGTCTTCTTCGCGATAGATCCGCACCGTCTCGATGAAGGCGCCCAGGCCGGTCATTTCGGCGCCATGCGTGGTCGACAGCAGGAAGGTGCGCTCCATGCCGGGGCGGTCGATGGAGCCGACCGACATCACGTCGCGCCGACCGCCGACGGCCGCGACCGAATGCCCGTTGGCCATGCCCTTGCCAAAGGTGGTCAGGTCTGGCGTTACACCGAAGAAGGCCTGCGCTCCAGCCAGGTGCCAGCGGAAGCCCGTGATCATCTCGTCCAGGATGAACAGGGCGCCGTCCCGGCGGCACATGGCCTGGACCTGCTGCAGGAAACTGCCGGCGTTGTTCGGACAGGTGCTGCACGGCCGTTGCGGCCAGGCGGCTGGGCCGTCGCACGGGCCGCAGGGGGTCAGCGTGGTGGCAGGCTCCAGCATCACCGCCGCGATCTGGCCTGGGTGCTCGTCGAAGCAGCGTTGCAGGCTGGCGGCGTCGCCATAGTCGAACAGCAGCGTATGCGCCACATGCTGTTGCGGAACGCCGCGCTTGAGATTGGTGACGCCGATGAACCAGTCGTCGAACGAGAAGAAGGGTTGCTGCCGGGGGATGCAGACCAGCGGCCGGTCGGTGTAGGCGCGGGCAATCTTGACCGCCGCCGTGGTGACGTTGGAGCCGTTCTTGGCGAACTTGACCATTTCCACCGACGGAATCAGGTCGATCAGCGTCTCGGCGGCGCGCAGTTCCGTCAGGCTCGCGCGGGTCAGGTTGACGCCGGCCTCCATCTGCGCGAGGGCGGCGGCGTTGACGCGATCGTCGGCATAGCCCAGGGTGACGGCGCGCAGCGCCATACCGTAATCCAGCAGGCGGCGGCCTTCGGTGTCCCAGACATAGGCTCCCTTTCCGCGCTCCAGCAGCGGAGGCGCGATGGCCGGAAACTGATCATCCCCGCGCGAATAGGTGTGGGCGCCGCCCGGTATGGCGGCATGCAGGCGCGCACGCCATTCGTCGGCGGTCTGCGGGCGTGGCTGGCTCAGGTCCGCCATAGGGGCTCCGGATGCGGGCGGGGCAGCAGCCGATGCTGCCGCGGGTCGCCGATGAAGGTGTGGTGGGCGGGAACGTCGCGGTCCAGCACGAGAGACTCGGCAGCGATCGTCACGTTGTCGCCGACCGAGCAGCGCCCCAGGACCGAACTGCCCGGCCGCAAGGTGACATGGCGTCCGAGCCGAGGGTAGACATCGTGGTTGCTGCCGATACCGACGCGCTGGTAGGCGATCAGATGGTCCGCATATTGTGCCCGGCCCAGCACCGTGCCGAGGGGATGCACTAGCAGGAAGACCGAAGGCAGATCAACCTCATAGAACACGTCGCAGCCGTGCAGCGCCTTGTTGAGCAGGAACAGCTTCTTGCAGAAGGCCGGCGGCGCGCCGTCTCGGTACAACTGGTTGGACAGCAGGTACAGCCACATCGCGTACTGGTCGCCGTGCAGATGGTCGAACTGGACTCTCGAGCCGTCGAAGAAGTAGCGGTTGCCGACGTGGCTGAAGCAATGCTCCAGGCGTTGCAACGCGGCGGGCACCGACGCCGACAAGTCATCGGCGGTCGGCCCGCCTTCGTCTGGGAAGAGGTGGACGGCCTGGCGGGCGGCCAGGCGGGCCAGTGCGTTCGGCTGGAGCGAGCTGATCAGAAGCGACATGCTTGGGGCGGCGGCGCCCCGGGGCACGCGCCGCGCTCAATAGGTCAGGATTCGGGGCGCGCCGGCCGGCACGCCATAGGTGGACACGAAAGGCCGCAGGATACAGGTTGACTGACCCACACACGGCGAGGAGGTCTGGAAGATCAGCTCGTCGTTCTTGAGGACCAGCAGCTGGGGGCCGTCGACCAGGAATCCAATGGTGTCGCCCACCTTGTAGCTGCCGAAGCCGTAGAGCCGCTCGAAGCGACCGTCGTCGGTTGGCCCCGCCACGAGCAACAGGTTCTCGGTCTGCCCGGGCTCGAAGCCCGCCGGCAGGAGGTAGACGTGCAGGCCTGCGGACTCGGCGTCGGCCGGCGCGCTGGACCGGGTGAGGCCAAGGCGCGTGGCGACCACCGGGCCGGTGATCGGAATGTGGAGACCGTTGCCGGCGTCGTAGCGGCGGGCCTCGCCGAGGTACAGGCGCGACCAGCCTGGCCCGGCCGCCTGGGTCGGCAGCGAGATGTTCAAGGGAAAGGCCTCGCTGGCACGCACCAGGGCCTTGGTGATGGAGAAGTCCCGGAACTCGAATGTCCCCAGGTTCAGGTAGGCGCCGGGCTGGCGCGCAATCTCGGCCAGGTTGCAAAGCTCGGACTCGTCCGGCAGGGTCACGTACGGGCAACGCGGCACAGGCGCGATGATGAAACCCACCACCGCCACGTTCCGGATGGCCGATGAGAGCGGCTCGCAGTCGTACTTCAGGTTGACGCCGGCACCCAGGCAGGTCCACTTGGCGGCGTCCAGGGCCGACAGCCGGAAGCGATAACGCTTCTCCTGCCCCGGTGTCATGCGGTCGATCTCGTAGTCTGGGCTGAATTCGCCGGTCAGGATGTAGTCGCTCTGGCGCGTGCAGTTCTCGCCCGTCTCCGGATTCGGCGTACAGCCCTCGACTTCGCGCGGCCATGTCTGGAACCAGAAGTAGACATGGCCCTTTCGCCGGCCGGCCAGGCTGTCGGCCTCCAGCGTTGCAAATGCGGCGTCGATGCGAGCCGAGAACTCCACCACGGTCTCGTCGAGGCTGGCTGGGCTGTACACGGCTGCCGGCAACTGGGTGAAGGCAAGGACGTGGACGAAACCGAAGCCATTGCCGCCAGGCTTCTGCATGTGGTTCGGGTCGATCCACCAGGGGCCGGTCGACCGAATCCACGCGCCCTGGGGCCCTGCCTCAGACGTCAGCCACTGGAAGCACGACGCCGGGCTGATCGGGTTGTTCGGGAATCCCTCGCCTGAGAGACAGGGCGCCTCGGACTGAACATAGTTGTACCAGCGGCCGTTGTTCGGCAGCCAGCCGCTCTTGTCCGCATCGAAGACCTGGACCTGCGGCGACAACGGCACCGCCCTGGACTCCTCGCCACCACCACCACCGCCACACGAGGCAAGCCAGCCCGACAGGGCCATCAGGCCGGTCCTCAGCCAACGATGCGCAGCCACGATCCGTCTCACTCTCATTTGGTCTCCCCAGCCCCTATGCTGTGCGAAGGCAAACCGCGCATTGCGTGCGAACGGCAAACATCCGTAACACGATGTTGCCGGTAGCGCGGGCGCCGGTCAGCTATGGCTGCCCTGCTGGGAGCGCACCGGCAGGCCATTGGTGGCCAGATATGTCCGCACTTTGATCGGACTGTGGT
This sequence comes from Aquabacterium sp., assembly GCA_046160725.1. Classification (GTDB taxonomy): domain Bacteria; phylum Pseudomonadota; class Gammaproteobacteria; order Burkholderiales; family Burkholderiaceae_C; genus JBJXHB01. The sequence continues at coordinate 17,834 of JBJXHB010000112.1, forward strand.
CCGAGAACAGGAACATGCTGCTGATGGTGATCGCCGATGCGCCCGCCTCCAGCGCCTGTACGCAGTGCTGCAGGGAACCGCAGCCGCTGGATGCGATGAGGGGCACGTCCAACCTGTCGGAGAGGTGGTTGATCATCTCCAGATCGTAGCCCGCCATGGTGCCGTCCCGGTCCATCGAACAGAGGAGGATTTCACCGGCATGTTCATCCTGCATGCGCAATGCGGTATCAACCAGATCGAGCCCGGTTGCCTGCCGGCCGCCATGCGTGAACAGGCTGGCCTTGCCGAAATCGTCGACACGGTAGTCGAGCCCGACGACGATGCACTGGTCACCGAATCGCGATGCCGCCTGCCGAACGAAACCCGGCTGGTCCAACGCGGCCGTGGTCAGCGAGATCTTGTCAGCGCCGCTGGCCAGCAGTGCGGCGATCTGGTCGTTGGTGCGGATGCCGCCACCAACCGTGAACGGCATGAAAACCTCCTCGGAGACGCGTTCGATGATGCGCCCGTCGATGAGGCCGCCCGCCGCGCTGGCATCGATGTCGAGAAACATCAACTCGTCGACGCCATAGGCGTCATACACCTTGGCTGTGGAGACCGGGTTGCCGGCCTCGCGGAAGTTTTCGTGGAATCGCAGCCCCTTCACGAGGCGTCCGCCCCGGATCAGGAACTTCGGAATGATGCGCTTCTTCAGCATGCGGCGAAGTCGTGGTCGAGCCAGTTCTGGAGCAGGCGCAAGCCGTTGTCCTGGCTCTTCTCGGGATGGAACTGGGTCGCCACCAGGTGACCCTGGCGGACCACCGCGGTGACGGGCGCGCCGTAGTCCGCTGTCGCCGTCCGGATCGACGGATCGTCGCAGACCATGTGGAAGCTGTGCACGAAGTAGAAGTTGGCCTCCTGGCCGCGGATGCCCTCGAAAAGCCAGTCACCAGCGTCGAACGCGATGTTGTTCCAGCCGACGTGGGGTACTTTCAAGGGGGGTGGCACGTGCAGTGCGTCGATATGCGAAGGCAGCCAGCCCAGACCGTCGTGCGTGCCGTGTTCATTGCTGTGCCGTGCGAAGAGCTGCATGCCCAGGCAGATACCCAGCACCGGCTTCTTCTGGTGCAAGGCCAGTCGCGTCAGCGGCTGGACCAGGCCACGCTCGCGCAGGGCAACCATGGCATCTCCAAAGGCGCCCACGCCCGGCAGCACGATACGTTCGGCCTCTTCCAGCACGGCGGGGTCATGGGTGACCTCGACCTCCGCGCCCAGGTACTCCAGCGCGTTGCGCAGTGAGCGCAGATTGCCGAAGCCGTAATCGACGACAGCGATCACACGTATTCCAGGGGCTTGCCGTCCTCACCGCGTGGCGGCCCGACCGGCTTGTCCAGGCCCGTCCGGTCCCAAAGGTCCATGTCCGGGAGGCGTGGGCCTGTTTCAACGGCGGTCGGATCGAACTTCCATGGGTGGACCTGGTGTTTTTCCAGGATCGCGTAGAACTCGGTCTCGGTGATCTGCAGGATATCGAGGAACCAGTCCATGGATGCCGGGCGCTTGCCATCGACCTCGGCCTCGACTTTCAGCGCGGTATCGCGATCCATGCGCCCATTGCGGATATCGATGCTCATCAGATGGTTGGTCCGGCCATAGCCGCGCTTGACGTACTTGGCATAGTCGCGCATGCCCTGGAAGGTGCACTCGATCTTCTCGTAGTCGTAGGCTGCCGGCACGCCCTCGACACGCTGGCCCTTCCAGCCCAACTCACGCTTGATGATCTCGACGTTGCCCTTGGTGTCCCACTCGATGTAGTTGCCCAGGCAGATCGAGCGCACCTTCAGCTTCAGCAGGTCGCGACGCTTGGGGTAGTCGAACATCCACAGGTCGCGCCGGTCGACCCGCCCGCCCAGAAACTCAAACATGTCGTCGGCCGTGATGCCCTGGTTCATCAGCCGGTTGAATCGCTTCTCGTCGACCTCTTCCATTTCCTCGAAGGTGTACCAGCTGTGGTATTCGGCGGTGGACTCGCCCCAGAAGATCAACGGCGTCTCGAAACGGACAGCGAAGTGCATCACGCCGGCGTAAATGCCGGTGTGGCAGTGCCAACAGAAGTCACCTCTGCGGCGCAGGGACTCCAACATGGTTTCCCGCACGACGTGGAAGCTGGTGCTGAACTCGACCACGTCGACGCCGAGTTGCTTGAACACGCGGGTGTTGTTCTCCTCGACCAGAGGCCGGTAGCCCCAATGGTTGTATCGCACGACCAGTGGACGCAGGCCAAGCTCTCGGACGATATACCAGAGCTGGAAAACGCTGTCCTTGCCTCCGCTGTAGGGGACGATGCAGTCGTAAAGACCCTTGCCCTTGTACTCGTCGATCAGCCCTTGCAGCTGACGACCGCGGTCGTCCCAGTCGATCTTGTCCTTCTTGAACTCGATCTGCCGGCACACGCTGCACACTCCGAACTCGTCGAAGGTGATGGTGTCCACGGTCTCCTTGGTCAGGCAACGGGTGCAGCGCTTCATGCGGGGGCTCCAGGCGGCTGGATGGCGAAATGGCGGGCAATGGTCTCGATGCACAGGAAGTCCACCAGGTCATCGACCTCATGCGACTTGTGCCGTGCCATCGGGTAGGGCAGGGTGCGATCGTGGCAGAAACTCAAGGTCTTCCTGTAGGCTGGCACCGCCGAGATGTAAAGGCTGCCGTCGAGTGCGAACAGGGGCTCGACGTCTTGCCTTCGCGGCAGGCGCGTGAAGTCAGAAGCGGCGTATGGCTGGATGCGGCCGTCGGGCATCTGGCGCACCGCAAAGGCCGGGTGCTGGGTGGCCAGCTCGGTCACACCGACCAGTGCATCGGCGCGGTCACGGCCGGCGCAAAGGGCCGTCAGTGCACCGTCGATGTCTGCACCGTCGGTCAGTGGCGAGGTCGGCTCCAGAAGCACCAGCAGGTCGTAGCGGTCACCGCTGTCCTGCAGGGTGTCCAGCACGTGCAACACGGCCGCGCTGCTCGGCGCAGTGTCGGCGGCCAGCAGCGCCGGGCGCAGGAAGGGCACCTCGGCGCCATAGCGTCGACCAATGTCGGCATAGTCCGCGCTGTCGGTGGACACGATCACGCGATCGACGCAATGTGAGGCGCGTGCCGCAGCCACCGGCCATGCCAGCAAGGGCACACCCAGCAGTGGACGGATGTTCTTTCCAGGCAGCCCTTTCGATCCTGAACGAGCGGGGATGATGGCGATGACGCGTTGGCCGTTGATCATGGCGCGCCGGGCATGGTCTCAATCAACGCGACGCACAGTGCGAACCGGGAACGGCGTCGCTGCCGCATCCTTGGCGGAAAGCTGGGGTTCGAGGATGCCGAGGTGGTCGCGCAGCGCCGTCACGATCGACAGACTGACCTCGGCATCCTCGCGATAGGCGCCATGGCAGATGTACTCGAAATCTGTGTCCTCAAGTGCATGGAACCCGTGCGCCCAATGCGCGTCGATGCGGATCCAACCGCTGCTTGGCGTCAACTCCTTGGCCCAAAGCACGGGGTCGGGGGACAGGGGGTCCAGGACGCAGTCCAGGATTCGGCCGCGCAGCAGATGAATGAGCTTGACCTGGGGATGTGGTGGTCCTTGCCAGTGCATGCCGCGGAAGACCCCGGCACGCGAGAACGATCGCTTCAGTACAAGGTTCCCGACTTCGTACAGCACATCGAGATGGCCACGAGCGTCGCTTCGACGGGAAAGGGAACCCTCGATTGGTATGAATGGACGGTCGGTGGTCAGGG
>JBJXHB010000113.1:0-6639 GCA_046160725.1 Aquabacterium sp.
GTCGGTGACGAAGTCCTCGAACGCGGTCATCTCCACCGCCTCGGCCGAGATCTCGCCGGCCAGATGCGCGGGCACCACGATCACACCGTCGGCGTCGCCGACGACCACGTCGCCGGGGAACACCGGCGCGCCGCCGCAGCCGATCGGCACGTTCAGGTCGATGGCCTGGTGCAGCGTGAGATTGGTCGGCGCCGACGGACGCTGGTGGTAGGCCGGCATCGCCAGGGTGGCGATCTCGGCGCTGTCGCGGAAGCCGCCGTCGGTGACCACGCCGGCCACGCCGCGCACCATCAGCCGCGTGACCAGGATGCCGCCGGCGGAGGCGGCGCGGGCGTCGCCGCGGCTGTCCATCACGAACACCGCGCCCGGCGGGCATTCCTCGACGCCTTTGCGCTGCGGATGGCCACGGTCCTCGAACACCTTCAGCAGGTTCAGGTCCTCGCGCGCCGGCATGTAGCGCAGCGTGTAGGCCGGCCCCACCATGCTCGGCGCGCCGGCCACGGGCGTCTGCAGGGGACGCACGCCCTGGATCGCCTGGTTGCGCAGGCCGCGCTTGTACAGCGCGGTCGCCAGGGTGGCGGTGCTCACGCCCTGCAGGCGCTGGCGGATGACGGGGTCGATCTCGGGGGTCGGCATGTTCATGTCAGGGCCTGGCAGCGAGATCAGTAGATCGACGGCTCGCCCACCGGCGCGCCAAAGCTGGTTTCGAGGAAGTCGAAGTCGCAGCCCTGGTCGGCCTGCAGGATGTGGCGGCCGAACAGCCAGCCGTAGCCGCGCTGGTAGCGCGGCGGCGGCGGCACCCAGGCGGCGCGGCGGGCCTGCAGTTCTTCGTCGCTGACCTCGAGGTGGATGTGCCGCGCCGGCACGTCGATGCGGATGCGGTCGCCGGTTTTCAGCAACGCCAGCGGCCCGCCCACATAGGCCTCGGGCGCGCAGTGCAGCAGGCAGCCGCCGTAGCTGGTGCCGCTCATGCGCGCATCGCTCAGGCGCAGCATGTCGCGCACGCCCTGCTTGAGCAGCTTGGTCGGGATCGGCAGCATGCCCCACTCGGGCATGCCCGCGCCCTGCGGGCCGGCGTTGCGCAGCACCAGGATGTCGTCGGCCGTCACGTCCAGGTCCGGGTCTTCGCTGGCCGCCTTGAGCGCCGGATAGTCGTCGAACACCAGCGCGCGGCCGGTGTGCTGCAGCAGGCGCGGCGCCACCGCGCTGGGCTTGACGATCACGCCATCGGGCGCCAGGTTGCCCTTGAGCACCGCGAGCGCGCCTTCGGCATAGATCGGCCGCGCCAGCGGCCGGATCACGTCGTCGTTGAACACCTCGGCCCCCGCGATGTTGTCGCCCAGGGTGTGGCCGTTGACGGTCATGGCCTCGGGCTTGAGGTGCGGCGCGATGGTCTTGAGCAGCGCCAGCAGGCCGCCGGCGTAGAAGAAGTCCTCCATCAGGTACTTCTCGCCGCTGGGGCGGATGTTGGCCACCACCGGCACCTGGCGGCTCATCGCATCGAAGTCGGCCAGCGTGACGGGCAGCCCGGCACGGCGCGAGATGGCGATGAGGTGGATGATGGCGTTGGTCGAGCAGCCCATGGCCATCGCGCAGGCGATGGCGTTGTGGAAGCTCGCGGCGCTGAGCACCCGCGCGGGCACGAGGTCTTCCCAGACCATCTGCACCGCGCGGCGGCCGCAATCGGCGGCCATGCGGATGTGGCCGGCATCCGCCGCGAGGATCGAGCTGGCGCCGGGCAGCGTCAGGCCCAGCGCGTCGGCAATGCCCATCATCGTTGCCGCGGTGCCCATGGTCATGCAGGTGCCGTGGCTGCGCGCGATGCCGGCCTCCATCTCGTGCCAGCTCTCGGCGCTGATGTTGCCGGCGCGGCGCTCGTCCCAGTACTTCCAGCCGTCCGAGCCGGACCCCAGCGGCTGGCCGCGCCAGTTGCCGCGCAGCATCGGCCCGGCGGGCAGGAACACGAAGGGCAGGCCCATGCTGAGCGCGCCCATCGCCAGCCCCGGCGTGGTCTTGTCGCAGCCGCCCATCAGCACCGCGCCGTCCACCGGATGGCTGCGCAGCAGCTCCTCGGTCTCCATCGCCAGGAAGTTGCGGTACATCATGGTGGTCGGCTTGACCAGGCTCTCGCTCAGCGAGATCGCCGGCAGCTCGATCGGGAAACCCCCGGCCTGCAGCACGCCGCGCCTGACGTCCTCCACCCGCTGCTTGAAGTGCGCATGGCACTGGTTGGCATCGCTCCAGGTGTTGACGATGGCGATCACCGGCTTGCCCATGAAGTCCGCCGGGCCGTAGCCCATCTGCATCACGCGCGAGCGGTGGCCGAACGAGCGCAGGTCGTCGGGCGCGAACCAGCGTGCGCTGCGCAGGTCGGCCGGGGTCTTGTGGTGGGCAGGTGTCATGGCGGGCATGTGGTTGGCGTCGCGAGTGTCGCTCGGCCTTGACGCGCAGGCCTGACCGCCGTCATCGCCGCCATGGCCGGCTTCGGGTATTTCGCAGGGACAAGCGGCCACGTCGGCATCCCACAATCCCGGACCGGCGCCGCCTGGGCGACCCCCCGAACAAGGAGACACCGACATGACCCCCTCACGCATCCGCCGTGCCGGCCTGACCCTGGCCGCAGCCGCCTGCCTGGCCGGACCGCTGCTGCCGGCCTGGGCCCAGGGCAAGACCGTGCTGCGCATCTCCACGCCGGCGGTGCCGGACGACTGGCACGCCAAGATGTGGACGGTGATGAAGGACGCGCTGGACAAGTCCGCTCCCGGCGAGTTCGACGTCCAGATCCACCTGAACGCCACGCTGTTCAAGCAGGGCACCGAGCCGGCCGCGATGGCACGCGGCAACCTGGAGCTGTCGTCGATCTCGGCCTTCGACATCGCCAAGCTGGTGCCGGAGATGTCGATCTTCACCGCCGGCTACATCGTTCGCGACCCGGACCACCAGCAGAAGGTGTTCAACGGCCCGATCGGCGACGAGCTGTTCAAGCTGGTGTCCGAGAAGATGGACGTCACCGTGCTGTCCAGCATCTACCTCGGCACGCGCCAGGTCAACCTGCGCGAGTCGCGCAACGTGCGCACGCCGGCCGACCTGAAGGGCGTCAAGCTGCGCATGCCGGGCAGCAAGGAGTGGCTGTTCCTCGGCGAGGCGCTGGGCGCCACGGCCACGCCGCTGGCCTTCGGCGAGGTCTATCTCGGCCTGAAGACCGGCACCATCGACGGCCAGGACAACCCGCTGCCCACCGTGCGCGCGGCCAAGTTCTTCGAGGTGACCAAGCAGCTGGTGCTGACCAACCACCTGGTGGACGGCATCTTCATCGCCATCAGCAACAAGAGCTGGGCCGCGCTGAGCCCGGCCAACAAGGCCAAGGTCAAGGCCGCGGCCCAGGCGGCGGCGCAGTTCAACAACGACAACCGCATCAAGGAAGAGGCGCAGATCATCGACTTCTTCCGCCAGCAGGGCCTGCAGGTGACGACACCGGACGTGGAGGCGTTCCGCCGCGCGGTGCAGGCGGCCTATGCGCCGTCGGACATTGCCAAGAGCTGGCCCAAGGGCCTGCTGGAGCGCATCAACGCCACCCGTTGAACGCCGGGCAGCCCGTGACCTCCCGGCGCGGCGTCAACCGGACAAGGCAGAGCACGGGGCGTCCGTGCTGACGACCGCGCCCGGCCGGCTGGCGCGCCGCGCGGCCGATGCGGTGGGCGCCGGCCTGTTCGCCGCCATGTTCGGCGTGTTCCTGCTGCAGATCGTCGCGCGCTTCGTCTTCAACCGGCCGCTGCCGTGGACCGACGAGCTGGCGGTGGTGCTGTACCTGTGGCTGATCCTGTGGGCCAGCGCGCTGATGGTGCGCTCGCGCGAGCAGGTGGCCTTCGACCTGCTGTATCGGGCGCTCGGCCCGCGCGGGCGCCGCGCCATGCGCGCGGCCGGTGCCCTGCTGCTGGGCGGCCTGTGTCTGTGGGCCCTGCCCGGCAGCTTGGACTATGTGCGCTTCATGCACCGCGAGGGGACGCCGGTGCTGGGCTGGAAGTTCTCCTTCGTGTTCGCGCCCTTCGTGCTGCTGCTGGCCGCGCTGGCGCTGCGCAGCGCCTGGGCGCTGTGGCGCACGCTGCGCCAGCCCGACGACCCGGACGACACGGACAGCACCGACCCGTCTGCCGGCGCCGCGCCCTCGGCCATGCCCGCCGGCCCGGCGCCATGACCACCGCCCTGGGGGTGCTGCTGGGCGTGCTGGTGGCGGCCATGCTGCTGCGGCTGCCGCTGGGCTTCGGCATGCTGGCGGCGGGCATCGCCTACCTGGGCTACAAGCGCCAGGACATGGGGCTGGTGGCCGAGCAGGTGGCCAACGGCCTGTACAACAGCTATGTGTTGCTGGCGGTGCCGCTGTTCGTGCTCGCGGCCAACCTGATGAACGCCGGCACCATCAGCGAGCGCATCTTCGACTTCTGCCGCCTGCTGGTGGGCCGGCTGCGCGGCGGGCTGGCGCAGGTCGACATCGCGGTCAGCGTGGTGTTCTCCGGCATGAGCGGCAGCGCCATCGCCGACGCCGCCGGGCCGGGCCTGGTGACCATCCGCCAGATGCTGGCCAAGCCCGGCTACACGCCAGGGTTCGCCGGCGCGGTGGTGGTGGCCAGCGCCACCATCGGGCCGATCATCCCGCCGTCGATCCCGATGGTCATCTATGCCATGGTTTCGGGCACCTCGGTGGGTGCGCTGTTCATGGGCGGCGTGGTGCCCGGGCTGCTGATGGCGGCGGTGCTGATGGTCACGGTGCACGTCATCGCCACGCGCCGGCAGATGCCGCGCGACGAGCCGGTGCCACGCGCGCAATGGGCCGGCCTGGTGGCCCGCGGCATCCTGCCGCTGAGCCTGCCGCTGGTCCTGCTGGGCGGCCTGTACAGCGGTGCCTTCACGCCCACCGAGGCCGCGGCCGTCGCGGCGCTGCATGCGCTGGTGCTGGCCGGGCTGGTCTACCGCGCGCTCAGCCTGCGGGCGCTGGCGGCGGTGTTCGTGGAGTCGGCACGCGCATCGGCCGTCATCGCCATCATCATCGCCGGCGCCTTCATGCTGAACTATGCGTTCGCGTCAGAGGGCACGCCGCAGCTGCTGGCGGCCTGGCTGGGCAGCCTGCACATGGAGCGCTGGCAGTTCCTGCTGCTGGTGAACCTGGCCTTCCTGGTGCTGGGCTGCTTCCTGGACACCGCCGTGATGCTGCTGGTGTTCGTGCCGATCCTGCTGCCGGCGGTCAAGGCCATGGGCATCGACCTGGTCCACTTCGGCGTGGTCATCGTCGTCAACATGATGATCGGGCTGATCACGCCGCCGTTCGGCATGCTGCTGTTCGTGACGCAGGCGCTCACTGGCATCCGCATCGGCGACATGCTGCGCGAGGGCTGGCCCTTCGGCGTCGCGCTGCTGCTGCTGCTGCTGGCCATCACCCTGTGGCCGGCGCTGGTGCTGGCCCTGCCGCAGGCCATGGGCTACGGGCTGCGATGAGCGCCGAGGTCGTCTGCCTGGCCAGCTTCAATGCGGATCTCGGCATCCGCATCGCGCGGCCGCTGCGGCGCGGCGAGACCGCCCCGGGCCGCGGCTTCAGCATCGGCCCGGGAGGCAAGGGCAGCAATGCGGCGGTGGCCTGCGCCCGCCAGGGCGCGCGCGTGGCGGTGCTGGCCTGCATCGGCGACGACGCCCACGGTGCGCTGGCGCTGCGCACCTGGCAGGCCGAGGGCATCGACACCGAGGCCGTGCGCCACCACGCGGACCTGCCGACCGGCGTGGCCCTGATCCAGGTCTTCGACGATGGCGACAACGCCATCGCGGTGGCCGCCGGCGCGAACGCGGCGCTGGATGCCGCGGCTGTGGATGACGGCGCCGCGCTGATCCGCGGCGCCCGCGTGGTGATGGCCAGTTGCGAGGTGCCGTTGGATGCGGTGCAGGCGGCTTTTGCACTGGCGCGCGCGGCCGGCGTGGTCACGCTGCTGAACCCGGCGCCGGCGATGCCGCTGCCCGACGCCCTGCTGGCGCTGTGCGACGTGCTGACGCCCAACCGCGGCGAGCTGCTGGCGCTGGCCGGTGCGCCAGCGTCATCCGGTGACATCGACGCCGCCGCCCGGGCCCTGCAGGCGCGCGGTGCCGGGACGGTGGTGGCCACGCTCGGACCCGATGGCTGCACGGCCTGGCCGGCCGGCGGCACCGCGGTGTCGCTGCAGGGCCACCGGGTGGCGGTGGTCGACACCATCGGCGCCGGCGACTGCTTCAGCGGCACCCTGGCCGCGGCGCTGGCACGGGGGCTCGGCTGGCCGCAGGCGCTCCGCCGGGCCAATGCAGCCGCGGCACTGTCGACCACCGGTACGGGCGCCCTGGGCGGCATGCCCAGCGCCGGGCAGGTCGACCAGCTGCTGGCAGGCGCCGCGCCGGCCTGAGAACCCGAGGGCTTCAGGCGCCTCGGCCCGGGCGGGGCCGTTGCCCGCCCGCGGGCCGTCAGGCCACGCGCAGCACCGGCGCCGCGCTGGTGGCGCCGATGCGGCCGATGACCGCTGCCGCATCGAAGCCATGCCGCCGGAAGATGGCCAGCACGCTGTCCACGGCGGCGGGCTCGCACGACACCAGCAGGCCGCCGCTGGTCTGCGGGTCGGTCAGCAAGGC
>JBJXHB010000114.1:0-16346 GCA_046160725.1 Aquabacterium sp.
ATCCCCTCGCCGGCGCCGAGCGCGTCGATGGCCGGGAGAAGCGCGTCCAGCATGGTGCGGTCACCTTTGGCCGCGCCGCCGTAGTGCTGCATGCGTTCGGCGCCAGTCCGGAGCGCCTGATGGAAGGATTGGCCAGCACCAAGCCCAGCCCCGACCGCGGCGACGAAAATCGACAGTAGCACGCCGCTGGAGCCGCCCATCACCCGCGACAGCCGCTGGACAAGCGCGGCGCAGAGCAGTTGAGGGTCGGCCAAGGGCAGCCGATCCAGGTCGTCCTGGATGCGCTGCGCAGCGCGCGCGAAGGTCGAGCCTGTGTCGCCGTCACCCACCTTGGCGTCGAGCGCATCGAGCGGCCTTCGCGCGTCGAACAGCGTCTGGCATATGGTGGCGAGGGCGCGCCTTACCGCAGGATGATCCGAAGGCTTCGCGTCGGTGCTCTTCAGCGCCGCAGGCAGCGGCACTAAAGTCACCTGGCAGCCGGTAAGCAAACGCGCGGTCGGCCAATCGGGGCAGATGACCGGCGCGGTCAGCGCCTCGGTAAGCTCCTCGTCGAGCGGCAGCAGCGATATGGAGAAGCCGCGCATGTCAAGGGCCGAGCAGGCAACCGCAGGACCGCACATTAATTCGATGCGGGGGCCGACCTTACTGGCGAGAAGGCTCTCGGCAAGCAGGTTCATCTCGATCACAGGCACGCCGCCAAGACTGTTGAGCAGCAGCGCCAGACGCGGGGAGGCCAGCAGGTCAGCGTCGAAGCGCGCCAGCAGTTTGTCGATCAGCTTGCGCGCCTCGGGCAACTTGGCCCGCTCGATCCCGGCCTCGCCATGGATGCCAAGGCCATACTCGACCTCGCCTGCGGGAATCCGCTCGACGGCGTTGCGTCCAGGAATCGAGCAGCTAATGGTGGCGGCGCCGATGGACCGGACACGGTCAGCTGCCTTCTGCGCGCGCCGGAGGACCTCCGCGAGCGGCAACCCTTGCGATGCGGCGTGGCCGGCGACCTTATGGACCAGCAGCGTACCGGCAATGCCGCGGGGCCGCGGATTGTGCGGCAGCGCGACGTCGTCGGCGACGATAACCATCTCGACCGCAAGCCCCATCGCACGGCCACGCTCGGCCGCAAGGCCGAAATTCAGGCGGTCTCCATTGTAGTTCTTGACGATCAGAAGGCAGCCGGCGGGGCCAGCAACCGCGAGGATCGTCGCCAGAACCGCGTCCGTCGTCGGTGAGGCGAAAATGTCACCGCAGACCGCCGCATCGAGCAGCCCCTCCGCCACGAAACCGGCATGGGCCGGCTCATGGCCGGAGCCGCCTCCGGAGATGACGGCGACGCAGGATGGGTCGCGCTCGGTGCGCAGCACCACCCGGATATCGGGAAACCCGTCGAGCCGGCCGAGGCCCGGTCGCCCTGACGCCATCAGCAGGCCCGACAGCGAATCTTGCACGATGGAGGAGTGGTCATTGACAAAGTGGGTCATGGGGCAAGTCCATACGATGGGGACCGGCGAAAGGCCGGCACAGGAGCTCAGCGGGGTTCATAGTCCCCAGCGCAATGCGGCCGTGTGGACAGGGGCGTCCCAAAGCACTGTCAGCTCTTCGTCAAGGCGTGTGACCGTCAGGGAACAGCCGGCCATGTCGAGCGCCGTCACATAGTTGCCCACCAGCGCCCGTGCGGCGGACACCCGCCTGTCGGCGAGAACCCGCGCGAAGTTGTCGAACATCAGGTAAAGCTCCATCGATGGGGTGCCACCGAAACCGTTGACGACGACGAGGGCCTCGCCCCTGGCATCCGCGCCAAAATCGTCCATGACCGCGCCGCCGATCTCCGCAGCGATGACGCGGGCCGGCTGGAGCGGAACCCGACGGCGCCCCGGCTCGCCATGGATGCCGACGCCCATCTCCATCTCGCCGTCGCCGATGATGAATGTAGGCTTGCCTGCGGCCGGCACGGTGCAGGAGGTGAGCGCCACGCCCATCGACCGCGTCCGCGCGTTGACCTTGCGGCCGAGCGCCGCCAGTTGCCCGAGCGATGCGCCCGCCTCGGCAGCTGCCCCGACGATCTTCTCGACAATCATCGTGCCGGCCACGCCACGCCGGCCCGTCGTGAAGGACGAGTTCTGGACGGCGACATCGTCGTTGACGACCACGACCTCAATGGTGAGCCCGGCCATCACGGCCATCTCGCGGGCCATGTCGAAGTTCATTACATCGCCTTCGTAGTTCTTGACGATGAAAAGCACGCCCGCGCCGCCATCGACCGCCTGCGCGGCGGCCAGAATCTGGTCCGGCGTCGGGGAGGTGAACACCTGGCCGGGACAGGCGGCGTCCAGCATGCCATGCCCCACGAACCCGGCATGCAGCGGCTCGTGACCGGACCCGCCGCCCGAGATCAGCGCGACCTTGCCTGCCTTGAGGCGTCGGCGCCGCACGAACTTCCGGTCATCCGACAGGGCCACGATGTCTGCATGGGCGCGGGAAAAGCCATCGAGGCACTCAGACAGGACCGTCGCTGGCGCATTGATCAGCTTCTTCATCGGTCAGTTCTCCTGCTGATCGTCGCCGCGGGCGGCGAACTTAACGACGCCCGCGATGAACCGTTCGACGAGGTCTTCCAGAGCCTTGTTCTTTTCCGCGCTTCCCAGCTCGGGCAGTACGAAGTGGACATGCCGCGCCCTAAATTTGCTGGAGACCGTCACCAGACTGCGTGGATGGGCTCGGTGATAGGCTTCCAGAAACAGGACGCGCTCGGTCTGCGCGAAATGGCAGACCTCGAAAATGGTGGCGACATGCCGCGCCGGAATGGGGACGGCGTAGCTCGGGTTGACGATCTGGGTGACGAAGCTGCGGTTGCGTTTCAGCGCCAGGGCAAGCTTCTGCCGCGTGCCGGAGGGCCTACGATCGAGCACCTCTTGCAAGATGCCCTTGTAGACCGAAACGGGATCGGCTTCCGGCGGCGCGGCCGGCGCGGGCTCAACCATCGCGGCCTCCCTTTGCCAGATCCGCTCCGGACGGGCTTGCGGGCAGGATCAAGCCGGCGATCACGCGCTTGGCCTCAGCGACCTGGTGCGGCGACATCGACAAAATGCGCACCCCTTGCGCCAACAAAAGCGGAATGACTTCGGGATCACCGCCAGCGTCGCCGCACACACTGACTTTGAGGCGCTTCTCCTCGCCATAGCGCACGACCGATCCGATCAGGCGCAGCACGGCGTCTGGAAAGGGATCGGCGAGACCGGAGACCGCGGCGATGTCACGGGCGGCGGCCATGACGTATTGAGTCAAGTCATTCGATCCGATCGACAGGAAGGCGGCGTCGAACAGATCGAGCGTCAGCGCTGCGGAAGGCACCTCCACCATCATGCCGAGCGGTGGCGCTGCGTGGGCCAGCCCGGCGGAGGCGAGTTCCACACAAACCTCTTCGAGCAAGGACCGGCAAGCTTCCAACTCACGGGCGACGGACACCATGGGGACCATGACCTCGACCGGACCAAGGGCAGCGGCGCGGGCCATCGCGCGAAGCTGCGTGCGGAAGATGTCCGTGCGTTGGAGCGTCAGCCTCACGCCGCGCAGGCCGAGGAACGGGTTGCTCTCGCCCTCCGGCGTCAGGCCCAGGATTGGCTTGTCGCCGCCAGCATCCAGAGTCCGGAAGGTCACGACACGCCCGGCCGCCCACCGCACGATCCGAGTGTAGGCTGCGGCTTGCGTGTCTTCATCCGGTGGCGCATGGCCGCCGAACATCAACTCAGTGCGCACAAGCCCAATCCCGTCGCAGATCGCAGGGTCTAGATCGTCCAGTTCGGCCGGATCGGCGATGTTGATCAGGGTGAGGACGCGCTGACCGCTCCGCGTGGTGGCCGGTTTCAATGGATCGGCATTAATCTCGGCTCGCGGCGTCGCCCCGGCCTGGCGTGCGGTCTCGAAGGCGCTACGCTCCTGCGGGTTGGGGTCAGCGATCACCAGTCCGTTCTTCGCATCGATGATGACATAACGGCTGTCGAGATCATTAGCCGGCTGTAGCCCGACGATCATGGGAACGCCGCGCGATCGCGCGAGCATCGCCACATGACTGCTGACGCTGCCATGGCGCAGCAGGATTGCGCCGCCCCGCCAGTCGGTGGTCAGAAACCGGGATGGCGTAAGGTCATCGGCCAGCATGATGGTGCCTGGCGCGACGGACCCGCGCGCAACGCCGTTCAGAATATCGAGCACACGATCGCGGATATCGCAGATATCGATAGCGCGAGCCCGGAAATACGCATCGCCGCTGGCCTCATAGCCGGCGATTTCCGCATTCATCGACTTGGCCCACGCTTCAGGAACCCCCTCGCCGCCGGCGATGCGCGCGCACGCGTCCTCGCTCAGCGCCTCATCCTCGAGCATGGCGATCTGGAAATCGAGCATGTCGACCGCTTCGCCCTCCGCCGCGGCGGCAAGCAAACGCAGTTCATCGACGGCGAACGCCATCGCAGTGCGCAAACCGTCCACGCCCGGCACGGTCACCGCCGGCCTGGCCGCCGCCGCAGCGGCGCTGTCGATGCGGCGAACGATCCCGGCGGCGAAGCCAGGCGACGCGCACTGCCCGATCAGACGGTAAGAGGACTGCATCAACGCCACACCCTTAATGCTCATCGAACTTGCGGTTGATCAGGTCGAGCACGGCGTTGAGCGCCGCTTCGGCATCCGGGCCGCGGGTGCGCACATGCAAGGTCGCGCCTTGCGCCGCCTTGACGCGCATGACCTTGACCGGACTCTTGGCGTCCGCCCAGGGGCCATCCGGTGTCAGCGCAAACTCCACGGTTCCGGTGAACGACTTGGCCAGCTGCGTCAGTTTCACGGACGGACGCGCATGCAGTCCCACCGCGTTGGCGATGACCGCTGACCCCAGCATCATGACGCCATGCTCCTGTTCCAATGCCCCGTCCCCCTCAAGCCCCGAGTTCTTCGGCCGTGCGCTTGACGTCCGCCAGCGACGATCCGCCCGAGCTCTCGGTGGCGGCGATCACCGCACCCTCGACCAGCGGGGCGTTGCATACGATGATGCGCGAACGCCTCTCCGCCGGCATGAACTCGACCGCCATCTCGCTGTTCGTTTCCGCGCCGCCCAGATCGACGAAGATGGCGACGCCGGATTCCGACCACGCCGCGTTGATCGCCGCCATGATCGCCTCGACCGAAGTGCCGAGCCCGCCGTCGCGATTGCCGCCGGTGAAGGCCAGCGGCACGGTGTCGCCCACCATCTGGCGGACCATATCCGCCGCACCCTCGGCGATCTTGGGCGAGTGCGACACTATGACGATCCCGACATTGCTCATGACAGTTCCGCCACGCGGTCACAGAGCACGGCGATGATCACGGCGCTGGACCGCGCGCCAGGATCCATGTGCCCGATCGAGCGTTCGCCAAGGAACGAGGCGCGGCCGCGCGTTGCCTGCACCGGGATCGTTGCCTCGGCGGCGGCGAGGGCCACGGCCTTGATCTCGGCCGGGGACTTGCCGGCTGACAGGGCTTTGCTGACCGGGATCAGCACATCAAGCATGGTCTTCTGACCGAGCTCCGACCTGCCGCGCGCCGCCACCGCCGCGACCGCGCTCGCCACCGCCCGTGCAAAATCGGCCCGTTTGGCGTCGGCCGGAAGCGCTTTGCCCAGTTCCATCGCCAGCGTGCCGAACAAGGGGCCGGACGCCCCTCCGATGTTCATGACCAGCTTCATGCCAACCTCCTGCAACATCTTCCCGGGTGGTGTGTCAGCGAGCTTTGGCAGGCCGTCGAGAACGGCCTCCATGCCGCGTTTCATGTTGATGCCATGGTCGCCATCGCCGATCGCCTGATCGAGCGCGGTGAGATGGTCCGCCTCCGCAAGGATGGCGCGGGCTACATCGGTCAACAAAATCATCATCATCTCGATCACCCCGCAATCCGGCCGCCGTCT
The DNA here is from genome assembly GCA_046160725.1 of Aquabacterium sp. Taxonomy (GTDB): domain Bacteria; phylum Pseudomonadota; class Gammaproteobacteria; order Burkholderiales; family Burkholderiaceae_C; genus JBJXHB01. Next base: position 5,927 of record JBJXHB010000114.1, read on the forward strand.
TCGGCGAAATACAAGGGTCTGGCCAAATCGATCAGCACCATGTCCCCAACATCCAGCCCGCTGTCAGGGTCAGCCAGGGTGACGATGTCACTGTCCTCCAGGTTGACATGGAGGCGGTTCTGGTCGCCCAGATGCTCGATCCAGGTGATCGAGCCGCGCAGCCCCCGCGTGGCGCCGTCCGCCTTCTTGAGCCTCACATGCTCGGTGCGGGCGCCTATGGTCGCCGCGCCCGGCGGAATCGCCATCTCGCCCAGCACGGCCCGCGGCAGCAGGTTGATGGCCGGCTGGCCAAGGCGGGTCGCCACATAGGTGCTTGCCGGATTCTCGTAGATGTCACGCGGCGTGCCGATCTGGACCAGCTTTCCCGCGTCCATCACGCCGATGCGCGACGCCATGGTCATCGCTTCGATCTGGTCGTGGGTGACATACAGGATCGTCGCGCCCAACTCCTGCTGGATGCGCTTCAGCTCCAGGCGCAGGTCTGAGCGCAGCTTGGCATCGAGCGAGGAGAGCGGCTCATCCATCAGGTGGATGTTGGGACGACGCACCAGGGCCCGGCCGATGGCGACGCGCTGCATCTGCCCGCCGGACAGCCGCGTGGCCGGATTGCCCAGCTTGTCCTCGATGCGCAGCATGCGCGCGACATCGGTGACGCGGGCCTTGATCTCGCTCTCCGGCAGGCGCCGCAGGGGCGAGCGCAAGGGGAAGGCGAGGTTGTCGTAGACACTGAGATGGGGATAGAGCGAGTACTGCTGGAACACGAATGTCGTGTCGCGCTGGGCCGGCTCCGCACGGGTCGCGTCCAGGCCGTTGATCAGGATCCGGCCTGAATCGGCCCGTTCAAGCCCAGCGATCAGCCTCAGCGTCGTGGTCTTGCCGACTCCCGTGGGCCCCAGCAGTACCACGAACTCGCCATCCGCGATGGTGAGGCTGAGATCATCAACGGCGACATTGTCCTTGAAGCGCTTGCTCACGCCGCTCAACACCACATCAGCCATCAGTGCGTCTCCACGTCATGCAACGCCGTCGGGATGGCGCGGCCCGTGTCGCGGACGAAAATGGAGAGCTTCTCGGGCCGGAACGCCAGGCCGAGCCGGTCGCCAGCCTTGATCGGCACGTCGGAGCCGAGCCGCGCCCGCAGCTGTCCCTGGGGCGTGGTGATGGTCACGACCTGCGTCGTGCCGAGATATTCCGAACCGAACACCTCGCCGCGCACCGGACCGTTCTCGCTGATCTGGACATGTTCGGGCCGGACGCCCAGCACGTAGTCCGCCGCCGCCAAGTCGGTCCGCAGTTCCGGAACGCGCTGTAGGCCCTCGCCGATCGCGATCTGGCGCGCGCCCTTGCTCAGCGCGCCGCCAAAGCTGAGGAAGTTCATGGGTGGCGAGCCGATGAAGTCAGCCACGAACATGGTCGCCGGCCGGTCGTAGATGTCCTGCGGCGAGCCGAACTGCTCGATCTCGCCGGCGTTCATCACGGCGATCTTGTCGCCCATCGACATTGCCTCAAGCTGGTCATGGGTGACGTACACCGTGGTGGCCTTTAAGCGGTCGTGGAGCGCGCGCAGCTCGCCGCACATGATGTGCCGGAATTCGGCATCGAGCGCACCGAGCGGCTCGTCCATCATGAAGGCGGCGGGCTCGCGCACGATGGCGCGGCCGAGCGCCACACGTTGCCTGTCACCCGAGGACAACCCGTTCACGGGCTGATCCAGCAGGTGCTCGATGCGCAGGGTTCGCGCCGCTTCGGCGATCTTGGCGGTGATAGCGTCGCGGGTCATCCCGATGTTCTTCAGCGGATAGGCGATGTTCTGGCGCACGTTCATGTGCGGGTAGAGCGCAAACATCTGGAAGACAAAGGCGATGTCGCGCTGCGACGCCGGCTTGAACGAGACATCGTCGCCTCCCAGCTTGATTTCGCCGGAAGTCGGCAGCTCAAGCCCGGCAATTATGCGCAAGGTCGTGGTCTTGCCGCAGCCCGAGGGGCCAAGCAGGCAGAAGAATTCGCCGTCATGAACCGTGAACGTGGAGTTTTTCACGGCCGTGAACGCGCCAAAGGACTTGTGCAGGTTGGTCACGCTGATCGTCGCCATTGGCTCACTCCGGAAACTTCGAACCGATGACGAAGAGTAGCGTGCCCGTCAGCGTCACCGCGAAGGACCAGCTGTAGAGCGTGAGCGAGACGGGCTGCATCAGCATGATCACCCCGCAGGCGATCAGGCCTGTCGCCACATTTTCCGCGACGGCGCGCGGGGAGATGCGCTTGTCGCGCGGGGCCGTCTGGCGCGAGGGCGAGGTCATTTGCGCACCGCTCCGAAGGTGATGCCGCGCAGCAAGTGCTTGCGGAGCAGCACGGTGAAGACAAGGATCGGGATGAGGAACAGCGTGGTGCCCGCCGCCACGGCTGGCCAGTCCTGGCCGCCTTCGCCGATGATTATCGGGATGAAAGGCGGGGCCGTCTGCGCATCGCCGGATGTCAGCAACACGGCGAAGGCGTACTCGTTCCACGCGAAGATCATGCAGAAGATGGCGGTGGCGGCGATGCCGGTCGCGGCCTGCGGGAGCACCACCTTCCGGAAGGCCTGGAGCCGCGTGTAGCCGTCGATCATCGCCGCTTCTTCATATTCGCGTGGAATTTCGTCGATGAAGCCCTTCAGCAGCCAGACCGCGAGCGAGACGTTGACCGAGGTGTAAAGCAGGATCATGCCCAGATGCGTGTCCTGCAGGCCAAGCTCCCGGTACATCAGATAGATCGGGATCGCGACGGCGATCGGCGGCATCATCCTGGTCGATAGTATGAAGAACAGCAGGTCGTCCTTGAGCGGCACCCGGAAGCGCGAGAAGCCGTAGGCTGCGAGCGTGCCGAGGAAGACTGCCAGCGCGGTCGAGCCGAAGGCGATGATCACCGAATTGATGAAGCGGGGAATGTACTTGGACTCAGACACCAACACCATGTTCCTGGCGCGCGCCTGGCGTTCGCAGATGCCCTGCGGCGGCGGCAGCGTGGCGAGGTATTCCGGCGTCTGGCGCGAGCGCGTCGTGAACAGGTTGCAGAAGCCCTCGATGGTGGGCTCGAAATGCACCCAAGGGATCACCTTCGGCGGGTAGGAGATCGAGTCCTGTGGGCTCTTGACCGCAGTCAGCACGATCCAGGCCAGTGGGATCAGAGTCAGGACCGCGTAGAGGATCACCAGCATCCCCGCGATCCGCTTCGCGGCGGGCGAGGGTTCGACGATGGAATAGGCCGTGCTGTTGCCGCTCATCGCGCCTTCACCTTGTTCAGGGCCCGCACATAGATGTTGGCGAGGCCGAACACCGTGACGAAAAGGATGATGGCAAAGGCCGACGAATAGCCGGTGCGCCATTTCTCGAAGGCTTCGCGCTTGAGCGTGATCGAGGCGACCTCGGTGATGGAGCCAGGACCGCCGCCGGTCAGCAGGTTCACCATGTCGAACATCTTGAAGTTCTCGATGCCCCGGAAGAGCACGGCCAGCATGATGAACGGCATCGCCATGGGCAACGTGATCGTCCAGAATTGGCGCCATTTCGACGCCCGATCGACTTCGGCCGCCTCATAGATGTAATCGGGAATGGAGCGCAGCCCGGCGAGGCAGATCAGCATCACGTAAGGCGTCCACATCCAGCTGTCGACCAGCACGATCGCCCAGGGCGCGAGCCTGACGTCGCCCAGCATCTGGAAGGAGGATGGCGGGACGCCGGAGACGAAGGCGACCAGGTAATTGAACAGGCCGATCTGCGGCTGGTAAAGGAAGGTCCAGAAATTGCCGACCACAGCCGGCGACAGCATCATTGGCAGCAGGATCACCGTGGTCCAGAACCCCGAGCCGCGGAACTTCCGATCGATGAGCCAGGCCAGCAGGAAACCCAGAACCGTCTGGATTACGATCGTCGCGATTACGAACCGGGCCGTGACCTGCATGGCCGCCCAGATGTCGGGATTGGTCAGGATGTCGTGGTAATGTGCCAGTCCGACATCGCGGATCGGCGCGTTCGGCCGGTTGGCGCGGTAGTTGGTGAAGGACAGCTGGATCGTCCAAATCAGCGGAAAAATGTTGATCGCCAGAAGCAGGATCATCGTCGGCGAGATGAAAAGCCAGGCGATGGCCCGGTCCGACAATCCGCGCACCTTGCGCGCCAGCACGGGCGGCGTCGCGCGGGCGGCCTTGTCGATCAGGCCGGCGGAGTTGGGCGGAACGTTCATGGCTCACTCATCGTGGGGGGAGGGTCTGGGCCGGCGCGTCTGCGCCCAGACCCTCCCCCATTTCGGGAGCACCTCGTGATCCCGGCCGCGCGGCCAGGATCACATCAAAAGTGCACTAGCGGCGACACGCAAGCTTAAAGCTTGCCGTCTTCCTTGAACACCTTGGTCCAGTCCTGGATCAAGAGGTCCAGCGCCTGCTTGGCGGTGCCCTGGTCGGCAACCACGAAGTCATGGACGCGCTTCTGCATGGCGAGCAGAAGGGCCGCATAGGAGGGCTCGGCCCAGAAATCGACCACCTGACCCATCGCAGTCAGGAAGTCGGCGGCAAATGGGGCCGTGGCCGGAAAGCCCGGATCATTCAGAACGGCCTTGTGTGCCGAGTAGCCGCCCAGCGCCCACCACTTGCGCTGCACGTCTGGCGCTGCGAACCACTTGACATAGGCCAGCGCCTCGGCACGGTTCGCCGAATAGGACACCACCGAGAGGCCCTGGCCGCCGAGCTGCGAGCCGTTGACCCCGTTCTGGCCGGGATTGACGAAGAAGCCGATGCGGTCGCCGCCGACGGCTGGGTCCTTGGACAGGCCGGGGAAGAAGGCGAACCAGTTCATCTGCATCGCGACCTGGCCGGACTTGAAGGCGTCAAGCCCCTCTTGCATGTACGCGTTGGTGTAGCCAGGCGGCGTGCAGCACTTGTAGAGCGACTTGTAGAACTCGAGGCCAGCGACAGCACCCGGCGAATTGACGAAGCCCTCCATCGCATAGGGCTTCTTCGGGTCCTGGTACTGGAAACCGAACGGGTAAAGCGCATTGGCCACGCCCATGGTGATGCCTTCCGAGCCGCGCTCGGTGAAGATCGCCGCACCGTAGACGGTCTTGCCGTCGATCTGGCGGCTCTGGAAGAACTGGGCGATTTCACGAAGCTCGGTCTGTGACTTCGGCGGGCCCAGATCGCGGTTGAAGCGCTGGCGGAACTCCGCTCGCAGCTCGGGACGGGCGAACCAGTCCTTCCGGTAGGTCCAGCCATTGGCGTCGCCCATCGCCGGCAGCGCCCAGTAGTTCGGCGTGCCCTTCGGCCACTCCGCATAGCCGGTCACAGTCGCCGGCATGAAGTCATCCATCTTGATGCCTTCGCTGGCGAAGAAGTCATTCAGCTTCATATAGTGCTTGTTTTCGGCGGCGCCGCCGATCCACTGCGAGTCGCCGATGATAAGGTCGCAGAGGCGGCCTCTCGAGTTGAGCTCGTTGAGCATGCGGTCGGCGAAGTTCGGCCAGGGCACGAACTCGAATTTCATGTTCACGCCTGTCTTGACCGTGAAGTCCTTCGACAGCTCGACCAGCGCATTCGCCGGATCCCATGCCGCCCAACAGAGTGTGATGGTCTTGCCTTGCGCCTGCGCCTGACCCGAGCCCAGGATCGTGGCTGCGAGCAGGCCCGCAGCGGCGAGAAGTTTCTTCATGTGCTCACCCTCCAGTGATGGCCGCCTGCAACTTGCTGCATGCGACCGGTTGTCCGCACGCCGTACGGGTGCGGTTTATGGCCGTTTCCCCAGCGCGGGGGCTCTTGCCAGCCCACCGCGCTGTTAAGTGAATTGTTTATTATTTGGCAATCACTAAACATACAAGCCAGATTCGTCGCTGCGGTGCAGCATGGGCGGCAATGCCTGGCGGATGCGAACAACGGGATGTGGAAACACGAGCCTGCGACACGAAAGGCTTCGCGGCGCGCCGCTGTCGAACATCGAGACACCCAAGCGGGATCTGCCCGTGCCCGTGCAGCGACCAACGCATGCTGACGGTAGGCTCCGTCGGTATGGCCCATGATGAAATCATGTTGGCCGGATGGAAGTCGTGGTTGCAGGTTGCCGAGAGCGTGCTGTACAGACGCTCCGAAACATTTCTGGGGACCTTGCCTTGAGGCTGTGCGCAATGCGCATGCCGGCACTGGACAAGCTTGGACCTTCAGAGTCCGCTCACGGGAAGTTCGTTCAGTTGCTGTGTGTTTCCGCTTCGGGCGCGAAGCGGACTGGCCTGAACGGGGCGTTGTCGAACGTTCGAACCAATCTCTATGAAAATTCGAACCGCTCTCTGGTTTGCGCGTCGGTCACGCTCGTAAAATGCCGCCTTGGTCGCCGAGCATAGCCCTGAATTCGGTCCCGCAAAGCGCCAGGAATTCTCTGTTTTCGGCTCTCTCTGTGGAGGTTGATTTTCTTAACTCCTGGAAATTGCCAGCCTTCTCTGTCAGAATCGGAAAATCGTCGGTTCGGGCGAGAGTGGCTGGTGCAGCGAAAAATCATTGCCTTTGCAGCGGCAGCGCATCAGGCTGGCAACAATAGCGAGAGGACGCCGCCATGATGCGCCGCCGTAGCTTCGCCACCTCTGCCCTCGCCGCCGCCGCCTCGACCGCAATGTCACGCCGGGCGTCGGCGCAGGCCGGCCCAAAAATACTTCGCGTGGTGCCCCAGGCCGAACCGCAGTCCTTCGACCCCGTCTTCACGCAGGTCAACAACGTCTCGATGCACGGTGCATTGGTGTACGACCAATTGTTCGGCTGGGATGACAAGATGAACCCTCAGCCACAGATGGTCGACGACTGGAAAGTCTCGGACGACCGCCTGCTCTATACCTTCACGCTCCGCCGCGGCATGAAGTTCCATGACGGCCAGGACGTGACCACGCGCGACGTGATCGCCTCGCTGAAGCGTATGTTCGTGCGCGACGGCCAGAACCAGCTACTCGCCAACCTTGTCGCCGAGTACGGCCGGGTCGACGACCGCACCTTCACACTGCGTATCAAGGAGCCCTTCGCCTTCGTCGAGTTCCTGATCGGCGGCAGCAACGGTGTGGTCGGCGCCATCATGCGCGAGAAGGACGCCATGACCGACCCGTATACCGCGGTCAAGGAGCGCATTGGCTCCGGCCCGTTCCGCTTCGTCGAGTCCGACTACCGGCCCGGCGCCAAGCTGGCCTACGAAAAATTCGCCGATTACGTGCCGCGCTCCGAGCCAGCCAGCGGCTTTGCCGGCGGCAAAGTGGCGCGGGTGGATCGGGTGGAATTCGTCATCATCCCTGACCCCTCCGTCGCATATGCCGCCTTGCGGCGCGGCGAAGTGGACATGCTGGACGCGCCGCCGCTCGACCTGTTGCCGACGGTTGAGCGCGACCCCAACATCGTCATCGGCGAAGTCTGGCCGCTGGAATCCTATGCTGTGCTGCGCTTCAACTCGCTGCACCCGCCGTTCAACAACCTCAAGGCCCGCCAAGCCGTGGCCTATGCCTTCAGCCAGATCGACTACATGTCCGCCGCCTATGGCGACCCGAAGGGCTGGCACGAGTGCTACGCCTATTGGGTCTGCGGCAGCCAGAACGAAACCGATATCGGCTCCGAGCCTTACCGCAAGCCCGACCTGGCGAAGGCCCGCGCCCTGCTGCGCGAGTCGGGCTACGACGGCACGCCGGTGGTGCTGATCGGCGGCTCCGACATTCCCGCCTACCAGCGGCTCAGCCTGGTGACCGCCGACCTACTGCAGAAGATCGGCTTCAAGGTCGACATGCAAATGACGGACTGGGGAACGGTGGCCGCGCGCCGCCAAAAGAAGGACCCGCCGGCACAGGGTGGTTGGAACCTGTTCCACACCTCGGCCAATGGCGCGCAGCTTTCCAGTCCGCTGACCAGTCCGTCCACCATCACCACCTGCGATGGCAAGAATTTCCCCGGCTGGCCGTGCGACCAGGTCGGCGAGGACATGCGGATGAAGTACATCCGTGAGGGCGATCCGGCCAAGCGTCGCGCCCTGCTGGAGGCGATGCACCGGCGGCTATGGGAGGTGCTGCCTTACCTGCCTCTTGGGCAGTTCGTGCAGCCCTTCATCTGGCGCAGCAACGTCACCGGCGTGCTGCGAACCAATGTTCTGGCCTTCTGGAACATCGCCAAGGCGTAGACTCAGCCCTTCAGGAACGGAACCGCGGCGGCGAGGAATGCGTCCGGCTCCTCGACCTGAGGGGTGTGCCCCGAGCCTTCCAGCACCACCAGCCGTGCGCTCGGGATGCGGGCCGCCATCTCCGCACCGTGCTCCGCCGTGCGGGCCTTGTCGTGCCTGCCCTGTATGATGAGCGTTGGCGCCGTGATCTCAATCAGCCGCTCGAAGGTCCGTCCACGGGCATTCGATCTGGCGGCAGACACTGCAGCGGTCCGGTTGACCATCCCGGCCACGCGGCGAAACGCCGCAAGCATTGCTGAATCGGGCGGACGGTAAAAGAAGCCCGCGACCATCGGCGTCGTCAACGCATCGTCCCAGGCCGCTGTCTCCAGCTGGTCCGCCTTTGCCAGGGCGGCAACGGGGTCTGCGGTGAACGCCCCCGTCGCCACCAGCAACAGCCGCGCAACGCGCGCGGGATGGCGCAAGGCAAAATGCTGCGCCACCGCTCCGCCCATAGAGCCACCGACCACAGAGACCCGGTCGAGCCCCTTGCGATCCAGCAGGACGGCAAGGCCATCTGCGTAGGCTTCTAGCGTCCACGGTCCCGGGAGGTCGGCGGACTCACCGAAGCCCGGCAGGTCGGGCGCCATCCCGGCGATCCCCGCCTCCGACAGACGGTCTAGCGTCGGCGCCCAGAACAGTGAGGACTGGCAGAATCCGTGGATGCACACAGCGACAGAGCCGGTGCCAGAGCGTTCGATGAAATGCATATCCGCTACCTCCCTGCCGCTTCGCGACATACAGCTTCACAGCCTGCCGCGACGCTGTCGACTTCTATCCAGAGTGCAGCGCCTGGCAGCGCAGCGACTACGACCGAGAGTGTCTTGCTCCCGGCGCACAGAGAGGGTTGGTGCCCGGCTTCGACCGCTGCTCCAAGCTTTCCCCAATGATTTCATTAATTTATGGGCCATTCGGCGAGATTACCGGCGCGGAGTATCTTGCGTCTGGGTGCCGTTTTGGGTGCCACTTTCATGTGGCTGTGGGCGATTTTCGGCGAACGTGGGCGAACAAGCTGGCCCGATTCGGTGACCAGGCGAGGCTTGGGGCCGCTCAGGGCGGTAATTGGATTTGGCGGAAAACAGTGTAGTCGCGGGCGGCGGCTTGGCCGGCATCTCAACCCTCATAGAGTTTGTGCTCTACCTCCGATGCCGAGGAAACATTTCTGCCGGCATGTTTCAGCACCTTCGCGCGGCGGATGGCGGTAGCGGCTCGCTTTCGCGTGGCCGACAGCGTGATGCAGATACTCACCGCACCTTAGGAGGCATGCCGTTCTAGAGCACGACCTTCCACCGCTTCGCAAACGCGGCCGCGTTTTTGGCTGCCTCCGACGCCGCAGGCTGGGTGGCCGGCATCATCGCTGCCTCGACCATGATGCGCCTGTCGGAACAGGTCACGCACCGCCTCGTCGATCCTCGGGCCACGTCGGATGGCGATCGTCGACGACGAGCGTATGACGATGCCGATAGCGCCTATTGCCGAGGGCGACCACACTGCTGGCATCCCGCAGATGGGGATCGTCTTGCCCCACTGCCTCGTGTTCGTGCTCGACTTCCTCAGGATCGTCGTGTGGCCAGAGCCATGCAGCGCTAGCGGTCCCGATCGCCGCAAGAAGCGCCATGACGATGAAGGTGACCGTGATGCCAGGACCAGCGCCGAGCCAGCCCGACAGCGGATAGGTGAGCAGCCAGCATGCGTGGCTCAGGGCGAACTGCGCAGCGAACAGGGCGGGACGGTCGCCTGGGTGGGCCGAACGACGCAACAGGCGTCCCGACGGCGTGAGCACCAGACCGTTTCCAACGCCGAGCGCGAACCACAGCGGAAGCAGCATCGACAGGTGTGCCGACGCCCACGGCCCAATCACCATGCCAAAACCCAGGATGGCAGCGCCGAGCATCATGGCCGACCGGTCAGCGACATGGGCCAGCAGCCTCGGCAAGGCCAAGGCTGAAACCATTGAGCCGGCGCCGTAGGCCGCGAACACCACCGCCACCTCCTTGTCGGACAGGCCCAGACCGCCGCGGACGACGACCACCGTGTTGACGATGACCATTGCCCCCGCGGCCGCAACGGCCAGGTTGAACATCAACAGTCCGCGCAACCGTGGTGTGGCAAGGTAGATGCGCATGCCGCGGGTCACGCGTCCCCAGGCGCCTTCCACCCGCTCGGGCGGTTTCGGCGATGGAAGACTGACGCTGACGACGAGCAGCGCCGAGGCGATGAAG
>JBJXHB010000115.1:0-6638 GCA_046160725.1 Aquabacterium sp.
CCCCGCCTCGCGCAGGGCGGCCTCCAGCAGGGCCTCGACCATCCACATGCAGACCCGCTCCAGCTCGCGGTCGGACAGCTGCCAGATGTCGGTCAGCACCACGAACGACTCGATACCGAACAGCACCGACAAGGCCCGATGCAGCCGCAGCCGGGTGGCCGGCGGCAGCTCGGCGTCCATCGGGGCGAGCGCATGGTCGAGCAGTCGGACGCGGTGGCCGCGACGGTAGGGCTCCTCCTCCAGCAGACCGGCGCGCTCCAGGCCCCAATGTTCCAGCGACATCTGCAGGGCGGCCCGCAGCTCCGCCTCGCTCTCGCGGAACAGGGGCAGCGAGCGGCGGAACAGTTCGCGCACCCGGCCGCGGGCGTCCGGGTCGCTGGAGCTGAAGCCGCGGACGCTTTCGAGCGAGGCGTCGATGACGGCTGTGCCCAGCGCACTGCGGCTGCCGAAATACCGGTAGGCCGTCGCCCGCGACACCTTGGCGCGCGTGGCGACCGCCGCCACGGACGGCATGCGGCCCTGCTCGCGGATCAAGGCCACCGCGGTGCTCAGCAGCAAGTGGAAGGTGGCCGCCTTGACGCCGCGCTCGGGCGGCGGCGGTGGGCGGGTGGGCTTCAGCTTCGGTGCGGGCATTCGGGTTTGTCCGGGCGACTTCCCGGCCTGGCGCAATTGCGGCCGGCCGATCCGAGCCCCTATGATGCGTCAGTACCGATTTGAGACGCAAGTCTCGTTTTCGGGTGTTGCCACCCACGGCACCGGCTCCAGTGGCCGGCTGCCTCCTTCGGAGATGTCGTCGCGATGCGACTGGCCAGCTGGAGCTGGGGCGGGCGGGACCATGCCGGTCTCGTCAGCGCCGACGGGGCCGAGCTGACGCCCCTGGCGTTGCCGGACGCCCGCCGGGGCGTGCTCGGGCTGGTCGAGCGTCTGGCGGCCGGCGAGCCGCTTCCGCCGCCGGCCGGACCACGCCTGCCCGCCAGCGTCGTCAGCCTGCGGGCGCCATTGCCGCGCCCGCGGCGCAACCTGTTCTGTGTGGGCCGCAACTACCGGGCCCATGCCGAGGAACTGGCCGGCACGGTGTTCCGGGACAGCGTGACCGGCGACGACGCCTGGCCCATCATCTTCACCAAGCTGCCCGAGACCGTGGTCGGCCCGTTCGACCCGGTGCGGCTGCCCGGACGTGCCGTCACCGACCAGATCGACTACGAGAGCGAGCTGGCCCTGGTCATCGGCCGCGGCGGCCGCGACATTCCGCGCAGTCGTGCCATGGATCATGTGCTGGGCTACACCGTGGTCAACGACGTCTCGGCGCGCGACGTGCAGGTGCGCCACAAGCAGTGGCATCTGGGCAAGAGCTTCGACACCTTCTGCCCGATGGGACCGTGGATCGTCACCGCCGATGAGTTGGACGGCCGCGATGTGCGCGTGCGCGGCTGGGTCACACCGGCCAGCGGCGCGACCGAGCTGCGCCAGGACGGCCGCACGCGCGACCTGATCCACGACATTCCGTCGCTGGTCGAGACCTGCTCGCGCGGCATCACCTTGGTGCCGGGCGACATCATCGCCACCGGCACGCCCAGCGGCGTCGGGATGGGATTTACGCCCCCGCGCTGGCTGCGTGCGGGCGATGTGTTCCGCATCGAGATCGATGGCATCGGCGCCATCGAGAACCGCTTCGAGGCCGGCTGACATGGCCATCGTCTGGGTCGACCGCATGGCCGTGGATGTGCGCGGCGAAGGCGACGCCGTGGTGTTCATCCACGGCCTGGGCGGTACCATGAACGCCTGGACGCCGTTGCTGCCGGCGCTGCAGCGCTGGCGCTGCATCCGGCCCGAACTGCCGGGCGCCGGGCGGTCATCGAAGGCCTATGCGCTCTCGGGCACGCTCAGCGCCGAGAGCCATGCCGAGGCGGTGCTCAAGGTGTGCGACGCGGTCGGTGCGCAGCGCGCCCACCTGGTCGGGCATTCCTTCGGCACCATCATCGCAGCCCACGTCGCCGCTGCGGCGCCGCAGCGGGTGCGCAGCCTCAGCCTGTTCGGCGCCATGGCCGAGCCGGTGCCGGCCCAGCGCGACGCCATGCGCCAGCGCGCCGCCGCCGCGCGCGAGCAGGGGCTGTTCGACATTGCCGAGGGCATATCGGAAGCTGCCCTGTCGGTCAGCAGCCGCCAGGGCCAGCCGGTGAGCGTGGCCTATGTGCGGGACAGCATCGCGGCGCAGGACGCCGATGGTTTTGCCCGCAACTGCCTGGCCCTGGCCGAGGCCCGTGCGGCCCGGCTGGAACTGGTGCGCTGCCCGGTGCTGGTGGTCAACGGCGACGAGGATGTGGTGACCCCGCTGTCGCGGGCGCGGGAGCTGGCGCAGCGGCTGCCCGATGCCCGTGTCGAGGTGTTGTCGCGCTGCGGGCACTGGCCGACGCTGGAGCGCCCGCTGGAAAGCCAGCGGCTGCTGCGCGACTTCATCGAGCGGGTGCGCTGAACGCGCCGCAAGGAACCAGACCCATGGCCGATGTGCTGTTTACCAATGTTCGCGTCTTCGACGGCGGCGGCGAGACGCCGTTCAGCGGCGAGGTGCTGGTGCAGGGCAATCGCATTGCGCGGGTGGCACGGTCGGGCAGCGGCGGGCGGTCGGCGCCCATCGGCGGTGTCCAGACCATCGACGGCGCCGGCGCCTTCCTGATGCCGGGCATGGTGGAGGCGCATACCCATTTCTCCTGGAACGACCAGCCCAGCCTGGATGCCATCCAGCGCATGCCGCCGGAGGAGCACATTCTGTGGTGCGCCGAGGTCGCCAAGCGCTATCTGGACATGGGCTGGACCAGCTGCGTCGGCGCCGCCGCAGCCAAGCCGCGGCTGGACGTGGTGATCCGCAATGCCATCAACAACGGCACCATCGTCGGCCCACGCTACCTGGCCGCCAGCCAGGAGATCACCGTGCCGGGTGGGCTCGGCGACACCACGATGCCGCACCTGCCGCAGCCGGAGTTCGCATTCGGTGCGGTGGTGTCGGGCGCCGAGGAGATGCGCCGCTGCGTGCGCATGTTTACCAAGTACGGCGTGGACACCTTGAAGATCAACCTGTCTGGCGAGTCCATCACCGGCATGCCGGGCGCGATGAGCCAGTTCACGCCCGAGGAGATCACCACTTGCGTGCAGGAGGCCAAGGCCTGGGGCAAGCGGGTGGCCGCACATGCGCGCTCGACCTGGTCGGTCAAGGAATGCGTGCGCCAGGGCATCGAGGTCATCTACCACGCCAGCTTCTGCGACGAAGAGGCGCTGGACATGCTGGAGGCCGCGAAGCTCAACCACTTCGTCGCCCCTGGCCTGGCCTGGCTGATCAACACCTCGTTCCATGCCGAGCGCTGGGGCCTGACCCGGGACGTGGTCACGAAGATGGGCTATCCCCAGGAGCTGGAGGCGGCCATCGAGTCGATGAAGGGCCTGCGCCGCCGCGGGGTGCGCATCCTGCCCGGCGGCGACTACGGCTTCGCCTGGACGCCGCACGGCACCAACGCCCGGGACCTGGAGTACTTCGTCAAGCACATCGGCATGAGCACCATGGAGGCGCTGTTGTCGGCCACCGCCTGGGGCGGGCCGATGATGAAGATGGGCAAGCAGCTGGGCTACATCCGCGAGGGCTACCTGGCCGACATCCTGCTGATCGACGGCGACCCGCTGGCCGACATCACTGTGCTGCAGCACAAGGAGCGCATCCTGGCGGTGATGAAGGACGGCGAGTTCCATCGCGCGCCACCGGTGCGGTCCGCACGGACCCATCGCTGGGCCGCCTGAAGCCGACGCGGAGCCCGACGATGAGCGAAACCCTGTTCACCAATGTCCGCATCCTCGACGGCAGCGGCGAGGGCCATCCCTCTGCCGGCAGCGTGCGGGTGCGCGGCAACCGCATCGTGCAGGTCGGCCGCAGCACGGCGGCCATGCCGGCCGGCGACGCCCTGGTCATCGACGGCGCCGGCGCCACGCGGATGCCCGGCATGTGCGAGGCCCATACCCATTTCAGCTGGAACGACGCAGCCACGCTGGGCGACATCCAGGTCATGCCGCTGGAGGAGCATGTGCTGTGGTGCGCCAAGGTGGCGCGCCAGTACCTTGAGGCCGGCTTCACGTCCTGCGTCGGCGCGGCCTGCGCCAAGCCGCGTCTGGACGTGGTGACGCGCAACGCCATCAACAGCGGCCAGATCCCCGGGCCGCGCTACCTGGCGGCGTGCCAGGAGATCACCGTGCCCGGCGGCCTGGGCGACGAGCTGCCGCCGCACCTGCCTTTCCCGGACTACAGCTTCGGGGTGGTGGTCTATGGCGCGGAGGACATGCGGCGCCATGTGCGCCAGTACCTGAAGTACGGCGTCGACTCGATCAAGCTCAACCTGTCGGGCGACAACTTCGTACCCGGTGCCGGATCGCATACCAGCTGGAGGACCGATGCCGAGGTGGCGGTAGCCATGGAGGAGGTGCGCATGCGCGGCAAGCGCGGTATCGCCCATGCCCGCTCGGCGGCCAGTGTCCAGCAGGCATTGCGCCATGGCATCGACCTGATCTACCACGCCAGCTACACCGACGAGAAGACGCTGGACATGCTGGAGGCCGCGCGCGACCGCATCTTCGTGGCGCCGGGCATCAGCATCCTGTGGGCGCTGCTGTGGGAAGCCGAGCCCTGGGGCGTGACCCATGAGATGGCGGTGTCCTGGGGCTACGAGGACGAGTGGGGCGCGGCGGTGGAGTCGCTCAAGGCCATGCACCGCCGCGGCGTGCGCGTGCTGCCGGGTGGCGACTATGGCTTCGCCTTCAACAAGCACCTGCAGAACGCGCGCGACCTGGAGATCTTCGTCAAGCACCTGGGCTTCACGCCGCAGGAGGCGGTCCGCTCGGCCACCAAATTTGGCGGCCAGATCATGATGCGGCCCCATGAGCTGGGCGAGGTCAAAGAGGGCTATCTGGCCGACCTGCTGCTGGTCGACGGCGACCCGCTGGCCCAGCTGTCCATCCTGCGCGACCCCAAGCGCATCCTGGCGGTGATGAAGGACGGCGTGTTTGCCAAGACGCCGCCGCTGTCCGGCGCCCGGGCCTGGGAGCGCGCGGCATGACACCCTGCGCCGCGTTCTGGCAGGAGCACCGCGCATGAAGTCGCGCGCCGCGCTGTGGTGGTGGCTGCTGCTGGGCGGCCCGATCGCGCTGTTCAGCATCTGGGCCCTGGCCGACAACGCGCGCCTGTACCTGCTGACGCTGCTCAACGGCCTGACGCTGGCGTCGCTGTACTTCATCGTGGCCAGTGGCTTCACGCTGGTGTTCGGCCTGATGCGCAATGTGAACCTGGCGCATGGCTCGTTGTATCTGCTGGGCGGCTATATCGGCTTTATCTTGGCCGAGCAGACCGGCTGGTGGCTGCTGGCCATCGCCGGCGGCTTTGCGGCGGCGGCCGTAGCCGGCCTGGTGATCCAGGTCGTGTTCCTGCGCCATATGCAGGGCGAGGAACTGCGCCAGACCATGGTCACGATCGCGCTGTCGATCATCATCGCCGACCTCCTGCTGTGGGTCTTCACCGGCCAGGTGCACCAGATGGAGGCGCCGCAATGGTTGCAGGGACCGATCCGCGACATACCCATCATCCGCGCCTACTCCGCCTACCGGCTCAGCCTGCTGGGTTTCGGCATCGTGATCGGCCTGTTCCTGTGGTGGCTGCTCAGCCGCACCGCCGTCGGCGCCATGATCCGCGCCGGCGTCGATGACCGCCAGATGCTGGCCGCCGCCGGCGTCAACGTGAACATGGTCTTTGCCTTCACCTTCATGCTGGGCGCCGGGTTGGCCGGTTTCGGTGGCGTGATCGGCGCGGTCGAGTTGTCGATGGTGCCGGGCGAGGACACACGGCTGCTGCTGTCGTCGCTGATCGTGGTCATCGTCGGTGGCATGGGCAGCGTCGTCGGCGCGGCCATCGGCGCGGCCATCCTGGGCCTGGCCGAGACCTACGGTCTGGCCTATGCGCCGCCCTACAGCGTCGTGTTCACCTTCGTGATCCTGATCCTGGTGCTGGCCTTCCGGCCGCGCGGCATCCTGGGGCGGGCGACATGAGCGCGCCGGGCCGCTCCCAAGCGCTCATACCGGAGTGCGCAGCACGGAGGTTTGACCAGTGAGCGCAGCTTACTGGCGCCGCGCCATGAACACCGGTGCCGGTGCCGTGCGGCCGCGCCTGCCTGCCGCCACCGCACCGGTCGCTGTCGCGCCCGACCCCTATGCGCAGAGCGACGCGCCGCGTTGGCTGAAGTACCTGTGGCGCCAGCTGTCGGCGCGCCATGTCTTCGTTGGCCTGTTTGTCCTGCTGTTCCCGTTCTTTGCCACACCGTTCTTCACCTTCCAGGTCGCCGGCCAGGCCCTGGCGCTGGGCCTGATCGCGCTGTCGCTGACCTTCCTGGGCGGCTACGGCGGCATGATCTCGCTGGCCCAGCTCACCGTGGGTGGCGTGGCCGGCTATGCGGTGTCCATCCTCGGCACCAGCGGCGCTGCAGGCCAGGCCACCAGCCTGGGCTGGCCGTGGTGGGTGGCGGTGCTGTTCGCGCTGGCGATCGCCGTCGTCTGCGCGACGCTGATCGGCTGGCTTTCGGTGCGCCCCGAAGGCATCTACACGATCATGATCA
>JBJXHB010000116.1:0-11224 GCA_046160725.1 Aquabacterium sp.
TGGCCCGCGCAGCGCCCGCGCGCAGGCGGGGACCAGGGCGGGGCCGGCATAGAACAGGCCGGTGTAGATCAGCACCAGGTCGGCGCCGGCGTCGCGCTTGGCGACGGCGTCGGCGGCCGACATCACGCCGCCCACGCCGATGATCGGGAAGCCCGGCCCCAGCGCTGCGCGCAGCGTGCGGATGACCGCATTCGACGCCTCGCGCACCGGCGCACCGGACAGCCCGCCGGCCTCGTCGGCATGGGGCAGCCCCTGCACGGCGGTGCGCGACAGCGTGGTGTTGGTGGCGATCACGCCGTCGATGGCATGTCGGCGCAGGGCCTGGGCGATGGCGGCGATCTGCTCGACGTCCAGGTCGGGCGCGATCTTCAGGAACATCGGCACGCGGCGCCCGTGCAGCTGGGCCAGCGTGCCGCAGCGGTCGCGCAACGCGCCGAGCAGGGCGTCCAGCGCGTCGTCGGCCTGCAGCGCGCGAAGGTTCTTGGTGTTGGGGCTGGAGATGTTGACCGTCACGTAGTCGGCATGCGGGTAGACGCCGTCCAGCGCCGCGAGGTAGTCGTCGGCGGCCTTCTCGATCGGCGTCGCCGCGTTCTTGCCGATGTTCAGGCCGAGCACGCCGCCACCGGCGCGGAAGCGGCGTGACCGCCGCACGTTGGCCACGAACGCCGCCAGGCCGTCGTTGTTGAAGCCCATGCGGTTGATCAGCGCCTCGGCGCGCGGCATCCGGAACATGCGCGGCTTCGGGTTGCCCGGCTGCGCCAGCGGCGTCACGGTGCCGACCTCGATGAAGCCGAAACCCATCGCACCCAGGCCATCGATGCAGCGACCGTTCTTGTCCAGGCCGGCCGCCAGCCCGATGCGGTTGGGAAAGCGCAGCCCGGCCACGTCCACCGGGTCGCGGACCTGCGGCTGGGTCCACAGCAGCGCTGCCGGTGTGCACTGGGCCAGCGCGATGGCGTCCAGCGTCAGGTCGTGCGCACGCTCCGGGTCGAGACCGAACAGGAAAGGGCGGGCGAGGGCATACGGGACAATGGAGCGCATCGCGCGATTGTCCCAAAGCCTCCGGCCCAGCCCTAACCATGAACGCTGACGAACTGAAGACCCTGGTGGCCCAGGCGGCCCTGGCCCACGTCGTGCCCGGTGCCATCGTCGGCGTCGGCACCGGGTCGACGGTGGACCGGTTCATCGACGCCCTGGCAGCCTCGGGCCTGGTGGTGGCCGGCGCGGTGTCCAGTTCGGTGCGCAGCACGGAGCGCCTGGCCGCCCGGGGCATCCGGGTGCTGGAGGCCGGCGCGGTGGAGCGGCTGCCGGTCTACATCGACGGCGCGGACGAGATCGATCCAAGGGGTCACATGATCAAGGGCGGCGGCGCAGCCCTGACGCGCGAGAAGATCGTCGCCGACCTGGCCGACCGTTTCGTCTGCATCGCCGATGCGTCCAAGTGGGTGCCGGTGCTGGGGCGCTTTCCTTTGCCGGTCGAGATCATCGCCATGGCGGTGCCGCAGCTGGTGCGGCGTTTTGCGGCGCTTGGGGGCCTGGCGCAGGTCCGTGCCGGCGTCACGACCGACAACGGGCATCCGCTGCTGGATGTGACGGGCTTGTCGATCACCGATCCGGCCGGCTTCGAGATCGAGGTCAACCAGTGGCCCGGCGTCGTCACTGTCGGCGTGTTTGCCCGCCACCGAGCCCAGGTCTGCCTGCTGGGCACGGATCAAGGTGTGCGGACCATCCGCTTCGACTGAGTCGGCCCCTTCAGGCCCCGCCGCGCGCCGCGCGGCGACTGATGAATCGCGCTGGGTCGATGGCGTCCAGCAGGTCGGCCTCCAGCGGCTGCGGCGCGCCGACGATGGCGGCGGCCAGGCTGTGCGCGGCCAGGGGCGCCCAGGTCAGGCCGCGTGAGCCCAGGCCGGCCAGCACGAAGAGCCCGGGCTGGCGCGGCACCAGCCGCACCGGGTGGGCCCGCGCGCCGGCCGGCCAGTCCCCTGGATGCATCGGCACCGGCCCCACCATCGGCAGCCGGTCGGGCAGGGCGCTGCGCCAGCCCACGAAGGCCGCGCAGTCCGCCGGCTCTATCGCCGACCATGTTGCATCACCGGTCAGACGGGACAGCGTCTGCAAGTTGGCCCGGTCGTCGTCGTCACGCGGTTGAGCCTGCGTGTCGTCCGGGTGCGAGGTCGAGCCGCACAGCACCCGCCCGTCGGGCAGCGTCAACGCATGGCCGGCCCCGGCCATGGGCAGCCGCGGCACCGTTTGCCCAGTGGGCGTGACGATGCTGAGCTGCCCGCGCCGCTGCTGCATCAGCCCCTGGGTACCGGGCACCCAGGCCGCGGCCGCGCCGGCATGGGCCAGCACCAGGACCGGTGCCTCGGCCAGCAGCTGGCCCCGTGCGCCCCAGGCCTGCCAGCCGGCACCACCGGCGGCCACCCGCGCAACCGGGCTGTTGCCCGACCAGCGCGCGCCGCTGTAGGCCAGCAACCAGTGCACCAGGGCGGCGGCGTCGATCCAGCCTGCGCGGTGCTGCAGCCAGGCGGGTTGGCCCAGGGGCACGCCGGCGAGCGCTGACGCTTCGGGTGCTGTTAGGACCTGGGCAAAGGTTGCCGGCAAGCCCAATGCCGGCAGCAGTTGACGCATCGCCTCGGCATCCTCGGTCGGGTGCAGCAGCCCCCTGTGCTGGCCGTCGATGCCGCCCTGGGCAGACCATCGGGCATGGCAGGTCGCGGCCCACAGTGCCGCGCCGCGGTTGAAGCGGGCATGCGGGTTGTCGCCCCTGTGCACCGCGGCGCGGTAGATGCCGCCCGTGATGCCCGATGCGCCGGCCGCGGGATGGGGCGCGGCGTCGAGCACGGTGCAGGCTAGTCCCTGCGCTTGCAGAGCCCATGCGGTGGTGGCACCGGCCAGGCCGCCGCCGATGATGATGGCCTCGCGCGCCAGTGGACGGGCCGCCCGCCGGGCCGGTGCGCGCTGTGGCTGGAAGCGCGGCTCGAACCGCGCGACGGTCATGTCGCGCTTGTCGGCAAAGCCCGGACGTCGCTCGACCACAAAGCCCTGGCCTGCCAGCCCATCGCGCATGACGCGCGCCGCACTCCAGGTGGCCACCGTCGCGCCGGGCACGGCCAGGCGGCTGATGCCGCGGAACACATCGTCGGCCCACATCGCCGGGTTGCGGTCGGGCGCGAAGCCATCGAGATAGAACGCGTCCACCTCGGCCACCAGCTCGCGCAGCCAGGCCGCGGCATCGCCCAGGGCCAGCAGCAGCTCGACCTGGCCGTTCTCGAACGGCAGCACATGCAGGTTGGGTGTCAGCGGCGGCCATTGGTCGGCCAGCGCCATGGCTAGGCCCCGGCACTCCGCCTCAACGGCATCGCCGCCCCATGCCCGCAACAGGTCCTGGCGCCCCGGCGGATGCTGCTCGATGCCGATGTAGTGCAGGTGTCGCGGCCGTTGCGGGTCGTCCCGCCAGGCCTGCAGCGTCGCCAGGAAGTTGCCGCCGAGGCCGAGTCCGGTCTCCAGGATGGTGAAGCGCTGCCGCCCCGCCCAGCGGCCGGGCAGGCCGTTGCCCTGCAGGAAGACATGCTGCGCCTGGGCCAGCGCGCCGGCCCGCGCGTGGTAGATGTCGCCGTAGCGCGTGGCGGCCGGTGGCTGGCCCGGATCGAACCGGATGTCGGCCGGCTCGATGGGGCGGGTCTTCATGCCGGCGGCTGCGTTTCGGCCGACGCCTGCTGCGCCAGCCATTGCAAGAGCGGTTCGCGAACGCCGGCCAGGTTGCGATAGGCCAGCACCGCTTCGCTCATGGTTGACACTGCGTCGTGCAGCCGCGCGGCGCGGTCGGGCGGCACGGCGGCGGCGGCCAGCGGCTGGGTCTGCACGCGGATGGTGAACACCGCCTCGCGCCGGTCCGCCAGGGGCAGGAAGGACTGCCGCTCGGTGCGGAACCAGGCGGCGGCACCGATGGCAACTGCATCAGCGCCGGCCGGCCATCCTGCGGGGTCGACATGGTCCGGGTGCGCGTTCAGCCGCGGGTGTGCCGTGATGGTCCAGACAAAGCGCTCGTACGCATCCTGCCCGCTGACCAGGGCCAGCAGATGGCGGCCCGCAGTCCGCAACGCGCCGCCATCGGCCACGGGCGCGTGCAGCTCGGTGAAGTGCACGCCCTGCTTGCGCTCCGGCGCCCAGTGCGACGGCAGGGCCACGGCCATCCAGGGCACCCGCGCCTGCGCACCGTCGACGATGGCAAAGTCATCCTGGAAGGCCAGGCTGAGCAGGCCGGCCAGGCGCCAGTCGGATGGCAGGCCGTCCAGGCATCGCGGCACCTCGTCGCCATGGCCGAATACGCCGGCGCCCCGCTCGACGATATGGCCGTCGCGAACGGACACGCCCAGAGCCGTGGCCTGGTGGCCGTCCCACCCGAAGTGCCCCGGATGCTCACGGGCGGCCACCGCCGCCAGCCGCTGCAGGGCCGGCAACGGGTCGAAGTCCGGCTCGCAACGCAGCGCCTTGGGCCAGTGGGCCGACAGCACGGCGAGCTTCTCGCGCATGTGGCGCGACCCTGGGGCTGAGGGCGCCAGGTGGAGCGCGCCGCTGGCCAGCTTGCGCAGGCCAGGCTGCATGCGAAACGGCGCCTGGACAGCGTTGTCGAAATCGAAAGTCATGACCTGATTATTCCGGGCCGGGGCCGGCGGCGGGCCGCGGCGGCCCGGAAAGCGAACAGGGCGCCGTGCGAAACGAATTGAGCGCCCTGCGCGCCGAACAGGGCGGCTTGCGTAACGAAAAGGGCGCCCAAGGGCGCCCTGCGTTTTCCGGCCGCAGCCGGGTTGTCAAACCCGCTTGCGGTACTCGTGCGTGCGGGTGTCGATCTCGATGCGGTCGCCGCTCTCGACGAACACCGGCACCGGGATCTCCAGGCCGGTGGCGGTGCGTGCCGGCTTCATCACTTTGCCCGACGTGTCGCCCTTGACGGCCGGCTCGGTGGTGATCTCGCGCACCACGGTGGTGGGCAGTTCCACGGAGATGGCCTTGCCGTCGTAGAAAACGACCTCGACCGACATGTTGTCTTCCAGGTACTGGATGGCGTCGCCCATGTTCTCGGCCTCGACCTCGAACTGGTTGTACTCGGCGTCCATGAACACGTACATCGGGTCGGCGAAGTAGGTGTAGGTGCAGTCCTTCTTGTCGAGGACGATCTGGTCCATCTTGTCGTCGGCCTTGAAGACCAGCTCAGCACCTGCGTTGTTGAGCAGGTTCTTCATCTTCATGCGCACGGTGGCGGCACCGCGGCCGCCACGGCTGTATTCGGTCTTGAGCACGACCATCGGGTCCTTGCCCTGCATGATGACGTTGCCGGCGCGGATTTCCTGGGCGAGTTTCATAGCGTGGTTCCGGGGTGGGGCGCCGGGCCGCATCGGGCCGGCGGACGCCGCGGCCCGCATGGCAGGCCGTCTGGGGTTGGCGCCGACCACCGCGCAGGACGCGCAGCCGGACGGCAGCAAAGCCCGCGATTCTAGCCCGTCGGGCTGCGGCTACAGGTGCGCGGAACCATCGCCCTGCAGGCGCTGTGCGCAGAACGCCAGCAGCCGGGTCACCAGATCGGTGGGCTCGGCCAGCTGCCGGGACCAGGCGGCGGCATGGCCGTGCCACTGCGCGGCGGCGGCCCACAGGTCCACTGGCATCGGCGGGTGGCCCGGCGGGGCCGACAGGGCGTTCCAGGCACGCTGCCAGGCCCGGTGCGACGCCTGCGCGCCGGGCGGCCAACGGCGCGTCATCAGGTCCAGCCAGGCCTCCAGCTTGGGGCCGTGCGCGCCGTCGTGTTGCGGGTAGATCTGCCACAGCATGGGCCGGCCGGCCCACTGGGCGCGGACGAAGGAGTCCTCGCCCCGCACCAGGTTCAGGTCGGTGGCGCGCAGCAGCTGGTCAAAGGCGGTCTGGCTCAGCCACGGCAGGTCCACGATCCGCAGCCTCGTGGGATGCGGCAGCGCATGCAGATGGTCCCGCAGCGCGCCGGGGGCTGCCAGCAGCAGCGTCGGTTGGCTGGCCAGCCCGGCCAGCAGCAGCGGCAGCGGGGCGTCGGGGTAGCCGAACAGCAGCGCCACCTGTTCCCCTGCACGGCGAGCCCAGCCTTGCCCGGCCAGCCAGGCATCCCCGTCTTGCCGCGTGCCTGCACCCGAGAGTTGCGGCTCCTGCAGCAGCCCGCCGGTGCGGACGGTGAAGCCGGGATAGAAAAACCACTTGGTCAACCCCGCGCCCGGGCCGTTGCTCTGGGGCGAGGGCAGGCCGTGGCTGCGCTCGACATAGGCCTCGGCGCTCAGGTACTCCAGGTTGATCCACAGCGGCGCCGGCCGGCACCGCGCCATGGCCGCGACAAAGGCCGCTGGCGGGTCGCAACCGAAGGCCTCGATGACGATGTCCGCGGGTGCCGGTGGGTCCTCTGGGTCGCCGGTCCAAGGCCACAGGTCGATGCCAGCCGGACGTGGCTCAGGGGCCATCCAGGAAAGCGCCGCGGGCTCGTCCACCCAGAGCCGCACCGCCTGGCCGCGCAAGGCCAGGTCGGCCGCCAGGCGCCAGCACACGCCGAGGTCGCCATGGTTGTCGATCACCCGACAGAAGATGTCCCAGCGCATGGCGGGATTATCGAAGCGACCCCAGTGCAAGAATCCGCCGCCGATGACCAGCGCCAGCGACCCGCCCACAGCCCCGCCCGACCCCCGCGCCCGCCTGCTGGCCGAGGTGGCCGCGCTGCCGACGCTGCCCGGCGTCTACCGCTACTACGACGCAGCCGGGCAGCTGCTCTACGTGGGCAAGGCGCGCAGCCTGCGCAAGCGAGTGTCCAGCTACTTCCAGAAGGACCATGGCGGCACCCGCATCGGCCACATGATCGGCCGCATTGCGCGCCTGGAGACCACGGTGGTGCGCAGCGAGGCCGAGGCCCTGCTGCTTGAGAACAACCTCATCAAGACCCAGGCGCCGCGCTTCAACATCCTGTTCCGCGACGACAAGAGCTACCCCTATCTCAAGCTGGTGTCGCATGCCTGGCCGCGGGTGGCCTATTACCGGGGGGCGGTGGACCGCAAGCACCGCTACTTCGGCCCCTACCCGGGTGCCTGGGCAGTCAAGGAAACGATCCTCCTGCTGCAGAAGGTGTTCCGCCTGCGCACCTGCGAGGACACCGTGTTTGCCAACCGCTCGCGGCCCTGCCTGCTGCACCAGATCCACCGTTGCAGCGCGCCCTGCGTCGGGCTGGTGACGGCCGACGACTATGCCCGCGACGTCGAGGACGCGGCGCGCTTCCTGCTGGGCGATGCCGACCAGGTGCTGGACGGCCTGCAGCAGCGCATGATGGCCTTCAGCGAAGTGATGCATTTCGAGCAGGCGGCACAGGTGCGCGACCAGATCGCGGCGTTGTCGCGGGTGCTGCACCAACAGTCGGTCGAGCGAAGCAGCCTGTCGTCGCGCGAGCGGGATGTCGATATCCTGGCCGTGGCGGTGCAGGGCGGCCGCGCCTGCGTCAATCTGGGCGTGGTCCGCGGCGGACGGCACCTGGGGGACCGGGCCCACTTTCCGGCCCATGTCGATGATGCGGTGGCGCTGGCGGCGGCCGAGCCCGATGCACCGGATGCCGCCACCCAGGTGCTGGAGGCCTTCATTGCGCAGCACTACCTGACGTCCACCCCGCCGCCGGCACTGGTGACCAGCCATGCCGTAGCGCAAGGCTTGCTGGACGCCCTGGCCGTTGGTAGCGGTGTGGCCGTGACCGCCCAGCACAACCCGCGCGAGCAACGGCGCCTGTGGCTGGAGATGGCGCAGCAAGGCGCCGACCTGGCCCTGGCCCGGTTGCTGGCGGAGGAGGGCTCGCAGCAGGCGCGCACCCGCGCCCTGGCCGATGCGCTGGACCTCTCCAGCGCCGACCCGGCGACGCTGCGCATCGAGTGCTTCGACATCAGCCACACCGCCGGCGAGGCCACGCAGGCCTCCTGTGTCGTCTACCAGAACCACGGCATGCGCAATGCCGACTACCGCCGTTTCAACATCGACGGCATCACCCCGGGCGACGACTATGCCGCCATGCGCCAGGTGCTGACGCGCCGCTATGCCCGCATGGCCGAGGCATCGGCCCGCATGCCCGACCTGGTGCTGGTGGACGGCGGGCGTGGTCAGGTCGCGGTGGCGGCCGAGGTTTTCAACGAGCTGGGTCTCGACCTGGGCCTGATCGTCGGCGTCGAGAAGGGCGAAGGCCGCAAGGTCGGCCTGGAAGAGTTGCTGTTTGCCGACGGCCGCGCCAAGCTCGCGCTGCCGGCCGACAGCGCGGCGCTGATGCTGGTGGCGCAGATCCGCGACGAGGCCCACCGGTTTGCCATCACCGGCATGCGCGCACGCCGCGCGCGGGTGCGCACCGGTGGCAGCAAGCTGGAGGACATCCCGGGCGTGGGGCCGCGCAAACGGTCACGCTTGTTGCAACGCTTCGGTGGGCTGCGCGGCGTGGCCGCGGCCAGCATCGAGGACCTGGCCGGCGTGGACGGCATTTCTCGCCAACTGGCGGAGGAGATCCATCGTGCCCTGCATTGAAGTCTCCCGTGCCGGCTGTGCGGCCCCGGCGCCGCGGCCGCGACCTGGGCGCTGGCAACGCGTCATTGGGCTGTGTGGTGTGCTGGCACTGGCGGGCTGCAGCAACCGACCGGCGCCGGCTGCCGCGCCTGTGCCATCAACGGCGGCGCCCACGCCGGCCCAGGCGCCGGCACAGGTCGGCGTTGCCGGTGGCCGACCGGTGCTGCCGACGCCCGCCGGCAGCCGGGACTGGGCCAGCTTCAAGCGCCTGGCGGCGCAACGAATGGTGGCGGCGTCGCCGACCACCAGCTACCTGACGCCTGCGCCGGAGCCCTTGCTGGCGATACCGGTGCTGGAGGTCGAGCTGAACGGCGATGGCAGCGTGCGGCGCATCCAGGTCCTGCGCCGACCCAGCCAGGCGCAGGACACGGTCCAGCTGGCCATCGACGCGGTCCACCGGGCAGCGCCCTACGGCGACGTGTCGCGGCTGCCGCGGCCCTGGCGGTTTACCGAATCGTTCCTGTTCGACGACGCACGCCGCTTCAAGCCGCGCAGCCTGGACGACTGAACACCTGCCCGTGCCGGGCCGATGCTCTCTGGCAACCCATCCGCGCACGGCACAATCCCCCCATGTTCCTGACGGTGCCGACCATCCTGACCTGGGCTCGCATCGTCGCGATCCCGCTGATCGTCGGCATCTTCTATCTGCCGATGCAGGCCGAGACGCGCAACCTGGTGGCGACGGTGTTGTTTGTCGTGGTCGCGCTCACGGATTGGCTGGACGGCTGGCTGGCCCGCAAGCTGAACCAGATGTCGTCCTTCGGTGCCTTCCTGGACCCGGTGGCCGACAAGTTCCTGATCTGCGCATCCCTGCTGGTGCTGGTGCAGCTGGACCGCGTAAGCGCCGGCGTGGCCCTGGTCATCATCGGTCGGGAGATCGCGATCTCGGCACTGCGCGAATGGATGGCCCAGATCGGCGCCTCACGCAGCGTGGCGGTGCACATGCTGGGCAAGCTGAAAACCGTGTCGCAGATGGTGGCGATCCCCTTCCTGCTGTACAACGGGGCGCTGTTCGGTGTCATCGATACGCGGATCTGGGGCACCGTGCTGCTGTATGGAGCCGCCGTGCTGACGGTCTGGTCGATGATCTATTACCTGCGACGCGCGCTGCCGGAAATCCGCGCCAAGGCGCGTTAGTTTGTCGTCCACCATGGATGCCGCCGGCCGCAGCCGGCTGTGGCTGGCTGCCATGCCCTGGGTCTTCGTGATGATCTGGAGCACCGGCTTCATCGTGGCGCGATACGGCATGCCGCATGCGCCGCCGATGACCTTTCTGGCCTGGCGGTATGCCTTGTCGGTGGTGGCATTCATGGTCTGGCTGCGCCTGGCGCAGGTGCCGCTGCCGCCGCGCGACCAGTGGGCCCACCTGGCCATGGGCGGCCTGCTGCTGCATGCCGGCTACCTGGGGGGTGTCTGGGCCGCGGTGCGCCTGGGCGCCCCGGCCGGTGCGGTGGCCTTGGTGGTGGGCCTGCAACCGCTGTTGACGGCGTTGTGGCTGCGTGTCAACGAAGGCCTGCGTCCGATGCCCCTGCAATGGCTGGGGCTGGCGGCCGGCTTCGTCGGCGTGGCGCTGGTGGTGTGGCGCCGTCTGCAAGGCGATGGCATGACGCCCGTCAACCTGGCGCTGTGCGCGCTGGCCCTGGTGTCGATCACCGCCGGATCGCTGTACCAGAAGCGCTTCGTCCGGCCAGGTGATCCGCGTGCCGCCAACCTGATCCAGCTGGCCGCGGCCTTTGTCGTGACATGGCCGCTGGCACTGCTCGAGACCGACCAGCTGCATTGGCATCCGCAGCTCATCGGTGCCATGGCCTGGTCGGTGCTGGTGCTGACACTCGGCGGCAGTTCACTGCTGATCCTGCTGATCCAGCGCGGTGCGGCCACCCAGGTGGCGAGCCTGATGTACCTGGTGCCGCCGGGTACCGCCTTGATGGCCTGGGCACTCTTCGGCGAGGCATTGACGCCGACGGTGGTGGCGGGCATGGCGCTGGCGGCCGTGGGCGTGGCGCTGGTGATGCGCCCGACCCCACCTGCGGGATAGTGCGCTCCCATGCCCTTGGGGGACGGTGCATAAAATCCCCTCCCCGCGCTTGACACCCAGGACGCGGCACCGCTGTAATCGCACGCACCACGGGCACCGGCAGCCCTCGTCATCTCCAACACACATCGCCGACATCCAAGAGAGAGGGGACACCACGTGAACAAGGCCGATCTGATCGAGCACATCGCCAAACAGGCCGACCTGTCCAAGGCGGCGGCGACCCGCGCCCTGGAGGCCATGATTGGTGGCGTCAAGACCACCTTGAAGAAGAGCGGCAGCGTCTCGATCGTCGGCTTCGGCACCTTTACCGTCAGCAAGCGCGCCGCGCGCACCGGGCGCAATCCGCGCACCGGCGCGGCGATCAAGATCAAGGCCGCCAAGGTGCCGAAGTTCCGCGCCGGCAAGGGCCTGAAGGACTTTCTGAACTGACAGTCACCGTACGGCGCCGCGCGGCGCCGGCGGACCCGGGGGTGCTTAGCTCAGCTGGCAGAGCGGCGCCCTTACAAGGCGTAGGTCGGCGGTTCGATCCCGTCAGCACCCACCATCGCGGCGGCGTCCGGCACGCAGGGCGCTAGAATTCATCGATTCACC
>JBJXHB010000117.1:0-3847 GCA_046160725.1 Aquabacterium sp.
AGGCGCACCTGCAGATGACCGGCCGTGCCGGTGCTCGCCAGGTGCCGAAGGCCGGCGTGACCTTGATGCATGGTGATGGCGGCGTGCTGTCGTCGCACGCCAGCCTGGTGCTGGAATCGGCATGACAGACACTGTGAGCGCCACCGACTGCTGGACCCGCGGCGGCAACCGCTTGGTCTACCAGCGTTGCGGCGCCTGCGGCCGGCAGTGGCTGTTCATGCGCGACTTCTGCCCCCACTGCGGCGCTCGTGATCCGTTGTTCAAGGCGGCTGCCGGCACCGGCACCGTCAGCGCTTTGACCCTGGTGCACCGCGCGCCGGACGACGCTTTCCGCGCCATCGTGCCGTATGGCCTGGTGCTGGTCGATCTGGACGAAGGCCTGCGCCTGATGGCCCACGCCCACCCCGCGCTGGCCGTGGGCGACCGGGTGCGGGGCCGCGTGCAGACCATCGCCGGCCGGCCGCTGCCCCACTTCACCAAGGACCCCGCTTCATGACCGCTGCTCCGCCCGCTGCCCAACGCGACCCCCGCCAGGCCATTCGCACCGCGCTGGCGCCGCAGTCGGTGGCCGTGATCGGCGCGTCCGACAACCCGCACAAGATCGGCGGCCGGCCCATCGCCTACCTGCAGCGCTTTGGCTGGCAGGGGCGGCTGTACCCCATCAACCCGGCGCGCGCCGAAGTGCAGGGCCTGCGCACCTGGCCCGACCTGGCGTCGCTGCCTGAAGCGCCGCAGGTGGCCATCGTGGCCGTGCCGGGCGAAGCGGCGGTCGAGGCGGTGGCGCAACTGGCCGCTGCCGGCACCGCGCTGACGGTGTTGATGGCCTCGGGCTTTGGCGAGGTTGACGCCGCGGGCAAGGCGCTGGAACGCGCGATGGTGGCCAACGCGCGGCCGCACGGCATGCGCATCGTCGGCCCCAACTCGCAAGGGCTGGCCAACTTCGGCAGCGGCGCGGTGCTGAGCTTGTCCCCCATGTTCACCGAGGTGGCACCGCTGGACGGCCCGGTGGGCATCATCAGCCAGAGTGGCGCGATGAGCGTCATTCCCTACGGCCTGCTGCGCGCGCGCGGCATCAGCGTGCGGCATGCGCATGCCACCGGCAACGACTGCGACGTGTCGGTCTGCGAGCTGGCCGCCGTGGTGGCCGAAGACCCGGGCCTGAAGGTGCTGTTGCTGTACCTGGAAGGCATTCCCGATGCGCGGCAATTGGCCGAAGCCGCTGCCGTGGCGCGTGACCGCGGGCTGCCCATCGTGGCCCTGAAGTCGGGCCGCTCGCGTGCAGGCCAGGAGGCCGCGCTGTCGCACACCGGCGCCTTGGCCAGCGAAGACCGGGTGGTCGACGCCTTCATGGCCGAACACGGCATCTGGCGCGTCAACAGCGTGGTCGAGCTGGTTGACGCGGTCGAGCTGTACCTGCAGGGCTGGAAGCCGCAGGGGCGACGGCTGGTGGCCATCAGCAACTCGGGCGCGGTCTGCGTGCTGGCGGCTGATGCCGCCACCACCGCCGGCATGCCACTGCAGCCGCTGTCCGAGGCGACGCAGACTGAGCTGCGGCAGATCCTGCCGGGCTTTGCGACGACGACGAACCCGGTGGACATCACCGCCGCGCTGCTGGGCAACAGCCGCTTGTTCAGCGACATCCTGCCGCCGCTGGCGCTGGACCCGGCAGGCGACGCATTTCTCATCGGCGTGGCCGTGGCCGGTGCCGGCTATGACGTGCCGGTGTTTGCGCAAGACACCGCGCGCTTCGCCCAAACCACCGGCAAGCCGGTGGTGGTGGCAGCACCGCAGGCCAGCGTGGCCGCAGCCTTCAAGCAGCACGGGCTGCCGGTGTACCCCACCGAAGCCGAGGCCGTGCGCGCGCTGGGGCAGTGGTTGTCGCACGCTGACCTGCTGGCCGCCGTGCAAGCCCGCCAACCGGCGCTGCCACCGCGGCCGCGCCAGGCCCTGCCGGGCGTGTTGCTGGACGAACTGCAAAGCCTTGCCGTGCTGGCGGCAGCCGGCGTACCGGTGGTTCGCCACCGCGCCTGCCGCAACGCCGCCGAGGCTTGTGCGGCCTGGGCCGAGCTGGGTGGCGGCGAAGTGGTCGTCAAAGGCGTCTGTACCGCCGTCACGCACAAAAGCGAGCTGGGGCTGGTGAAGCTGGGCCTGTGCACCGCCGACGGAGTGGCCCTGGCCTGCGAACAGATCGTCCAGGCCGCCGCTGCCGCCGGCGTGGCCCTGCAAAGCCTGCTGGTGGCCGAGCGCGTGCGTGGCCTGCGCGAGCTGATGATTGGCGCCCGGCTTGACCCCGTGTTCGGGCCGGTGGTGCTGGTGGGCGACGGCGGTCTGTATGTCGAAGCCATGCCCGACACGCAGGTGCTGCTGCCGCCGTTCAACGCCAAACAGGTCGAGCTGGCCTTGCGCTGCCTGCGCATCGCGCCGCTGCTGGATGGTGTGCGCGGCCAGCCGCCGCTGGACGTGGCCGTCTTTGCTGCGGCAGCGGTGGCGGTCGGCGCCTTGATGGTTGACGGCAGCGCTGCGGTTCAGCAGCTGGACATCAACCCCGTGATCGTCGCCGCGCGAGGGTTGGGCTGCGTGGCAGTCGATGCGGTGATCGTCCGGGACGGTCCCTGAACAAAGGGCGAGACCGGCTGGGGCTGGTCCGGGCCCTGGTGCGGCCGACCTGCGCCGCCCGGCGGCTTGCTCGCGCCCACCGTCAAGCGGTGCGCGCCACCGCACGGTGCGGCTGAGCTGGGCCAAACTGCCCAAGCGCGAATTCAAGTCCGACGTGAGGGACTGCCCGACCGGCGAGCTGACCATCATCTCGGCCTTCCTGCAGCAACAGGTGATCCAGAAGATCCTCACGATCATGGGCTTGCAGGCGGGTGCAGCGCCTCGGGCGCCTGCCCGAGGCCAGGCCATGCACACGCCCTGAGGCGGCGACTCAGCAACCTGGGCCGCTGGAGTCGGCTTCGCCCACGCGTTCTGGTGGACATGTGCAGGTGTCCTGCAGGCCAGGGTTACCCCACAAACGGGGCCGCAAAGGACGAGTGTCGGCGGCCGCGCCAACGCTCAACAGAGTTGCGGTCGATCCGCGATTTGCAGCCTCAAAGCAGCGCTGTTCTGTCTGACGCCTTGACATCAGCTACCGACAATGCCTCACGACCGCCCCTGCCGCGGTCAGGAGCTAGCCATGCTGGGGATGGTCTTCACCGAGTTCATCGAGATGATCGAGGAGCGGTTTCCGCCGCAGCTGACTGAACAGGTCATTGCGGCCGCGCCTGGCGGACGCGACGGCGCCTACACCGCCGTCGGCTATTACCCGCACGACGAGCTGGTCGCCATGGTGGTGGAGCTGTCGCGCCTGAGCGGCGTTGCGGTGCCAGACCTGGTGCGGGCCTTCGGCCAGCACCTGCTGGGGCGCTTCACGCAGCTGTATCCGCCGATGTTCCAGCGGCATCGCGGTGTCTTCGACTTCCTGGCCGCGGTTGACGGCGAGATCCATGTCGAGGTACGCAAGCTGTATCCGCAAGCCATGCTGCCGCGCTTTGACGTGCTGGCCCGCAGCGATGGCGCGATGACCCTGCACTACCAGTCGCCACGCGGCATGGACTCGCTGGCGCTTGGCCTGATGGAAGGCGTCACCGCGTTCTACCGCGAGCCCTGCCGCATCGAGGCACGCCCAGCACCGCAGGGCGGTACGGTTTTCGAGCTGACGCGCGTGCCGGTGCTGCAGGCCGTCGCGGCCTGATCACGATGGCCGAGGGCTCACCGTTCGGATTCGGCGCTGGCGGGCCACCCGTCTTCGCCGACTCGATGCCGATGTCCATGCCGATGCCGCTGGACGGCACGGAGACGTCCGACC
>JBJXHB010000118.1:0-4443 GCA_046160725.1 Aquabacterium sp.
ACTCGGGTCTTCGCGCCGCGGTCGATCGCCGTTATCGGCGCGTCTGACACCGCGACCAAGATCGGCGGCGTGCCGGTCGACTTCAACCAGCGCTTCGGCTTTGCCGGGCCGATCTACCCGGTCAACCCCAGGCCCGGCCGCATACAGGGCCTGCAGTCCTATCCCGACATGCGCAGCATCGGCCAGCCGGTCGATGTCGCCGTGATCGCGGTGCCGCAGCCGCTGGTGCAGGCGGCGCTGGAGGACGCCATCGCGGCGGGCGTGCGGGGCGTGGTGCTGTTCACCTCCGGCTATGCCGAGGTCAGCGCCGACGGCGCACAGGCCCAGGCCCGCCTGCAGGAGACCGCACGCAGCGCCGGCGTCCGGCTGCTGGGGCCCAACTGCCTGGGATACATGAACCTGCGGTCGTCGGTGTATGCCACGTTCTGCCCGGTGCCCGGCGGCGGGCGGGTGCGGCCGGGTCACATCGGCCTGGTCAGCCAGTCCGGCGCCTTTGGCGGCTATGCCTATGCGCTGGCACGCGAGCGCGACATCGGCTTCTCGCAGTGGATCACCACCGGAAACGAGGCCGACCTGGAACTGGCCGATGGCCTGGAGTGGCTGGCCCACGACCCACAGACCCACGTGATCATGGGCTACATGGAGGGCTGCCGAGACGGCCGCAAGCTGCGCCGCGCCCTGGCCGCCGCACATGCGGCCCGCAAGCCGGTGGTGCTGGTCAAGGTCGGCCGCACCGACGCCGGTGCCCAGGCGGCGGCGTCCCACACGGCGGCGCTCGCGGGCAACGACGCCGCCTACGACGCAGTGTTCCGCGCCTACGGCGTCCACCGGGCGCGGGACATCACCGAGTTCTTCGACATTGCCGCCAGTGCCTGCGTCGCCGGACTGCCGCGCGACCGCTCGGCCGGGCTGTTTACCGTCTCCGGTGGCGTCGGTGTGCTGATGGCCGACGAGGCCGCCGATGCCGGCCTGGACGTGCGGCCGATGCCGATGGCCGCGCAGGACGAGATCCGCCGCTGGGTGCCGTTTGCCGGCGCCGCCAACCCGGTCGACATCACCGGCCAGGTCAGCAACGACCAGGGCCTGATCGAGCGCACGGTGCGGCTGATGCTGGAGCAAGGGCACTACGCCAGCCTGGTGGGTTTCGTCTCCGCATCCGGCCTGACCGACCGCTCCTGGCCGATGCTGCAGTCACTGGCCGCGCTGCTGCAGCGGGACTACCCGGGCACCGTCTATGCGTTGTGCACGCTGATGTCGGCCGAGCGCCGCCGCACTCTGCAGGACCTGGGCTGCCTGGTCTACAGCGAGCCGGCCGACGCCGTGCGGGCCGTGGCGGCACTGGTGCGTTTTGCGGAGTCCTTTGGCCGCACCCTGCCGACGGCACCGCCTGCCGGCCCGCCGCGGCGGCCGCTGTCTGCCGGCAACCTTTCCGAGCCCCAGGCTCTGGCGCTGCTGGCGGCCGCCGGCATCCGGACCGTGCCGCATGAGGTGGTGCAGTCAGCCGCCGACGCCGCCGCTGCGGCCCAGCGGCTGGGCGGCGCCGTGGTGCTGAAGGTCGTCTCGCCCGACATCCTGCACAAGTCCGACAT
Organism: Aquabacterium sp.; assembly: GCA_046160725.1. Taxonomy (GTDB): domain Bacteria; phylum Pseudomonadota; class Gammaproteobacteria; order Burkholderiales; family Burkholderiaceae_C; genus JBJXHB01. Next base: position 1,590 of record JBJXHB010000118.1, read on the forward strand.
CGGTGGCGTGGCTCTGGGCCTGCGCGACGGGCCCGCGGTACAGGCGGCATTCGATGCGATGCAGCAGGCGGTGCAGCGCAGTGCGCCGCAGGCGCGCATCGACGGCGTGCTGGTGGCCCCCATGCTGGCCGGCGGCGTGGAGTGCATCCTCGGCGCGCACCGCGACCCGGTTTTCGGGCCGATGGTGATGTTCGGCCTGGGAGGCATCTTCGTCGAACTGCTGGGCGACGTGGCACTGCATACGGCACCCGTCAACACCGACCAGGCGATGCAGATGATCCGATCGACCCGGGGATTCGGTCTGCTCGCCGGTGCGCGCGGCCGCGAGCCGGTCGACCTGGACACCCTGGCAGCCAACCTGGTGGCGCTGTCGGAGCTGGCCGCAGATGCCGGCGACACCCTGGACAGCATCGACATCAATCCGTTCATGGCGCTGCCGGCCCGCCTGGGCGGCGGCTGCGCCTTGGACACTGTGGTCGTCGGCCGCGCCGATCCTTCACCCTGACCCGGCCGTCCGAATCGGCCGCCCCAGAAACATCCACCCAAAGGCAGACCATGACCGACCCCGGCGCAGGACGCGAGGACTTCAAGGGCCGTGTAGGCACCACCGCGGCCGAGAGCCAGCCCTGGTGGCCCGACGCGCCGGCCGCACCCCCCGGTGCGCCGAATGTGCTGATCATCGCGCTGGACGACACCGGCTTCGCGCACCTGGGCTGCTTCGGCTCGGACATCGAGACGCCGCACATCGACGCCCTGGCGGCACGCGGCCTGCGCTACAACAACTTCCACACCACCGCCCTGTGCTCGCCCACCCGGGCCTGCCTGCTGACGGGGCGCAACCACCACTCGGTGGGCATGCGCTTCCTCAGCAACACCGACACCGGCTTCTCCAACTGCCGCGGCGTGATCTCGCCGAAGGCCGCCACCCTGGCCGAGGTGATGCGAAGCAACGGCTACAACACCTATGCGCTCGGCAAGTGGCACCTGGCCAACATGGAGGACTGCGGGCCGGCGGGGCCCTTCGACCACTGGCCGCTGCAGCGGGGATTCGACCGGTACTACGGCTTCATGGGCGGCGCGACGGACCAGTTCTCGCCCGAGCTGACCATCGACAACCGGCCGGTCAACCCGCCCAGCCACGCGGGCTATCACCTGTCGGAGGACCTGGTCGACCAGGCCATCGGCATGATCAACGGCCAGCGCTCCACCGGTGCCGGGCGGCCGTTCATGATGTACCTGGCCTTCGGTGCCACGCACTCGCCGCACCAGGCGCCCCGGGCCTACATCGACAAGTACCGCGGCCGCTACGACCGGGGCTGGGATGTGGTGCGCGCCGAGTGGTTCGCGCGGCAGAAGTCCCTTGGCGTCGTGCCCGCCGATGCCCGGCTGGCGCCCCGCAACCCCGACGTGGATGCCTGGGACACCCTGGGCGATGACCAGCGGCGGCTCTATGCGCGGATGCAGGAGGCCTTTGCCGGCTTCCTGGACCACACCGACCACCAGGTCGGCCGCCTGATGGCCTTCCTGCAGGAGATCGACTGCCTCGACAACACGCTGGTCGTGTTTCTGTCGGACAACGGCGCCAGCCAGGAGGGCGGACGCGACGGCATGCTCAATGAGCTGGCCTACTTCAACCGGCTCAGCGAGCCGGTGGCCGACATGATTGGCCGCATCGACCAGATCGGCGGCCCCAACCTCTACAACAACTACCCGCGCGGCTGGGCCCAGGTGGGCAACACGCCGCTGCGCTTCTACAAGCAGAACACGCATGAGGGTGGCATCCGCGACCCCTTGATCGTCTCCTGGCCGGCCCGCATCAAGGCCGCCGGGCAGGTGCGCACGCCGTACCACCATGTGACCGACATCTTCCCCACCATCCTGGAGTGCGTGGGCATCCAGGCGCCGCAGGTCTTCAAGGGCATGCCGCAGCTGCCCGTCGAGGGCGTGAGCTTCGCCTACTCCTTCGACAACGACCCGCCCCGCAGCCGCAAGCAGGTGCAGTACTACGAGATGTTGGGCCACCGCGCCATCTGGGCCGATGGCTGGAAGGCCGTGACGCGTCACAAGCCGGGCGAACCGTTCGACGCCGACCGCTGGATGCTCTACAACACCGACCAGGACTTTGCCGAGTTCGAGGACCTGGCGGAGCAGCGCCCCGACAAGCTGCAGTCACTGGTCTCGACCTGGTGGGCCGAGGCCGGGCGCTACAACGTGCTGCCGCTGGACGACCGCGGCACCGAGCTGTTCGCGCTGCGCCGTCCGCGTCCGGGCGGTCCGGCCTTGAAGCTGCGCTTCCTGCCCGGCACGCCCCACATCGACCGCTTCGCCGTGCCCGACATCCGCAACCGGTCCTTCGGCATCAGTGCACGTTTCGACCGCGCGTCGACGCAGATGCAAGGCGCCCTGGTGGCCTGTGGGGGCCGCACCGGCGGCTACTGCCTGTACGTGCAGGACAACCGCGCCTGCTTTGCCTACAACCGCATTGGCCGCATCACCACACTGCGCAGCGCGCTGCCGCTGCCTGACGGGCCGTGCATCGTCGCCATGCGCTTCACCAAGACCCAGGAGCATGCCGGCACGGTGCAGTTGCTGGTCGACGGACAGCCGGCCGGCGAGATGCCGATGGCCCTGATGCCGTGGCGCCAGAGCGTGTTTGGCATGGACATCGGCGCCGACCATGGCTCGACGGTGACGCCGGACTATGCAGCGCCCTTCGCCTTCGAAGGCCGCCTGCTGCACATCGACTACGCGCTCGGCACCGACCGGGACGACGTGCAGAAGGCGCTGGCCATCGAGGCCCGCAACGCCATGGTCGACCAGTAGCCCCCGCTCCGCCTGACGGCCAGCGGCCGTC
>JBJXHB010000119.1:0-6683 GCA_046160725.1 Aquabacterium sp.
GCTCATTGCAAGGCCAGTGCCTTAAAACACGCGTCCAGCTCCGGTAACACCCCGTCGGCCAGCCGTTTGATGGCCAGGCCTTGCGCGATGTCGACTTTTGCCTGGCGCGTCGGCGCCTGCGCGATCAACCCTTTGAAGTCGGTGGTATCTTCTGCCAGCTCACGCAGCGAGCGCGAATCATGTTTGACGAGCTGATAGATTTCGTTTTCAGTGATGGCGCACAGCGGATTGAACGCACAAAAGGCTTTTGCCGACAGGACTTGCTCCAACAGCGAGAACTGCTCCGCAACCGGGATCGTCGCATCGATACGGTTCAGCACCAGCCGAATGCGGCCCGGCGCCACACCGATACCTGACAATTTCTCCACCGTGTTCGAGGTATCGCGTTGCTGTTTGGCATCGGCCACGGTGGGCACCACGAAGTAGTCAAAATCGGCATGACTGCCTTTGTATTTTTGCATACCGGCCAACAAGTCCTCGATGTTCGAGGCGCCGATATCGACGATCAGGTCGTTATCCACTTGCAATGCCTGCTGGAGCATCGCGAATTGCGTGCCCCTCAGCGCATCGGCTTCGCCTTCATCGGCATTCGCCGACTCCACAGATAGCAGTCTCGCCTTCGGCAGGCGCGGCGCCAGCAGATGCCGGGCAATGGTGGTTTTGCCGACGTTGCCGGAGAAGTTCAGGATGGCGATTTTCATGGGAGTCCCGTTGAGGCGATGGGTTACTGGGGCGAGGGCATGCGTGATCGTTTGGGGCGCCCACCTTTAACGGTCGTGCTCTCGCGGGGTTCGTGGCGGGGGTGCTGCCGCCGGTTGGTGTGCCGGGGTCGCGGATGCCGCCGCTTGGCGCGTCTGCTCGATATAACGTGCCAGCGGTTGCGCGGTCCATTCATTCAGGCGCGCAGGTTTGTCCCGCAGGCCGGTCACGGTGCCGGTCGCATCGACCACTTTTTCTTTGACGGTAACCTCGCGCTGGCCGGCGTTGCGCAGCACGATTTCGTCGCCTTTTTTGATTGAGCCCCCGGCGACGGCTTGCTGCAGGCCTTTGCCCCAGATGGTCTGCTCGCCGCCCTGGGTTTGCAGCGTAATGTAGTAGCTGCGGTCTTTGCCGGTCTCGAAACGATAAGGGGCTGCGCCATGATCCACCACGGTGCCGATATACAAGCGTTCGCCGCGGGCAATTTTTTCCACCTGGGCCAGGGCCGCGGCGCTGAATTCCGTGCTCAAGCCCTTGCTGTCCAAAATCTCGCGTGCCTGCTTCAGCCCGGCGCGTTCCCCGGCGGTTAATGCATCCGCATCGATATGTTCACCGCGTTGCCGCTCGGCCGGCTCCGGCGGCGACGCCTGCGTTGGGTGGTGCTCGGGGCTACCTTCAATCACGCGGTTCTGTACACCCTGGGGGCGGCGCAATTGTTGCAACACCATTTGGTCGGCATCGCGGGGCTGGTAACCGCGCACTGCCATCCCGGCGACGCGCGCGTCGAGCCAGGCGCGCCGGCGGAACGCATCGGAACCGGATACCGTAATTTCGTTCCAGTTCTTGGCCTGGGCCACTTCCAGCATGGCGCGTATGGTTTCCCGATCCTCGGCCGTGGTGATCAGTTGCTTGCCCGCATCGGAAAACACCAGTTCGCCCTGCCGGTTTCCAACGCGGTACAGGAATTCCGTCGAAGCCTGCCCGAACACCCCGCTTTTTTGCGTGCTGACGATGAAACGTGCGCGTATCTCCTGCGGCAATTCGCTTTCCAGAATCGGGCGCTTGATCACCCGGAATTTCTCGATCTCGGCCGAGGTTCCGTCGGCGAGGGCGGCGGCGCTGTCGCGCCCTAATGCCGCATTCTGGCTCGCACTCAGCCCCTGCTGCGCCTCACGGATGTCCCCTCCCCCCAACAACGGATCGGGATCGTGCCGTAAGCGCGCCGTGACTTCAGCAATCTGTTGCTCGCGGATCCTTGCCACCGATGCCAGCGCACTGGCATCGATCGCGGCGAACCGCGCCGCACGTTGGGCCTCAACCTCCTGCAGCCGGCGCGATTCTGCCTCGGCTACCTCCCGTGCGGCCTCCTGCTTGAGCACCTCGGCATGGATGGCCTGCGCCCCTGACGCCAGGACGGGGGCGGCTTGGTGCAGGGCCTCGGCGTAGTCCGGCGATGCACGCAGGTTGCCCGCGATCGCATCCATGGCCATGGTCTTGCGCGCCTGCGAACGCATGCGCCCAAATTCGGCCGCATCCAGCGTGGCCCATTGCCGCGCCGTCTCCTTGTCGATCACCACGGTAGCGACCCCTTTGCGCGCCGGATCGGCGGCCGTCAATTCATTGACGGCCGCAATCCGCAGATCGGTGCGGCTGGTAATGGACGACCGTTGCCGGCTGGCCAGCAATTTGCCGTTAAGCGCCAGCTGGTCCGCTGCCTGGATTTCCGTGGTCAATTCCGTCAGCGCCGGCACCGGGGCACGCGCAGCGGGATCACGACCGGTCAACAAGGGCTCGTCGGCGCCCGCCGAAATAGTGTTTGCCATGGCTCAAGCTCCCTGCGATGAAGGATTAGCCGCTTTGCGGTAAAAGATGATTTCCACCCGGCGATTCTGGGCGCGGCCCTCGGGCGTATCGTTGGGCGCGGCGAAGTAGCCCGCGGCAAACACGCGGGTGCGGATTTTGCTGGACTCGATCCCGGCCTCGATCAGCAGCTGGCGGGCTTGGGTGGCGCGCGCCTGTGCCACCTGCTGATTGGGCAGATCGGCCACCGCACTGTCGGTCGCACCCTGAATCTGAATCGCGGGCGACTCGGCGGCCACGGCGAGCAGGCTTGTGCGCCCGGCTGCATCCAGCGTAAAACGGGTTTCATCGGTGCCGAAGGTGCGCACGTAGTAGCGCGCGTGGCGCAAGTCTCTGCCGTCAGACAGCACGTGGCGCGGCACCGCGATGAGGTTCAGACTGCCCTGGGATAGCGGCTTGGGCAGCGCATCAGGCGCGGCAGCCGGCGGCAGTATTGGCGCGGGTTCCGCCGCGGTCCCTTTTTGCCCCACGGCCGACGCAGCCGGCGCGGCGGGCACCACAGGCGGGGCAGGTGAGCCGTCCAATAGCGGTGCCGGGTTGACGCGCTGCGCCAACACCGTGGCCACCGCGCCGCGTATATCCGCCAGCTGTTGGCGCATCGCGGCAACCTCCGCCCGCAGCATTTCGTTTTCCGTGAGCATCGCACGGCTGTGATCGCGCGCCGATTGAATGGCTAGCATCCGCTGCGGATTATTCGCCGGCACCGTGATCGTTCCATCGGGATAGACAACCTTGGGCGGAGCCATCGAGCAACCGGCAGCGGCGATCAACCCTGCCGCCACCAGCACCGCCAGTACGCCTGCTTTATGCTTTCTCATCCGGTTCTCTCCATTATCAGGTTGTGATGTCGTCAGACGCGCCCGCCACGATGACCACCAGCATCGCGTCGCCGGGCACGCTGTCCAGGTCTTCGCTCATCGCTGTTGCGCCACCCTCAAACCGGCCATTTCATCAACAGCGTCCTGGGCCCAATGCACCTGCCCATGCAGCCACTGCGCCACCGACATCAATTCAGCTTCCACGAACGGCGGGCTCTGCCGTGTGACAGTCGGCATGGCGTCCAGCGGGCTGATCGTGCCCGACTGCGGTGCGGGCGTCTCCATGCCGTCGCCCTGTGGCTGGGCGGGTGCGGCACGCCGCCGCAGCAGGAAGGCGTCCAGGTCCACCGGAGCCACTTTCACCGGCGGCAGCAGGCGCTGTTGAAACACCGGTTCGCTGTAATAGCGGATCTTGTCAGCAAGGACCGGTTTGCAGTTATCCGAGATCACGATTTCGCGCTGCTCGCCGAGTTCGCGCAATTCCTGCGGCATCATCAGGGCGCGCTTGTGGTCGCTGACATTCTGGCTGCGGCTGGGATGGCCGCGGCTGTAGGAATGTCCTTTGCTGACCGCATCCTGCGTGGTGTAGCCGAGAATTTCGCTGTATTCCACCGCGTCCTTTTGCTCGCGCGGCGCATACATCACCTGCAGCATGTGATTGGACACGAGCGTACGGGCACCCTCCTCGCCATACAGCTCACGCGACTGCAACTGGCTCACCGACTGCGCCACGGTGATGCAGCGAAAGCCGTAGCCGGCGAGGTAGCCGACCGCCCGCACGAATTTGTCGATACGGCCCAGCGCAGGGAATTCGTCCTGCACCGCCAGGCACAGGAATTTGATTGCGGAGTCCTGTTCCGGCAGCACTTTGGTGTTCTGGTCATACGCCATGCTGAAAAACAAATTCATCAGCAGCGAGGCCTCGGCCAGCCGGTTGGGCGGAATCACCAGATAAATCGACATCTTCTGCTTCAGCAGATCGCGCAAATCAAAATCATCCGCACTGGTGGCCGCATCCACCAGCGGATTGGCGAACACCCCCAGCGGCGCGGTGAAGCTGGCGAGGATCGAGGTCAGCGTATTGTCGGAGTTGCCGGCGAACTGGCGCAGCGCCGCCAGACAGTCGGCACTGAGCGCCCGGCCATTGCTCGCACGGCCGCTGTCGATGATGCCCTGCCAGAATTCCTTCGGTTTTCCACCGCCCGGCGCCAGCCGCAGCGACTCGCCGATGGTGACCGGCAGGCCCGCTTCCACGCAGTACAGGGTCACCGCCACGAACAGATTGCGCGCCTGGTCGTTCCAGAACGCATCGCTGCCGTCTTTCTTGGGATACAGCATATAGCCGATGCTTTGCAGATCGCCGACGATGAAGCGCGGGTCGCGATCGATGTAGGAGAGCGGATTCCAGCAGTGGGTCTCGAAGCGCGGATCAAACGGCGCGAATTTGTACACCGCCTGGCCGTGCGCCGCCCGAAAGCCGGAGGTGATGGTGAAGTTCTCGCCCTTGATGTCGGAAACGATGCAGGAGTGGCCCCAGTTCAGCAGATTGGGGATGATGATGCCCACGCCTTTGCCGCTGCGGGTGGGCGCAATCAGCAGCAGGAATTTGGCGGCGTGGTTCATCAGGAAGCGACCACTCAGCTTGCCCAGCAGGATGCCGTTATCGGCGAGCAGGCCGGCGGACTGCGCCTCGCCGTGGGTGGCCCAGCGCGCATCACCGTGCAGGCTGCGCGGCTGGTTGAGCGAGACCAGGAACAGCACCAGCGGCAGGCCGAGGAACACCACCGCGGGCACCCCGGCGGCGATTTGCAGGCGTTTTTTCTCCTTGGGGTTGTCCTGGTAGTCGCGCCAGTAGGTTTGCCAGGTGTTCACTTCCACCTGTGCAGGGTTGGTCTTGTGCATCAGCAGGAACAGGCCGCCGGCCAGGTGACGGCCGGCGTAAAGTCCGAGGCCCAGCCACGCCAGCAGCAGCAGCGACAGCACAGCGCGTTTGGCGGTGATCATGGTTGCCAGCGCCGGGTGCGCGTAGCCGGCCGTGGCGCCGGTACCACCTCGATGATGACCCGGTGTCCCGGGCTACCCATCAATCGCCGCAGTGCCGGTACCGACGGCGTGCTGCGTGAGGCGATGTTGCCGACCAGCACAATGTTGCGGTCGCCGGTGACCGCCGCCCACAACAGTTTCCGGGCGCGCGGGCTGGACAGTACCAAGCGTTTGCGCGTCAGCATGCGGGCACCTCGTTCGGTCCGAAGCGCGCATGGTTCTTGGCCCACGGATCAAAAAAGACTTCGTCGACGTAGCGCTCGACCTTCACCACCCCGTCCACCGCCACCAGCGCACGGGTGACGTGAATCACGATATCGAGGGTGAGCAGCGCCAGGTGCTTGAGCTCGCTGCGGGACAGGCTCGCCGCTTCGGGGTTTTCCTTGGCCATGAACATGAAGCGCTCGAACGACAGCGCACAACTCTCGGCGTGCCAGGAGGTGATCGACCCGGCGTGGCCGGTGGTCAACAGCTTGAGGAAGTCCCACGCCTCGCTGCCGCGCAGTTCGGCGAGCAGCACCCGGCTCGGCGCCATGCGCATGCAGCTGGCAATTAGCTCCGCCGGGGTTACGGTGGTCTGGTCTGCACGGCCTTTGGTGTAAAGCAAGTGCACACGGTTGGGGTGCCCCGGCAGCATCAGCTCGCGCACGTCTTCGATGGTCACCAGCCGTTCGGCGCCGGGGATGAACTGGCACATCGACTTCATCAGGGTGGTTTTGCCGGAGCCGGTATCACCCACCACTGCGATGTTCTTTCTGGCCTTAACGGCAGCGATCAGGAAGTCCTGCAACTGGTGATTCACCAGCTGCTGGGCCAGTGCTGCATCGTCCGGACTGAGTTGAGCCAGCAGTTCACAGCTACCAGCCGCCGCCGCGCCGGTCTTGAGGGCCTTCGGGCGCGGCCAGGTGTAGCGGTCGAAGGCGCCGTGGGTCTGGTAGAGCGCGAGCGGGATGATCCTGTCGCTGGGAATGCGGATTGACATCGACACCTGTCCCGGCTCCACCGCGGGCGGCAGCACGATCTGGATGCGTTCACCATCCGGCAACGTTGCCGACAGCAGGGGCCGCTGGGTGCCGACGTGCTGCTGCTGGGGCGAGGCGATCGCCACCGCCTGGGCGAAGGCTTCCAGTGCCTCGAAGGTCAGCGCCGGTTCGTCGATGTAGCGCACCGTGCCTTCGACTTCCAGGATTAATTGCCCCGGCTGGTTGATCCACAGTTCGGTGGCGCCGGTGCCCGCATAGTGTTTTTGCAGCGGCGCGAGGT
>JBJXHB010000120.1:0-4754 GCA_046160725.1 Aquabacterium sp.
TCCGACTCGGCGCGCCTGAATATCGACCAGCTCGGTTACGAGGACCACCAGAAGGCACTGTTCGTCAAGAACCTGGCGAAGCCCTACGGCATGTTCCTGGTGACCGGGCCCACGGGCAGCGGCAAGACCGTGTCGCTGTACACCGGCATCAACATGATCAATACGGTGGACGTGAACATCTCCACGGCCGAGGACCCGGTGGAAATCAACCTGCCGGGTATCAACCAGGTGCAGGTGGACGAGAAGACCGGCATGACCTTCCCCAAGGCGCTGAAGGCCTTCCTGCGCCAGGATCCGGACATCATCCTGGTGGGCGAGATCCGCGACCTGGAAACCGCGTCAATCGCAGTCAAGGCAGCCCAGACCGGCCACATGGTGATGTCGACGCTGCATACCAACGACTGCCCGCAGACACTCACGCGCCTGCAGGACATGGGCATCCAGGCCTTCGCGGTGGCCACGACCATCAACCTCATCACCGCCCAGCGCCTGTGCCGGCGCCTGCAGCCCGATCTCAAGATCCCCCTGGAGCTGCCGCCGAAGGCGGATCTGCTGAAAGAGGGCTACACCGAGGCCGACATCGAGGCCGGCATTAAGCTGTACGGCCCGGGCACAAGCCCGGAGTGCCCCAGCGGCTTCAAGGGCCGCGCCGGCATCTACCAGGTCATGCCGGTATCCGACGCGATAAAGCGCCTCATCATCGAGGGTGCAAACGCCGTGCAACTCGCCGATCAGGCCAAGCTTGAGGGGATTTGGGACCTGCGCCGCTCGGGCCTCATGAAGGCGGCGCGCGGGTTCACCAGTCTCGCCGAAATCAACGCGGTCACGCTGGAGTAAGCCGATGGCTGAACAAGCAATCAAGAGCGCCATGTTCGTCTGGGAGGGGATGGACAAGCATGGCAAACGCGTCAAGGGCGAGATGTCCGGCACCAGCGACGCCGTCATCAAGGCGCAGCTGCGGCGGCAGGGCGTCAACCCGATGGTGGTCAAGAAAAAGCCGCGGTCGCTGTTCAGCGAGGGCGGCAAGGCCATTACCACCAAGGACATCACCGTGTTCAGCCGCCAGCTGGCGACCATGATGTCGGCGGGCGTGCCGCTGGTGCAGTCGTTCGAGATCGTCGGCCGCGGGCACGAGAACCGCAAAATGCAGACCCTGATCCTCGACGTCAAGGGCCATGTCGAGTCCGGCGGCACCCTGACCGAGGCGCTGCGCCGACACCCGAAGCATTTCGACGCGCTGTTCTGCAACCTGGTAGCTGCAGGCGAAGCAGCCGGTATCCTCGAGTCCATCCTGCACAAGATCGCCAACTACAAGGAAAAGACCGAGGCTCTCAAGTCCAAGATCAAGGGCGCGCTGTTCTACCCGACGGCGGTGATCGTGGTGGCGTTCGTAATCACCGCGATTCTCATGATCTTCGTCATCCCGCAGTTCCAGGAGCTGTTCTCCGGCTTCGGTGCCGATCTGCCCGCGCTGACGCAGATCGTCATAAACATGTCGGATTTCTTCGTCGCGCGCTGGTACCTGATTTTCGGCGGCATCGCCCTGGCGGGCGTAGGCCTGTGGCAGGCTTACAAGCGCTCCCCGGCCATGCAGCGCGCAGTCGATCGCTACTCGCTCAAGCTGCCGGTCATCGGCGTAATCCTGGAGAAGTCGGCGATCGCACGCTTTTCCCGCACGCTCGCGACCATGTTCGCGGCCGGCACACCGCTGGTGGAGGCCATGGAATCCGTTGCCGGCGCCTGTGGCAACAGCGTGTACTACGACGCGACCATGCGCATGCGCGACGAGATTGCCACCGGCACGCAGTTGCAGGTTGCCATGCGCGACATCCAGCTGTTCCCGAACATGGTCATCCAGATGGTCGCCATCGGCGAGGAGTCCGGCGCCCTCGACGACATGCTGGGCAAAGTCGCCGACTGGTACGAGCAGGAAGTCGACGACGCCGTCGAAGCACTGACGAGCCTGCTCGAGCCGATCATCATGGCGGTGCTGGGTGTGCTGATTGGTGGCCTCGTGATCGCCATGTACCTGCCGATCTTCAAGATGGGGCAGGTCGTCTAGCCGCAGCGCGCTCGCGCGGCCGCTGTGCCATAGCCAGCCGGCGGTCACAGCGGCACATGCGCGGCTGACCACGCGGCTATGGACGGGTTTGCCCTCCTGCAACAACACCCGGGCATGGCCGCCGGCACGGCGGCTGCGCTCGGGCTCATCGTGGGCAGCTTCCTGAACGTCGTCATCCACCGGCTGCCGCGCATGCTGCAGCGGGAATGGCATGAGCAGTGCGCCGAACTCACGGGTGCAACCGCGCCGCCCGCACCGCGCTTCGATCTGCTGCACCCTCGCTCGCACTGCCCGGCCTGCAAGACGCCGGTGGCGCCCTGGCACAACGTGCCACTGCTCGGCTACGCCTGGCTGCGCGGGCGATGCGCGGCCTGCAGCGCGGCGATACCGATCCGCTATCCGCTGGTGGAATGCGCGGGCGGTGTACTCGCGGCGGCCGCGGTCTGGCGCTTCGGCTTCAATGCGACCGGCCTGTCGGCCGCAGTGCTGGCCTGGGCGCTGCTCGCGCTAGCCATGATCGATCTCGACACACAACTGCTGCCCGACGACATCACCTTGCCGTTCGTCTGGCTGGGCCTGCTGGTGAACCTGTATGCGCTGCACGCCAGCCTCACCGCGGCTGTCGTCGGCGCCATGACAGGTTATCTCGTGCTATGGCTGGTGTACCACGCCTTCCGCCTCGCCACCGGCAAGGAAGGCATGGGCTACGGTGACTTCAAGCTGCTGGCGATGCTTGGCGCGTGGCTCGGCTGGCAGCAGCTGCCGGTGATCGTCGTGCTGTCGTCCTTCGTCGGCGCCGTCGTGGGCATCGGCCTCATCGTATTCCGCCGTCATGACCGCAGCGTGCCCATTCCGTTCGGCCCCTACCTGGCCGCGGCCGGTTGGATCGCCCTGATGTGGGGCGATTCCATCCTCGCCGGCTACCTGGGCCGCGTCTGAGACACGGCATGTACATCCGGATGACAGGCCGGGCCGGCGGCGTCGACCGGAGCGTGGCGGTAGCGCGGTTCAGCGGCAGCACGGTCGCCGCCGGCGACGCCGGACGACCCGCGCACGGCATGGCCCGGAACAATTTGACAGCGGCGGGAGTCGGGGCAATCATGCGCCATCAAGTGACGCGCAGAACATGCCAGTACGCGGGGCGGACCCCGCCATCAACAACGACGGCCGAGTGGGGGAACTGCGCGCAAGTCGAATACTGGCACCGGCATTACCTCGATCTGGCAGCGGCCACCGGGAATCATGACCGAACGTAGTCACAACGCGGTCCAAAGCTCGCTGTTCGCGCAGGTCGACACCGACGTTGCCTACGAACAGCCGTTGAGTGAACGGATCCGCACCTTCCTGCGCCTGGAGCATCTCTTCAGCGTGGTCATCGCCAACATCGGCGAGCCCGCCGATGGCGCGAGTCGCGTGGCCATCAGCGCGCTCATCGATGTCACCGACATCCTCAGCCGCGCCGACGTCAAGGCCGAGCTCATGAAGGAGCTCGACCGGCAAGCGGCCGTCCTGACTGCGCTCAAGCGTAATCCGAAGGTGGACCTGGGCCGGCTGCAGGATGCGCTGGGCCGTCTCGACGGTGTGATGTCCAAGCTGCGGGCGCCAGATTACCAGCCCGGGCAGTCGCTGCGCCGCGACGAGCTCGTGGCAGCGATCCGCCAGCGCATCTCCATTCCGGGTGGCACGTGCAACTTCGATCTGCCAGGGTTCCACTTCTGGCTGTCGCTGCCTTCCGCGCAACGCATCGAGCAGCTCGGCCGCTGGTACGCCGACCTGCGCGCCCTGCGCGAGGCAGTCGATCTGGCGCTCACGATCATCCGCTCGAGCGCCACGCCCAGTGTGGAAATGGCGCGCGGGGGGTTCTTCCAGCAGGCCCTGGACCCGAACACGACCTGTCACTTGGTGCGGGTGGGGCTGCCGGCCGGCGCGAACTACTTCCCGGAGATCAGCGCTGGCAAACACCGCTTCACCGTCCGGTTCCTCGAGCAGGCCAGCACGCAACTGCGGCCGGCGCAAACCAGCGCCGATGTCGAGTTCATACTCGAACGCTGCGTGCTATGACCGCCCCGGCGCGCACCTGCCCGGTCTGCGGCCGCCCCACTGCCCAGGGCGACAATCCGTTCCGTCCGTTCTGCGGCCAACGCTGCCGTACGATCGACCTGGGCGCCTGGGCCAGTGGCATGCATCGCATCGCCGGCGAGCCTGCCAGCGACATCTTGACCGATGCCGATGTCGATGCCGGGTCGAGCGAGGACCGGCCACCGACCCGGCATTGAATCAGCCCGCCGCAGGCTCAGCGCGGCACCGCCAGGGACCAGTCGCTGGCGCGCGCACAGGCGCGCATTGCCGCGCCGCAATCAGCCACGTTCCACAGAGCGTCGATAGCGGCAATCCCTTGCGCGCCGGACTGCCAGGCCGTGACAACGTCCTGCACACGCATGCCGCCCAGCGCGTATACCGGCACGGTAGCGTCCGCGACCAGCGTGGCAAAGCCGTCCCACCCCAACGGGCGGGCCTGCGGATGGCTGCGGGTCGCCGCCACCGGGCCGAGCACGATGAAGTCAGCGCGGATGCGCTGCGCCTGCTCGATGTCGCTGCGATCGTGACACGAAGCCGCGACCCAGCAATCCTCGGGCAGCGGCCGATCCTGCAGCGTCCGCAGCTGCGCGCTCGACAGGTGTATGCCATGCGC
>JBJXHB010000121.1:0-3684 GCA_046160725.1 Aquabacterium sp.
CGATCTCGGTGGTGTAGCGCTCGACGTTCTCCTTGTCGGTCCACTTGCGGGTCTTCAGCCGGCCCTCGATGTAGACCGACTTGCCCTTCTTCAGGTACTCGCCGGCGATCTCGGCCAGGCGGTCATAAAAGACCACGCGGTGCCACTCGGTCTCCTCGACCTTCTCGCCGCTGGTCTTGTCCTTCCAGTTGCGGCTGGTGGCGATGGTGACATTGCAGATGGCCGAGCCGCTGGGCGCATAGCGCACCTCCGGGTCGCGACCGAGGTTGCCGATGAGAATGACCTTGTTGACCGATGCCATGGTGGCGCTCCTGGATGGGGGTTGGCTGCGCAGATTGGGGGCTTGGGTGCGATGCCCGTGGCTGCCGTGCGGCCATCATAGCCAGCGCGTTGCGGCATGGCATGGCCCTGCCGGGTGGACGCGGCGGGCCCCGACCCGGGGGCACCCGTCGGGGCGGGTCGCGGCGCAGCCGGCCGCCGGCTAAAGCCCCAGCCGCGCCAGCAGGGCCGCCATAGCCGGGCTTTCGGCCTCAAGGGCCCATGCCGGCCCGTCGCCCTCGCTCCACAGCAGGTAGCCACCGGCCCGTGCCAGCTGCACCCGCGCCGTGCCGGCCTGGCCCAGCGTCAGCCGGGCCTGCACCGGCGCCGCGGCCAGCCCCGGTGGCGGCGGGCGGCGCCAGGCCTCGCCGTGGTCGATGGCCAGCTCCACCAATGCCGAGCGGCGGCTGTCGTCCAGCAGCTGCCAGGCATCGTCGGTGCCCCGACGCCACTGCCAGGCCGCGCCACCGGCCGACGCGCGCTGCCATTGCGCCAGGGTCGGCGGCTGGTCGGCATAGGCCGCAATCGCCGAGCGCCCGTCGCGCGAACCGCTGCCACCCATGGTGGCGCCCTCGCGCCGGGTCAGCAGCCTGGGAACCGTCGGCACGGTGTTGGCGTCCGTGGCCGCCGGCGTGCGGCGCTCAGACTCGGCGGCCTTGGCGGCGGCCACCGACGGCTCGGGCTCGTCGCGGGTCCGGCTGGCGGGCGCAGCCTGGCGGGACTCGGCCGTCGCCAGCCGCGATGGCACGGTTGTGGGCGATGCAGCCGGCGGCGCGGTGGCTGCCATCGGCGCGGCTGCCACGGGTGGTGCGGGTACGGCAGGTGGAGCAGCTTGTGTGGACGGTACGGCCGGGCTCGATGGTTCGGTGGACAAGGCGGCCTCTCCAATGGAAGTGAGCGATGGCTTCTGCGATTGGGTCGACTTTGCAATGGCGACCGCCGCGCCGGCGGTGGCCGCTACAGGGCCGCCGCGCTCGGCCGGCGGCACCGGCACAGCCGATACGGCCGCGGTATCGGCGGCGGCTGGGGCCGCCTCGGGCGGAGCCTTCGCCGCACGCGGCGCCGGCAGGTCAAGCTCGACCTGCGGGCCGGGCAAGTCCTGCCCGGTCCAGATCGACACGGTCAGCACCAGGGTGGCGGCAACGGCCGCCCCGCCGCCGATCGCCGGGCGGTTCAGCGATGCCCAAAGCCGCGACCACAGCCCCGGCGGCGCTGTCCGGGCTGGTCGAGCTGGTGGCTGCCCGGCGGCCGCCGAAGCCGCCGCCAGGATGGCCGCGTCCAGTGCCGGCGGCGGCGCCGCGTCATGGTCGGGCGCATGTGCCAGCGCGGCGCGCAGATGGCGGTCGTGCTCGTCGGCTGTCATTGAAGTCCCTCCGTACACACTGCGGTATTCGCCGTTGGGGCTGAGGCCGGACACAGACAGTCCCTGCGGACTGTCTGTCGCCTGCCGAGGGACAACGGCCTCCGGCCGTTGGCGGCCCGGCGGGCTCATGACAGATCCTGCATCGGCAGATACGCGCCCATGCACAGCCGCAGCTTGGTCATGGCATAGCGCAGGCGGCTCTTGGCGGTCTCGAAGCCCAGCTGCAGCGCGACGCCGATCTCGGCCACGCCGATGCCGTCCTCATGGTGCAGCAAGAACACCGCGCGCTGGCCGGGCGGCAGCTCGGCCAGGCAGTCCAGCAGCCGCTTGCCGGCCCGGCGCCAGAACAACGCATCGGCGGCGCCCGGCGTGTCTGCGGCCGGCCAGCCGGCCCAGGCCGTGCCGTCGGGCTGCCAGGCCGGGCCCGGGTCATCGTCGGCGTCGGGCAGGGCGGTCTCGCGGCCGCCCTTGCGCAGCAGGTCGACAGCGCGGTGATGGGCCAGGGTGTACAGCCAGGTCCGAAAGCGCGCCATGGGCACCGCGGCGCTGTCCACGGCGCCGCGCGGGATGAAGTCGTGCCGCGCCTGGACCACCCGCAGCCATGTGTCCTGGAACACCTCGTCGGCCTGCGCCGCCATCGCCGGGCCGAGCAGGCGCTGGACAAACCGGTACAGCCCGGCCCGGTGCCGCACATACAGCTGCTGGAAGGCCGCGGCGTTGCCCGCGGCATAGGCCGCCATCAGCGCGCCGTCGGTGGCATCGCCGTCATCAGCCGCGGCGGCCGTGGGCATGGCGGCGGCAGGGGCTTGGGCGGGTGCTTGGGCAGGCAAGGCCATGGCCCGCAGTGTCGACCAGTCGGGATGCATGCGGCATGACACGTGCCAGGGCCATGAATGGGGTTGCGGCCATGCCACGCACGGCCGAGCAGGCGCCGCAGCAGACCGCATTTGATGGCCGTAACCCCGTTGCCCGGGCCGGCACGTGTCAGGGCTTCGTGGGCGGTGCGCCTAGCGGCGCCGCCCCGACACCACCCGACCCAAGGAGCCCCTGACCATGTCGACCACACCCGTCCCTGCCCGCCGGCATCTGCCGGTCTCCACCCTTCACCGCTCGGCGCGCCGGGCGGTGGCGCTGGCCACGATCGGCCTGGCTGCCGCCTGCGGCACGCCGGTGCACGGCCATGCGCCGTTGCCGCCCGAGCCGCCCGAGCATGGCGCCGGCCCCGGCACGGCCATTGCGCCGCTGCCCGATGGCTGGCCCGGTCCGCGGCCCCGAGTGCGCCCGGTGCAGGGCGGTGATGCGCCGCTGTGGGGCCTGCCGGCCTACCAGCCGCCATCGGCCGCGCATTGCCGCGGCCCGCAGCGGCTGCACGAGGTGCCCGGCCATGCCCGGGCCGCGCAGGAGCGCGACGGCGCCGGCGGCTCGCGCGAGGGCCGTGCCGCTCTGGCCATGTCCAAGTCGGCCGCGCCCGCTGCCGCGCCTGCTGCACCTGGCACAACTGCCGCGACTGCCGAGGCACCCGCCGCCACCGACAGCGCCCGCTCGCGCAGCGAGGCGGTGCGCGACATGGCCGCCGAGCCGAGACGCGCGCTGGGCGCCGCCGCCGGCAGCACCACCGCCATGGCGCCGCAGCCGGCGCCCCCGATGCAGCGCCAGGCACCGGCCGAGCCGGTGACGGCCGGCATGGTCGACGACAACGCGGACTTCGGCGAGTACCTGAACTTCCGCCAGCGCTGGGCCCATCTGGGCACACGCGACCGCGATGTCTCCGAGCGCTACCGCGTCGAGGTGCGCGACGCCTCCGGCCAGCCGGCCGTCGACGCCGAGGTGGCGCTGTCCTGGCCCGGCGCGGCGCGGGCGATCCGATTCGCCCGCACCGACGCGGCCGGCGCGCTGTGGCTGCATCCGCGCGCACTGGTCGCACCCTGGGAGCTGGCCGGCCTGCAACGCCTGGAGGTGCAGGTGCGCCACGGCGACGACATCGCCCGCGCGCCGCTGCTGCG
>JBJXHB010000122.1:0-2678 GCA_046160725.1 Aquabacterium sp.
CCAGGGCGTCCTGAGCATCTGCGCGGCGGCCCGCCACCGCCACCACCGCCGCCAGCAGCGACAACCCGGCCGCCAGCCACAGCGCGTTGCGCAGGCCCAGCTCAGTGGCCACGGTGGCGGCCAGCAGCGCGCCCGCCAGCATCGCGACCTGGCCGACAGCCCGCAGCGCGCCGTCCACCGCCGCCAGCAGGTCGGGCGCCACCAGGGTCTGGCGCAGGGTCCGGTCGTGCACCTGGGCCACCGTCATGCCGCCGTCGCCCACCACCTGGTGGGCCACCAGCAGCAGCACCGCCACCAGCCCGGCGCCCTGGGCGGCCGGCCCGCAGGCGCTGCCGGCGGCCGCCAGCAGCAGGCCGAGGGCCAGCGCCCGCGGCGAGCCCAGGCGCTGCCCGGCCCGCACCGCCAGCAGGCCGCCCAGCACCGAGCCCAGCCCACCGGTGGCGATGATCATGCCCTGCAGGCCGGTGCCCAACTGCAGCTCGCGTGACAGGTACAGCAGATAGCCGATGCTGAACAGCGCCATCGACAGGCCCAGCAGCAGCTCCAGGGCCGCCAGCCGCCGCAGCATCGGCTGGCGGCGCACCTCGGCCAGGCCGCGCCGCAGGTCGCGCAGGGTCGCCGCGATGGCGCCACCGGGGGCAGCTGGCGCGTCGGCCGCGGCAGGCACGGGTGGCACCTCGCGCACGCCGCGCAGGGCGAACGCGGACACGGCATAGCTCAACGCATCCACGGCCAGCGACAGCGCCGCCCCCAGGCCTTGGAACAGCCAGCCGCCGGCGGCGAAGGCCGCCGTCTCCGACAGGCTGCCGCCCACCGACAACTGGGCATTGCGGCGCGGCAGGTCCGGCTCCGGCACGGCCTGCGCAATCCAGGCCGAGCGCGCCAGCTCGAAGGTCATGGTCAGCAGCCCGCTCAGCGCGGCGGCCGCGGCCAGCACCGGGATGCTCAGGCGCTGCTGCCAGGCGGCCAGCGCCAAGGCCGACAGCACCGCCACGTTCAACAGGTCGCAGGCCACCATCGTGGCGCGCTTGGGCCGGCGGTCGACCCAGGCGCCCAGCAGCAGCGCGCCCAGCGCGCCGGCGGCCACGTCGGCCATCAGCAGGGCGCTCATCTGCCAGGGTGTGGCCGCCAGCGTGATGGCCGCCAGCCAGGGAATGGCCAGCCGGCTGAGCATGGTGCCGAAGTTCGACACCACCTCGGCCGCCAGCACGCGGCGGAAGCCAGCGGCGGCGTGGGTGGGGGCCAGGGGCTTGGTCAATGGCGGGGTGGCGCAAACGGGCCGCGGCATTGTGGGCGCAGCCTCGGCCAGGTCAGCCCGCCCGCGGCCCCCCCCCGGGTCAGGGGGGGTGTGAGCTGCCGCCGATGCGGCTGCTGCGGTACCCCATGCCCACCACAAACACCACCCGCCAGGAGCCCATCCCATGAAGCACCATCTGATCGCCGCGACCGTTCTGGTTGCCGCCCTGCCCGCCAGCGCCAACCTGCTGGCCAATGGCTCGTTCGAGAACCCCAACATCGTCGCCACGGGCGGCTATGCCCTGTACGCCACCGGATCCACGGCCATCACCGGCTGGACGGTCCAGGGTGCGGACACCCAGCTGACGCCCGACACCTACGCCGGCCTGAAGGCCGCCGACGGCCGCCAGTGGCTTGACCTGACCGGCATCTACGGCTACGACAAGGGCGTGCGGTCCGATGCGGTCGCGGTCGAGGTGGGCAAGGTCTACGACATCTCTTTCGATGTCGGCAACTACCTGCCCTTCGGCCGCTCCACCCTGGGCGTGAGCATCAACGGTGCGGCGGACCAGATCTTCAGCAACACCTCACTAGGCGTGACCGGCCACTACCCGATGAACTGGGCCCACTTCAGCATCCAGTGGACCGCCGACGCGCCGACGCTGCAGCTGACCTTCCTGGGCCGGGCCAACGGCGCACTGAGCAACAACGCCGTCATCGGCCTGGACAACGTCGCCGTCGATCGGGTCCAGCAGCCGGTGCCCGAGCCCGGCACCTGGGCGCTGATGCTGGGCGGGCTGGCCCTGATGGGCGCCTACGCCGGCAGGTCGAACCGGCGCCGGTAGGCCGGCGGCAGGTCGTCCAGGCGCAGCATCAGCGGCAGGTCGGCGGTACCGAAATCCGGGTCCCAGGCTGGTGGCCCGAGCAACCGGGCACCGCAGCGCAGGTAGCCGGCCAGCAGGGGCGGCGGCGCCACCGGCAGGTTGCTGCGCAGGGCCTGCAGGGGCAGCGGCAGGCGCGGCTGCACGGCCAGGGCCGGCTCCGCGAGATGGCTGCGGCGCAACCCGGCCCACAGGCTGGCCGCGGCATGGCCGCCGTCGTGCATGGGCACGCTGGCGCAGCCGATCATGTGGGTCAGCCCGTTGTGGTGCATGAACTGCGCCAGCGCCGACCACAACAGCAGCATCGCCGCGCCGCCGCGCCAGGCCGGGTCGACACAGGCCCGGCCGACCTCGGCCATCCGCGGGCGCAGGTGGTCCAGCCGGTTCAGGCTGAACTCGGCGTCGGCATACAGCCCGCCGGCACGCTGCGCACCCAGTGGGGTCAGCAACCGGTAGGTGCCGACCACCCGGGGCGGCCGGTCGCCATCGGACCGAGTGCGCACCAGCAGGTGCTCGCAGTACGCATCGAAGGGGTCCACGTCCAGGCCGGGCAGCGTGCCG
>JBJXHB010000123.1:0-7360 GCA_046160725.1 Aquabacterium sp.
TGAGCGAGCCCGGTGCCGGCAGCGACGTCATCAGCATGAAGTTGAAGGCCGAGGACAAAGGCGGCTACCACGTGCTCAACGGCACCAAGATGTGGATCACCAACGGCCCCGACGCACACACCATGGTGGTCTACGCCAAGACCGAGCCCGAGTTGGGCGCGCGTGGCGTGACGGCCTTCATCGTCGAGAAGGGCATGAAGGGCTTTGCCACGGCGCAGAAGCTGGACAAGCTGGGCATGCGTGGCAGCCACACCGGCGAGATGGTGTTCAACAACGTGGAAGTGCCCACCGCCAACATCCTGGGCCACCTGAACGGCGGCGCCAAAGTGCTGATGAGTGGGCTGGACTACGAACGCGCGGTGCTGGCCGCTGGGCCCATCGGCATCATGCAAGCGGTGATGGACAACGTCATTCCCTACACCCACGACCGCAAGCAATTTGGCCAGAGCATCGGCGAGTTCCAGCTGATCCAGGGCAAGGTGGCCGACATGTACACCGTGCTGCAGGCCGGCCGCGCTTTTTGCTACACGGTGGGCAAGAACCTCGACCTGCTGGGCAGCGAACACGTGCGCCAGGTGCGCAAGGACTGCGCCAGCGTGATCCTGTGGTGCGCCGAAAAGGCCACCTGGATGGCGGGCGAGGGTGTGCAGATCTTTGGCGGCAACGGCTACATCAACGAATACCCGCTGGGCCGCCTGTGGCGCGATGCCAAGTTGTATGAAATTGGCGCTGGCACGTCTGAGATCCGCCGCATGTTGATCGGCCGCGAGCTGTTCGCCGAAACCATGTGAGCAACGCGCCTGTGCCGACGCTACCGACGCTACCGACGCTGCCCCTGGCCACGCCCGGCCGCGTGCTGCGCGCTTGGCAGGCAGCCGACGCGCCCGACCTGGCGCGCCACGCCAACGACGAAGCCGTCTGGCGCAACATGAGTGAAGGCTTCCCGCACCCCTACACGCTGGACATCGCGCGCCACTGGGTGGAGCGCGGCCATGTCGACTTCGGCGGCGACAACTGGGCCATCAGCGTGGACGGCGTAGCCATCGGTGGCTGCGGCGTGCACACCGGCAGCGGTGGGCTGCGCTGCAACGCCGAGATCGGCTACTGGCTGGGGCGCAGCCACTGGGGCGCGGGCATCGGGACCGAAGTCGTGCGTGCGCTCACCGAGCGGGCCTTTGCAGACCTCGCCATCACCCGCGTCTTTGCCCCGGTGCACGCCTACAACCTGGCGTCGGTGCGGGTGCTGGCCCAGAACGGCTTCGAGCAAGAAGCGCTGCTGCGCTGCAGCGCGCTGAAGGCGGGCACGGTGATCGACCGCGTGCTGATGGCACGCCTGCGCCCCGGCGCGGTGGCCGGTGTGCCTGCGCTGCCGGCGTGAACGCCAACGCCCCCTGCGAACGGCAGAACCCGCTGGCCGCCGCCGGCTGATCCGTCGCGTGGCCCGGGCCGCTGGCATCATCGCGGCATGCTGTCGCTGAAACTGCTTGGCCAGCCGGCGCTGTGGCGGGGCGGGCAGCCGGTGCGGCTGACCATCCGCAAGACCTGGTGCCTGCTTGTGCTGCTGGCCAGCGCAGGCGCAGCGCCGCGCGCCCGGCTGGCCGCCAGCCTGTGGCCGGCGCTTGACGAAGCCACGGCGCGCCGCAACCTGCGGCGCGAACTGGCGCGCTTGCGCGAAGCCGGCGTGCCGGATCTGCTGCAGTTGGCCGACGACCGCATCGCGCTGGACCCGGCGGTGCAGGTGGACCTGGCCGACTTTGAACAGGCCCTGAAGGCCGGCGACGGCACGGTCGCGCTGGCGCTGTGGCGCGGCGAACTGGCTGACGGCCTGGCGGCTGGAGAAGCGCCTGCGTTCGACAGCTGGCTGCAAACCGAGCGCAGCCGCGTGCACGGCCTGTGGCGGCGTGCGCTGCAGGTGGCGGCCGAAGCGGCCGCGCCAGGGCATCCCGCGCAAGCTCTGCTGCACTGGCAGGCTTTGCTGGCCGACGACCCGCTGCAAGAGCAGCACCACCAGGCCGTGATCGGCTTGCACCTGGCCGCGGGCCGGCGCGAAGAGGCGCTGGCGCAGTACCAGCGCTGCCGCACGCTGCTGCGCGACGAGCTCGGCCTGGCGCCCGCGGCGCAGACCGAAGCCCTGATCGCCGCTGCGCGCGAGGCGGGCCTGCGCCAGGCGTTGCCCCAGCCCACGCTGGCGCCCGTCGCGCGCCCCGCAACCACGCTGTCGCCGGCCGCCTGGCTGCCCGACCCGCTGCCCTTCGTCGGCCGCGACGCCGAGGTCGCCGCGATGGAGGTCGCCTGGCGTGCCGGCCACACCATCGTCATCGAAGGCGAGGGCGGTGTCGGCAAGACGCGCCTGGCGCTGGACTTCGCGGCCGCGCATGGCCCCTGCGCGCTGGCGCGCTGCCGCAGCAGCGACAGCGGTGTGCCCTACGCGTCGTGGACGCGCGTGCTGCGCGCGCTGGCCGGGCCGGCGCTCACCCGCGCCAGCCTGGCGGCGCTGCCGGGCTGGGCCTGCGACGAACTGGCGCGCCTGGTGCCCGAACTGACTGGCAGCGGCGCGGCCCCGGCACCGATGCGGTCTGACGAAGAACGCAGCCGCTTCTTCGAGGCCTGCGCTGCAGGCTGGCAGGCGTTGGCCGCCGACAGCTTCGACGCCGTGCTGCTGGACGACTGGCACCTGGCCGACGCCGCCAGCAACGCCGTCATGGCATACGTGGTGCAGCGTGGGGCTACCGCGGCCGGCGGTGGCACGCGCGTGATCGCGCTGCTGCGCCCCGCTGCCGAAGCGCCTGGCGCTGCTGCGGCACAGGCCCTGCGCGATGCCGGCCACACGCTGCACCTGCGGCTGCAGCCGCTGCCACCGCAGCAGGTGTTCGATTTGGTGCGGCAGTTGTCGGGCGCAAGCGACCCCGAACGCTTCGCGGCGCGCTTGCAAGCCGCCACCGAAGGCAACCCCTTCTTCCTGTCGCAGACGCTGCGCCACCTGGCCGAGACCGGCGCGCTCACGCGGGGCGCAGACGGCCAGTGGCAGACCCCGTTCGACCAGGACACGCGCGACTACCGCGAGCTGCCCATGCCCGCCACCGTGCGCGAGGCCGTGCTGGCGCGGGTGGCGCGCCTGGGTGCGGCCGACGGCCGCGTGCTCGAGGCCGCCGCGCTGGCGGCCGAGCCGTTTTCGCCGGCGCTGCTGGCGCCTGCGTGTGCCGTGTCCGAGATCGAGGCCGTTCTGGTCATCGAGCGCGCCGTGCAGGCCGGGCTGCTGCGTGAACACGGCAGCGGCGGCTACGCCTTCGCACACGACCTGGTGCAGCAGGCGCTGGACGCGGCGCTCGGCCCCGAGCGCCGGCGGCTGATCCACCGCCGGCTGGCGCTGGGCGCTGAAGCCGCGGGCGCGCCGGCCGCGGTGATCGCGGCGCACTTTGAGGCCAGCGGCGACCCACGCCGCGCCGTGCCGCACCGGCTGGCGGCGGCAGCGCAAGCGCAACACCTGCACGCCCTGCCCGAGGCCATGGCGCACTGGCATCAGGCCCTGGCCGACGGCGCCATGCCGCGGCAGGCGCTGCAGGCGCACGAGGGCCTGATGCTGGGTGCCCGGGTGGGCTGCGACTTCGACGCCATGCTCGCGCACGGCGATGCGCTGCAGGCGCTGGCCGTGGGCCATGGGCTTGCGCCTGAAGACGAGGCTGCCGCGCTGTGTGCGGTGGCCGACAACCTGGTCTTCAGCAACCGCGCTGTGGCGGCACTGGCGATGCTGGACGGCCTGCGACAGTCCGCGGGTGCGTCGGCCGAAGCCGTGGGCGTGCGGGCCCGCGAGGCCGCCATCCGCAGCCGCGCGCTGCAGGGGCTGGGTCGGCTCGACGAGGCCCGCAGCGTGTGCCACGAAGCGCTGGCCCTGCCGGGCCTGCCGCTGGCGGCCCGCTGCGACCTTCTCGAGGCGCTGTGCTCCGTCGAGTCCAGCGCCGGCCGCACGGCCGCCGTGCGTGAGCAGGTGGCGCACCTGCTGCAACTGGCGCAGGCCAGCGGCAGCGAGGATGTCGCGGCCCGTGCCCACCTGCGCCGCGGCCTCACCTGGCTCATGGACGGCGAGCACGCACAGGCGCAGGACGATCTGGAAGAGGCGGCTGCCAGCTTTGCGCGCCTGGGCTCCGTGTACCGGCAGCGCATTGCGCTCTACAACCTGTCGATGGTGCACCAGGCGCAGAGCCGGCACGACAGCGCACTGGCCAAGGCGCAGCAAGGCTGGCAGCTGCAGCCGCCGCTGCCCGAGGGCGATCTGCGGCTGATGTACCGGCTGGCCTTTGTCGACACCCAGGTCGCGCTGGGCCAGTGGGGCTCGGCCTGGGAGCACGCGCATGCGGCGCTGGACTACGGCCTGGCGCAGACCGAGGCCCAGCCGCTGTGTGCAGCCTGCCTGCCCACCCTGGAACTGCTGGGTCTGCTGGGCGAAACCGCGCTGGCGCGCCGCGCGCTGGGCCGCCTGACCCCGGCCATGCTGCAGGAGCTGCAGTACATGGCCTCGGAACACTGGATCTCGGTGGCGCAGTTCGAGCTGTCGCAAGGCGACGCGGTGGCCGCTGCAGCGGCGCTGGCGCTGGCGCCGCCGGCGGCGGAGATCCCCGACGTGCGCGCGCGCGCGCGCCATGCCCTGGCACTGGCCGAGCTGCGGCTGGTCGAAGGGCAGGCCGACGCCGCACTCGCGCTGCTGCCCGCGCCGGGTGCTGAAGGCATGAACGACGAGATGCGCACCCGTGCGCTGGCGCTGGCGCTGCGCGCGCAGGGCGCAGCAAGGCGCTGGCAGCCCGACACCGTGGCCGCCGCGGTGCAGGTGCTGTCTGCGCCTGCCGCGTTCGCGCCGGCCATGCTGCAGCTGCACCGCGCCCTGGCGCAGGCGGTGGCAGGGGGCCTGGCCGGGGTGCCGGTGGGCCTGGTGCGGGGGCACGCAGCATTCGTGGCCGCGCTGGCGCAATCGCTGGGCGAGCACCCCGCGCAACAGGCCGCGTTCCTGCAAGAAGCCGTCTGAGGCGGCGCGCCGCAACGGCACCGCAACGCCGTCGCAACGACCCCCGGGCATCGTCGCGCCGTGGCCGCCGTGGCCATGGCACCCGAGGAGCCCCGATGAACGCGCCGTCCACTGCACAACCCTGCGCCAGGCCTTCGTGCGTGATGCTGCTCAGCCTGTGGGCGCCGCCAGCGGCGCCCTGGCATGCGCGGCTGGTGGGCGCCGACGCCCACGTGCACGAGTTCGACAGCCCGTTTGAGCTGGCGCGCTTTGTCGCCCAGCCCGCCTGCGCGGGCCCGGCTGCCGAAAACCTGCCGACGCGGGGCCTGCGATGAGCCGCCCGCCCCGCGCCATGACCCTGGCCCGCCTG
Source organism: Aquabacterium sp. (assembly GCA_046160725.1). Taxonomy (GTDB): domain Bacteria; phylum Pseudomonadota; class Gammaproteobacteria; order Burkholderiales; family Burkholderiaceae_C; genus JBJXHB01. The sequence continues at coordinate 5,367 of JBJXHB010000123.1, forward strand.
TTGCTGCTGGCGCTGCTGGTGCTGCTCGCCGCCCACACAGCGCCGGCGCAGGCCCAGGCTGCCGGCAGCATCCGCTACTTCTCGAGCGGGGGTGAGCGCCCCACTTACACGCCACAGTACATCCAAGAGATGAGCCTGTCTCTGTTGCTGGAGGCCCGCGCAGCGGACGGCCGGCTGCTGTGCTCCCCGTGCACGGCGGTGCCGGCGGGAGCCGCCACCTACTCGGCGACGGTCGAGGGCTGGAACGCCCAGCGCTACGAGGTGATCAGCGAAACCTGCAAAGGCGTTCGCAGCACTGTGCCGCAGTTCCAATGCACCAACGGCCCGCTGGAGCTGAACGTTCGGGTGCGAACTGGCGAGGTGGAGCTGCGAACCGCCTACCTGCCCGGGACCTCCACCACGCCCTATGGCGCGTGGGTGAATGGCCCGCGCCTGGTGTTCCTGGAGAACCCCAACAAGTATTGGGACCTCGTGTTGCCCGACGGGAAGATCCCGGCCGGCAAATACAAGATCGCCAACGGCAACCAGACGGGCGTGCTGCCCCGCGGCGGCAGCATCGTGGGTTGCAACAAGACCCATGTCAACACCGAAGACACACTGGACGTGCCGGCCGGTGGCTCCGTCATCCACACCATGGTCTTCCGCATCGACGACTGCCCGGTGCGCGTGGAGGTAGACATCAGCACCATCGGCACGCAGACCTACGAAATCCAAGGGGCGACGCTGACGTGCCGGCGCGCTTTCACGTCGCTGGACTACTGCGAAGGCTGGATCCAGCATGGCACCGACCTGACGATCACTGCCCGGGTGCCCGACGGCTTCCAGCCCCGCTTCAGGGGCCGGCTCGGCTGCTCTGCCGTGAATGCCTGCACCTTCAAGGTCCAGACCCATGAGGTCGTGAGAATGAGCATCGAGCCCAGCGTGGCGCCGCCGCCGCCCACAGCGAGCCTGTCTGTCTCACTGGGCGATGCGCCGCCGCTGAGCCGAACCGAGGCCAAGGGCAGCAACAGCGTGCCGTGGCTGCAAGCCCGTCTCGCACCCGCCGACGGCACGGTGGAAGTGACGGCCCTGACCCTGCAGGCCAGCGGCACCGGCCGTGACGACCTCGACCTCACCCAGCTGCGGGTGCACGTCGACAGCAATGCCAACGGCCGCGTCGATGCCGGCGAGCCGATGCTGGGCAGCGGCCGGTTCACCAGCGACAACGGCAACCTCACGCTCACCCTGGCCAGCCCGCTGGCGGTGGCCGCACCGATGCACCTGCTGGTGGTGGGCGACGTGGCGAGCACGGTGAACACGGCGGCGGCGCTGGGGCTCGGGGGCACGGCGCTGGCGATGCTGGGGCTGCTGGTCTGGCCCGGCGCCCGCCGCCGGGGCGGCCACGCCGAGCCCGAGAGCGACGACACCTTGGGCTCTGCCGAGCAGGCGCGCCGGCGTGGGCGCCTGGCATCCGTGGCGGTGGGCCTGCTGATGCTGGCTGCGTGCGGTGGCGGCGATGGCGCTGACCCGGCGCCGGCAAGCCCTGCGCCCCCGCCTGCGCCTGCGCCGCCGCCTGTGTCGCCGCCACCGCCACCGCCGCCACCACCGCCGGCAGTGTCCTACGAGATCCGGCTCACCGCCGTCCAGGCCCGCAGCGCCGCGACACCGGCGACCACGGTCAGTGCCTCGGGGCTGCCGATTCCGGGTGCGACGATCAGCGTGCAACCCTGAAACGTCTTGGGCTCGTCAGCGGGCTGGCACGAGACGGCGAAATTCGACCGCCTGCAAGCGGTTTCTGGCCGGCAGGCCGAAATACGCCTGCCGGTTGCCTAAACTCGCCGGATGAGCGAAGCCGAGAACGCCCCTGACGAACTTCAAGACCTGCTGGACAACAACCGCCAGTGGGCTGCGGCCACCGAGCAGCGCCAGCCCGGCTTTTTCAGCCGGCTGGCGCAGCAACAGTCGCCGCGCTACATGTGGATCGGCTGTGCCGACAGCCGCGTGCCGGCCAACGA
>JBJXHB010000124.1:0-5906 GCA_046160725.1 Aquabacterium sp.
CTGTCGCAGCAGATACAAGCCCGAGCCGATGACCCCGGCGATGCCGGCCCAGGCCAGCAGGTTGGGCACGTCGCCCCAGACCAGCCACCCCAGCGCCACGGCCATCAGCAGGCCGCTGTAGCGGAACGGGCCGATCACCGACAGGTCGCCGGCCCGCGTCGCGCCGATGATCAGCTGGTAGGCCGCCGCCAGGAACACCGACGCCGCGGCCAGGACGGCGAACGATGGCCAGGCCAGCGGCCGCCAGCCCTGGACCAGCGACAACACGCCCGCCAGGCTGGTCACGGCCACCGCTGTGGCCAGCGTGACGGCGATGGACGGCACCGCGGCGTCGATGCGGCGCGTGACCAGGTCGCGCAGCGCATGCAGCAGCGTGGACAGCAGGCACAGCCAGGCGAAGACATTGAAGCCCGCCGCGCCGGGCTGGATCACCAGCAGCACGCCGCCGAAGCCGGCTGCCGTGGCCAGCCACCGCCCGGGGCCGAAACGCTCGCCCAGCCACATCACCGCCAGGGCCGACACCATCAGCGGCGTGGCCATGTTGATGGCCGTGGCATTGGCAATCGGCAGGTGGAACAGCGAGACCAGGTAGCACAGCGTGGCCGCCGCATCCAGCGCCGACCGCAGGGCCACCCAGCCGCGCAACTGCCGCAATGGCGGCAGCACCACGCCCGTGGCCCGCACCACGGCCAGCACCAGGGCCACGGCCATCAGGCCGCGCAGGAAGATCAGCTGCCCCGCGGGCAGGGCCTGGCTGGCGTACTTGACCAGCGCATCGTTGGCGATGAAGCAGGCCATGGCCGCCACCATCAGGCGGATGCCGCGGCGGTTGTCGTGCAGGGCGTTGCTCAAGGCTCGCGGCGCATGTTGGCGCACAGGACGGCGCGCAAAAGTGACGAACCCGCCACGCGGGCGGGTCCGGGTTGTGGGCGCGGGGGCGCTCAGTTCTTCTTCAGGTTCCAGTAGATGTTGCCGTTGTGCACGAAGAAGCCGCTGATGTTCTTGCCAGCCGCCACCGGCTGGCGGAACTCGCCCAGCGTCACATGGGTGCCGACCTCGAACATACGGGTGTGGATGGCGTCGGCCATCTTCTTCTTGGTCGCGTCGTCGGTGGCGCTCATGAACTGGTTGCGCAGCTCAACCAGCTTGTCATCGGTGGCCCAGCCGAACCAGGTGCTCTTCTCGCCGCGGGTGTCCACGGTCGGGTTGGCGATCGGGCTGGAGATGTCGAAGGCCTGCCAGGCGGTCAGGAACATGTGCCAGCCGCCCTTGTCCGGTGCGTCCTTCTTGGCACGCCGGCCGACCAGGGTCTGCCAGTCCATGGCCTGCAGGTCGACCTTGAAACCGGCCTGGCGCAGCAGCTGCGCGGCCACGTCGGGCAGCTTCTGGATGCTGGCCAGATCGGTGGGCTTCATCAGCACGATGGGTGTCCCGTCATAGCCGCTGGCCTTGAGCAGGTCCTGGGCCTTCTTCATGTTGCTCTTGGCCTGGATGTCGCTGCCCGCGGTGGTGCCGTAGGGCGTGCCGCAGTAGAAGTGCGAGTAGCAGGTCTTGTACAGCTCCTTGACGCCGACTTGAGCACGCAGGAAGGCGTCCTGGCTGAAGGCCGCGATCACCGCCTGACGCACCTTCGGGTTGTCAAAGGGCTTGTGCAGGTGGTTGAAGCGGGCCATGTACTGCAGACCCAGGTTGGACCACACCGGCAGCTGGATCGACGCGTTGGCCTTGGCCGCCTCGTAGTGGTCGAAGCCGAGCGCCTCGATGATGTCGATCTCGCCCTTCTGCAGCGCATTGACCTGGGCCTGCGCATCACGCAGCGCCAGGTTCCACTCCACGCGGTCGACATGCACCACCTTGCCGCCGGTGGTGCCGCTGGGCGGCTCGCTGCGCGGCACGTACTTGGTGAACTTGGTGTAGACCGCCTTGTCGCCGGGCTTGAACTCGTCGCGCTTGAAGACGAAGGGACCGGAGCCGATGTGCTCCTCGATCTGCTTGAACGGGTCGGTCTCGGCCTGCTTCTTGGGCATGATGAAGGGCACGTTGGACGACGGCTTGCCCAGCGCCTCGATCACGAAGCCGCAGGCCTCGCCCAGGAAGATGCGGAAGGTGTCCGGCGCTGGCGAGTCCATGCGCTGGACGAACTGCATCAGGGCCGAGCCCATGGCGTCGCGCTTGCCCCAGCGCTGCAGGCTGGCGATGACGTCATCGGCCGTCACCGGCTTGCCGTCATGGAACTCCAGACCCTTGCGCAGCTTGAAGGTGTACAGACGGTTGTCCGGGCTGACGCTCCAGGTGTCCACCATCTGCGGCTTGATCTTGCCGTTCTCGTCGGTGCCGAAGAGCGTGTCGTAGATCATGTAGCCGTGGTTGCGGCTCATGTAGGCGGTGGTCCAGATCGGGTCCAGCACAGCCAGGTTGGAATGTGGCACCACCTTGAGCACGTTGCTCTGGGCCAGCACGCCGACGCTGGACAGCGCGGCAGCGGCCAGCAGGGCCAGCTTGACGAGGGGACGGCGGGCAATGGTCATGTCGACTCCTTGATGAGAAATCCACGGCAGCGCCGTGGCGAAAAGCGTCCATGTGAATTGTCCGGGCAGCAGGGCCCGCAGCCGATCAGGGCAAGTACGGTGCGGGTTATGGAGCAGCGGGCCGCAGTGCCAGCAGGTCCGCCGCCTGGGCCTCGTAGGCGGCGGCCAGCGCGAGCAGGTCGGCATCGCCCTGCGGCGCACCGATCAGCTGCAGCCCCATGGGCAGCCGGCCCGCCGCGTCGAACCCGGCCGGCACGCTGATGGCCGGCACGCCGCCGAACGTGGCATGGATGGTGCACTCCATCCAGCGGTTGTAGGTGTCCATGCGGCGGCCGGCGATCTCGCGCGGCCAGGTCATGGCGGCGTCGAAGGGCCAGACCTGCGCCGCCGGCAGCGCCAGCGCGTCATAGGTGGCAAACAGCTTCAGCAGATGCCGGTACCAGTCGCTGCGCACCCGAGACGCGGCCATGAAGTCGACACCGCTGAGCTGCTGGACCTGGTCATACTCCCACAGCGCCTCGGGCTTGACCTGGTCGCGGGCACCGGGCAGGTGCATCACCATGCCCACCGACGGTGCGGTCAGCATGCGCCGCCAGGCCAGCCAGGCGTCCCATAGCTGGTCATGGTCGAAGCCCAGCGCGATGGGCTCGACCACCGCGCCGGCCGCCTCCAGCCGGCGCAGCGCCTGCTCGCACACCTCCAGCACACCCGGGTCGGTGGCCAGGTGGCCGCCCAGGTCGCCCAGCCAGCCGATGCGCAGGTCCTGGGCCGATGCGTTGTCCGGCGGCATGAAGGACTGCGGCCCCTGCGCAATGCCCAGCGGCGCCTGCGGGCTGCTGCCGGCCTGGATCGACAGCAGCCGCGCCAGGTCGCGCACGTTGCGCGCCATCGGGCCCTCGGTGCCGAGCTGGTTGATCCACACGTCCGGCGCCGGCAGCCGCGGCACCCGGCCCTGGCTCGGCCGCAGGCCGAAGACATGGTTCCAGGCCGCCGGGTTGCGCAGCGAGCCCATGAAGTCGGAGCCGTCGGCCAGCGGCAGCATGCGCTGCGCCAGGCAGACGGCCGCACCGCCCGACGACCCGCCGGCCGTGCGGCTGCGGTCCCAGGCATTGAGCGTGGTGCCGAACAGCCGGTTGTAGGAGTGCGAGCCCAGCCCGAACTCCGGTATGTTGGTCTTGCCGATGATGATGCAGCCGGCGGCCCGCATGCGCCCGGCCATCAGGCTGTCCTCCTGCGCCACCGAGCGCGCCAGCAGCGGGCTGCCGTAGGTGGTGGGCAGGCCGGCGGCGTTGGACGCATCCTTGATGGCCTGCGGCATGCCGTGCAGGAAACCGCGGCTGCGCCCCGCGGCCAGGTCGGCATCGCAGGCATCGGCCTCGGCCAACAGGGTGTCGTCGGGCCGCTGGTTGACGATGGCGTTGAACAGCGGGTTCAGCACGCGGATGCGGGCCAGGTAGGCCTGCATCACGTCGCGGCACGACACCTGCCGCGCATGGATGGCCTGGGACAGCGCATGCGCGTCCAGGTCGGTCAGGTCGTGGGGCGCAGCGGTGATCATGGCGGGCGGCATCGGGTCCGTGGGCAGCCCGGCAGACTATCAAGATTCGGCAGCGGGGCATCGGGGTTTTCCGGCAGGCGGCAACAGCGGCGGAGGCGGCACGCTTGGGGTTCCCGGCCAACGCGTTGTCGGCCATCGATCGGATCCCACCTCATGGACCACCTGCTGCTGCAATCCGCCACCACCATCGCCACCGCCCTGCGCCGCCGCGAGGTCGGCGCCGTCGAGCTGCTGAAGGCCCAGCTGGCCCGGGTCGACCGGCTGGACCGGCACATCAACGCCGTGGTGGTGCGCGACGACGCGCGCGCCCTGCAGCGCGCCGCCCAGGCCGATGACGCGCTGGCCCGTGGCGAGTGCTGGGGCCCGCTGCACGGGCTGCCCATGACGGTGAAGGAGGCCTTCGACATACCCGGCCTGCCCACCACCTGGGGCTTCGAGGCCTTCCGGGACAACCGGCCCGACAAGGCCGCGGTGACGGTGCAGCGGCTGCAGGACGCCGGCGCGGTGATCTTCGGCAAGACCAACGTGCCGGTGGCGCTGGCCGACTGGCAGAGCTTCAACCCGGTCTATGGCACCACCAACAACCCCTGGGACCTGACCCGCATCCCGGGCGGGTCGTCGGGCGGCTCGGCGGCGGCGCTGGCCGCCGGCATGAGCGCGCTGGAGCTGGGCAGCGACATCGGCGCCTCCATCCGCAACCCGGCGCACTACTGCGGGGTCTGGGGCCACAAGCCGACCTGGGGCGTGGTGCCGCAGGCCGGCCACCAGCTGCCGGGCCTGGAGGACGCCGACCTGGTAGACATCGGCGCCGTCGGGCCGATGGCACGTAGCGCAGCGGACCTGGCGCTGGCGATGGACGTGCTGGCCAGCCCGCTATCGGCCATGACGCCGCTGGGACGGGTGCCCGCCCAGTGGCGCGACGACGGCCGCAGCCCGCGCCAGCTGCGCGTGGCCATGGTCTTCGACGACGCGCAGGCCGAGGTGGACCATGCGATCCAGGACAAGCTGCGCCTGCTGGCCGACGTGCTGCGCCGCGCCGGCGTGGCGGTGACGGAGGACGCGCGCCCGGTGGACAGCGAGGAGACGCACCGCGTCTATGTGCGCATGGTGCGCGCAGCCACCGCGTCGCTGAGCGACGATGCCAGCTATGCCGACTACCTGCGCCATGCGGCCGCGGTGCCACCTGATGCCGACGATTTCCCGGCCCGGCACTGGCGCGGCATGACCACCGACCACCGGGGCTGGATCCAGGCCCACCAGACCCGTGCCCGCCTGGGCCGGCAGTGGGCGGCCTTCTTCCAGCAGCACGACCTGCTGATCTGCCCGATTGCCACCAGCGCGGCCTTTGCGCACAACCAGACGGGCTGGCGCTGGGAACGGATGATCTCGGTGAACGGCGGCCTGCAGCCGACCACGGCGTCGTTGTTCTGGGCCGGCTACACCAACCTCTGCGGCCTGCCGGGCACCTGCTTTCCGCTCGGCCTGACGCCCGCCGGCCTGCCGGTGGGCGCCCAGGTCTGCGGGCCGCTGTACAGCGACCCGATGACCATCCGGTTTGCGCGCTGGCTGGAGCAGGAGTTCTGCGGCTTCACGCCGCCGCCGATGGCCTGGGCTGTCTGACCTGCGGCGGCGGTCGCAAGCCGCGCCGCAACCGCCTCATGCGGACTCCTATTCAATCCTGAAGGTCTGAGGAGGGCTCTTTGCGGACGTAGACGTGCAACCGCAAAGCCGACCTTGACGGTGGGCGCGAGAGCGCCAGGGCGGGCTGGGTCGAACACCACCTCAGCATCCGGGCCGAGGACGTCGGGTGACCGGATGAC
>JBJXHB010000125.1:0-11886 GCA_046160725.1 Aquabacterium sp.
CGCCTGGGCCATGGCAGCGCCGGCGCAGGCCAGGGATGCGGCCAGGAGGGCGAGGGTGGCAGTTTTCTTCATCGTCACGCTCCGAAAGTAGGATTAGGGTGCACTCTTAGGACGCTATCACGGCCGATTCGGTCGTCGATCAGGGTAAGGACCAGCCAAGCCGCCACCGGTAACGCGGCGCGGCCCAACTGGCCGACACCCGGCCCCGCGTCGGATGTCCGCAGTCCTTCACCACAATGTGGCCATGACCGCGACCGACCAAGCCCAGCATGCTACCGCCCACGGGCCACGCCGGGAGGACGACCGGCAGCTGCGCGGCCTGGGCCGCTTTGTTGGCGACCTGGACCTGCCCGGCTTGCGCCATGCGGCCTTCGTGCGCAGCCCGCAGGCCCATGCGCGCATCACCAGCCTGGACCTGTCCGCACTGGCGGCACAGGACGGCGTCGAGGCGGTGCTGGGGCCGGACGCCTTTGCCGACCTGCGCCAGCCGCAGGTCAATGGGCTGGGCGAGACGCTGGCCCTGCCGCGAGCGGCCTTGGTCGACGCCGCTGTGGCTCGCCATCTCGGCCAGCCTCTGGCCCTGGTGGTGGCCGCCACCGCCGCGCAGGCGCGGGCTGCGGTCGAGTCGGCGTATGTCGAGACCGAGGAATTGGCGCCGGTCGCCGACCATGACGCCACGGCGCCGGCGCTGTACCCCGGCATGGCCGACAACCGGGTTGCGCTGCTGCGCCACGACCACGGCGCCCTGCCGGACCGGACAGCGGACGCCCGGCTGCAGCTGGCCTGCCCGCGGGTGGCGGCGCAGCCGATGGAGCCGCGCGCCGCGTTGGTGCGATGGGACGCGGCCGGCGGCCTGCTGACCGCCTGGCTGTCGACCCAGACGCCGGCCCGGGCGCGGGACGAGCTGGCCGCCGCGCTGGGCCTGGCCGCTGACCAGGTGCGGGTGATCGCGCCCGATGTCGGCGGCAGCTTCGGCTGCAAGGCGTCTCTGTACCCGGAGGACCTGATGCTCGCGCGGGCCGCCCGGCTGCTGGGCGGCGCGATCCGGTGGCAGGCCACGCGCATGGAGGACCTGCTGTCGGCCTCGCATGGCCGGGCCAGCCGCCTGGGTGGCTCGATCTGGCTGCAGGCGGACAACGCCGCGCCGGCCATCGCCGGACTGCAGGCCGACCTGCACTTCGCGCTCGGCGCCTGGCTGCCCTACAGCGGCATCGTGCCGGCACGCAATGCAGCCCGCATCCTGCCCGGGCCGTACCGCTGCGAGGCCCAGCAGGTGCGGGCACAGGCACGGCTGTCCACCGCAGCGCCGGTCGGCATCTACCGCGGCGCCGGCCGCCCCGAGGCCAGCTTGCTGATGGAGCGCCTGGTCGACGAGGCCGCAGCGGCGCGCGGGCAGGACCCGCTGGCGTTGCGCCGCGCGCTGGCCTGGGCGCCGCACGAGCTGCCGCGCACGTTGGCGCACGGCGTCTGGCTGGACCGCGCCGACCTGCCGGGCCTGCTGGACACCGCGGCGACCCGCTTCGGCTATGCGCAGCGCCGGGCCCGGCAGGCCGAGGCCCGCGCCGCCGGCCGCTGCGTCGGTATCGGCATGGCCTTGTATGTCGAGCCCTGCGGCCAGGGCGCGGAGAGCGTGGTGCTGACGGCGCGGGCCGATGGCCGCTACCGCCTCGCCACCGGCAGCACGGCCCAGGGCCAGGGCCGCGAGACCGCCTATGCCGCCATCGCCGCGCCGGTGCTGGGCTGCGAGCCGCAGGCCATCGACGTGCTGCACGGCGACACCGGCCGGTGCCCGCCGGGCATCGGCGCGCTGGCCAGCCGCGGCACACCGATCGGCGGCAGCGCCGTGCTGCTGGCGGCCCGGGCGCTGCGCGAGCGGCTGGACGGCGGTGCGGCACGCCCCTGCGAGGTCGCGCTGAACCCGGCCGTCGAGCACGAGGCCTGGGCCAGCGGCTGCGTCATGGTGCAGGTCGAGATCGACCGGGCCACCGGCGCGCTCGCGGTGCAGGCCCTGTGCTGGGTCGACGACGCCGGCACGGTGGTGCACGACGACCTGCTGCACGGGCAGTTGCACGGCGGCCTGGCCCAGGGCCTGGGCGCCACGCTGCTGGAACACATCGCCTACGATGACGCCGGCCAGCTGCTGAGTGGATCGCTGCTGGACTATGCCCTGCCGCGTGCCGACGACATGCCCGACGCCATCGACCTCATCAGCCGCCCCACGCCCAGCGCCGCCAACGCGCTGGGCGCCAAGGGCGTGGGCGAGGCCGGCTGCATCGGCGTGCCGGCCGCGCTGATGAACGCGGCCGCCGACGCCCTGCGGCCGCTGGGCGCACGGCTGCCGGACATGCCCTTGACGCCCTGCCGCCTGTGGCAGGCGCTGCAGACGGCCACCCACTGACCCCGCCGGCGCCGCCCACCACAGCCCGCCGCCGCAACCTTCATCCGATGACGACACCCATGGACTACACCAAGACCGACGCCCAGGCCTATGCCCGCCAGCATTTCACCGGCGCCTGGGCCGCCACGCTGACGCCTTTCCGCCCCGGTGACGGCGGCGTGGACTGGGCCGGTTTCGACCGCAACCTGGACCACTGGATCGGTGGGCTCGGCATCGACGGCCTGTTCGTCACCGGCAAGCAGGGCGAGTTCTTCTCGATGTCCCTGGCCGAGCGCAAGCGCAGCTTCGAGGCGGCGGCTGCGGCGGTGCGCGGCCGGGCGCGCACGGTGATGAGCTGCTCGGACACCAACCTGGACGTGGTGATCGAGCTGGCCCGCCATGCGCAGCAGGTGGGGGCGGACTGGATCGTGGTGCACAGCCCGGTGCTGCATTTCGGCGCCGACACCGACGAGACCATCTACGAGTACTACCGGCACCTGAGCGAGGTGCTGGACATCGGCATCGCGATGTGGAACCACCCGGACTGCGGCTACCAGATGAGCCCGCGGCTGTGCGCCCGCATCGCAGAGCTGCCCAACATCGTGGCCATCAAGTACAGCGTGCCGCGGCCGCTGTATGCCGAGCTGACGCGGCTGGTGGGTGACCGCATCCAGGTGTCCAACCCCAGCGAGGAGGACTGGCTGGACAACATCGCCGAGCTGGGCTGGCGGCTGTACCTGTGCTCGACGCCGCCCATGCTGCTGCAGACCGCCGCCGACTGCCGCATCCACGACTACACACGGGCCGCGTTCGCCGGTGATCTGGCCGGCGCCCGCGCGATCCGCGACAGCCTGCAGCCGGTGCGGGATGCCTTCAAGGCCTGCAAGCCGCATGGCAAGCCGCAGGCGCATGCCAAGGCCTGGCAGGAGTGCCTGGGCCAGGTCGGCGGGCCGGTGCGGCGGCCGTTGCTGCAGCTGACCGATGCCGAGCATGCCCTGGTGCGCGAGCAGTTCGCGCTCAGCGGCCTGAAGGCCAGCTGAGGCTGGCCCAACGCCTGAAGACGGATGCCGGAATGGCGGCCCTGCGCGTCGCGGTAATCGGAGCCGGCGCCATCGGCGGCGTGGTGGTGCGCGAGCTGGCCGCCGCTGGCGGCCGAGGCGTGGTGCTGGCCGGCGTGTTGGTGCGCGACCCGGCCCGGGCGTCCGGCCTGCCGGGCCCGCAGGTGCGCGGCCTGCCGGCGCTGCTGGCCCTGCGGCCGCAGCTGGTGGTGGAGGCCGCCGGCCAGGCCGCGGTGCACCAATACGGCCCGACCGTGCTACGCGCCGGCTGCGACCTGCTGGTCAGCTCGGTGGGTGCCCTGGCCGATGCCGCGCTGGCCGATGCCCTGGACGCCGCCGCGCGGGCCGCCGGGCGCCAGGTGCTGCTGCCGGCCGGCGCGCTGGGCGGGCTGGACTGGCTGGCGGCGGCCCAGATGGCCGGCCTGCACCGGGTGCACTACAGGTCCCGCAAGCCGCCCGCGGCCTGGCGCGGCACGCCGGCCGAGTCCGCGCTGGACCTGGACGCCCTGCATACCGCCACGGTGTTCTTCGAGGGCAGCGCACGCGACGCGGCGCACCTGTATCCCAAGAACGCCAACGTCGCGGCGGCGCTGGCCCTGGCCACGCTGGGCCTGGACGCCGTGCAGGTCGAGCTGGTGGCCGACCCGGCCGCCACCGGCAACCGCCATGAGATCGAGGCCGAGGGTGTCGCCGGCCGCCTGCGCCTGGAGCTGGACAACGCGGCCAGCGCCGACAACCCGCGCACCTCGCTGATCACGCCCTACAGCCTGCTGCGCCGCATCCATGCGCGCTGGGCTCCGCTGGCGACGTGACCACCCCATACCGCTGCACCGACCGGAGAAACCCATGCTGCGCTACGGCCCACCGCTGAACTTCAACCGCTGGCTGGACCAGCACCGCGAGCGCTTCCAGCCGCCGGTCGGCAACCAGCAGGTCTGGGCCGACGCGGACTTCATCTGCACGGTGGTCGGCGGGCCGAACCAGCGCACGGACTTCCACGACGACCCGCACGAGGAATATTTCCACCAGTTCCGCGGCAATGCCCACCTGCTGCTGTGGGACCGGGGCCAGTACGAAAGGGTGGACCTGCGCGAGGGCGACATCTTCCTGCTGCCGGCGCATGTCCAGCACTCGCCGCAGCGGCCGGAGCCCGGCAGCCTGTGCACCGTCATCGAGCGCCAGCGTGCGCCGGGCGTGGTCGACGCCTTCTGCTGGCATTGCGCCCACTGCGGCGCCCAGGTGGCGCGGCAGGAGGTGCAACTGCAGAGCATCGTCGACGACCTGCCGCGCCTGTATCAACAGTTCTATGCGTCCACGGACGATGCGCGACGCTGCAGCAGCTGCGGCCAGGTCCACCCGGGCCGCGACTGGCAGGCCTGGCACCAGGTGCTGCGCGGGCGGCTGCCGCTGTTGGGCTGAGGGCGGCGGCTGGCCCGCTCACCACCGCGCAGGCCCGGCCGGCGCGGCGACGACGAGCGCAGCGTCACGCCGGTGCCGGCACCGGACGCTGGCGGCGGCGCGCAGCGGCGCCGACCAGGCCAAGCCCGGCGGCAAGCAAGGCCCAGGTGGTCGGCTCGGGAACGGCGACCGCCAGAAACTCGACGCTGATGGCCTGGCCGCCCAGCGTGCTCGCATCGAGAACGCCCTCCCACAGCGTCACGTTGGCCGCATCCAGCACGACCAGCCGGAATTGGTCCCTGTAGCCGTAGGACTGGCGATAGCCGCCGCCGCCCCAGATCGAGACCCGCGCCAGGTCGCTGGCCGTGGCGAAGCTGATCCGGATGTTCTGGTCACCCCCTGGCGAGCCGCTGTGCCATTCATTGGGCCAACCGGCCGGGCGGATGCCGTCGATGGCCTGACCTGCGGGGGAGCACCCACAGTAGTCGCTCGTGGACAGCGCAGTCCCACCGTTGGATGCCAGCGCCACATTGCTGCCGTCAAACGTGAACGCCTCGATCTCGCCGATCTCCAGCCAGGTGGGAACGGCGCTGCTGACCACCAGCGTCTTCGCCTGGGCGGCGATGACGCCGGCATTGATGGTGATGGCTTGGGCCAGACCGGGCGCCAAGGCCAGGCTGGCGGCCGCAGCCGCCGCCGCGGCGATGGGCCGAAGGGCCGGCCAGGTGCTGGCGTTCAATCCGTTGATGTTCATGGGTTTCTCCTTGAGGGGGGGGTGGGGGAGACTATGGAATACGGGCGTTTCGCAAGCGTTTCGCCGGTCTGGCGCGCGTCGCCTTGACGTGACCTACAGTCCTCGCCGGCCAACAGGAGCGCACATGGAATCCATCTCACAACGCGTCGCGTTCATCACCGGCGGCGCCAGTGGCATCGGTCTGGCCGTTGCCGGCCTTCTGCAGCGTCAAGGCATGCGCCTGGTGCTGATGGACCTGACCGAGCCGGCCTTGCAGGCCGCCGCGGCATCGTTGCCTGGAGGCGAGGTGCTGACCGTGGCGGGCGACGTGACCCAGCCGCTGGACTGCGCGCGGGCGGTGGAGGCAGCCGTGCAGCGTTTCGGTGGCATCGACCTGTGCTGGGCCAACGCCGGCATCGGCACCGCCATGCCGCTGCGCCATACCGATGCAGCGCAGTGGATGCAGGTGGTGCAGGTCAATGTCTTCGGCGTGCTGCACACGGTGCAGGCGGCGTTGCCGCAGCTGATCGCGCGGCGCGGGCAGATCGTGGTCAGCGCGTCGGCCGCCAGCCTGGCCCATGCGCCGGGCATGAGCGCCTATGCGGCGTCCAAGGCCGCGGCCGAGGCGATGTGCAACAGCTGGCGCATCGAGCTGGCCCACCATGGCGTGGCCGTGACCTGCCTGCATCCGCTGTGGGTGACCACGCCGATGGTCGAGCGCGGCCGCGCCAGCCTGGCCTTCCAGCGCCTGCGCCAGGGCATGGCCGGGCCGATCGGGCGCGAGACGCCCCTGCCCGTGGCGGCAAAACTGATCGCCGACGGCATCCTGGCGCGCCGCCGGCGTGTCTTCGTGCCCGGCTGGCTGCGCTGGCTGTTCGTGCTGCGCGCCGCGCTGCACACCCGGCCTATGGAGCGCGACCAGCTGGCCGTGGCACCGGACCTGGAGGCGCTGTACCTGGACGATGTCAAGGCGCAGCGCGTACCGCCGCTGCCCGGCCTGCCGCCGGCCTGATGACGCGGCGGCCCGCCGCCGTCACTTCCAGGTGAAGCGCGGCTGGTCGAAGTGCGCGACGCGGGCCGCGCGGCCCAGCAGCAGCACCTCGCGCAGCTGGTAGATGATGGCCGCGGTCGGCGCGGCCACCCAGTTGTCGCCCAGCGGCATGCGCAGCACCGGCGGACCGCCGGGCTCGTGCGGGGCGTCCAGGATGGGCGCATCGTCGCGCAGCCACTCGGTCAGCGGGATGCGGTGCGCGGACTCGACCTCCTCCGGCGCGATCTGCAGTTGTGGCGCGGCGCCGGCCCATACCACCAGCGGCGTGATGACGAAGCCGCTGCGGGTGGCGTAGTCGTCCAGCCGGCCGAGGATGGCATCGGGCGCCGCGACCAGGCCGACCTCCTCGTGCAGCTCGCGCAGCGCGGCCTGCTCCGGTGTCTCGCCGGCGTCGATGCGCCCGCCGGGCAGCGCCCATTGGCGCGCATGGCGGTTCATGTGGCTGGGCCGGCGGGTCAGCAGCAGGGCGGCATCGTTGCTCCAGGCGTCATGCCGGGGCATGCCGCGCAGCTCTGCGCCATGGCCGGCATCGACCAGGGCCAGCACCACCGCAGCGCGGCGCAGCGACGCATCGGTGATCGCCTGCACCGGCCAGGCGGCCAGGCGCTCGGTGATTTGCGCTCTCAGCGCGTCGTCGCGTTGCATCGGGCCAGGGTACGCGATGCCAGGACCGCCGGCCGCTGCATCCGCGACAGCGGCGCCTGGATGGCGGCCCGGTTCGGCACAGCGTTACAGCGCGGCCCGCCGGTCGTGCCGGGCCAGGCGCTGCAGCAGGTGCTCGACCTCGGCAGTGGCCATGGCCGACAGCGCGGCCGCCGGCGCCCGCTGCGCGGCGCTGGCCAGCAGGCCGCGGCGCATCAGCACGTACTTGCGCACCGCCAGCCCCACGCCCGGCTGTTGCTCGTAGCGCAGCAGCGGCAGGTGGGCATCGAACAGGTCGTGCGCCGCCTCGCGCTCGCCGGCCAGGCTCAGCCGCACCACATCGACCAGCATGTCCGGGAAGGCATAGCCGGTGTTGGCGCCATCGGCGCCGCGCTCCATCTCGTAGTCCAGGAACAACCCGTTGTTGCCGACCAGGATGGCGATCGGGCGCAGGCTGCCCTCGCGCTGCCACGTACGCAGCGTGCTGATCTTCTCCAGCCCCGGCCAGTCCTCGTGCTTGAGCATCACGCAGCTCGGGCAGGCCTGCACGATGCGGCGTATCACGCCCGGCGTCATCTGCACCGAGAAGGTCAGCGGATAGTCCTGGATGACGAAGGGCACGTCCGGCCCCAGCGCGCGCGCGGCCTGCTCGTAGTAGCCGACGATCTGGTCGTCGGTGCGCAGGGTGTTGGGCGGCGCGACCATGACGCCGGCCGCGCCGGCGGCCATGGTGTCGTGGGCCAGCGCGCGCATGGCCGCGAACCCGGGCGCGGACACGCCGACCACCACCGGCAGCGGGCCGGCCCGGTCGATCATGCAGCGCGCCACCGTCACGCTCTCGGCATGCTCCAGCTTGGGCGCCTCGCCGAGCTGGCCCAGCACCGTCAGCCCGGTGGCGCCGATGCCGCGATAGAAGTCCACCAGCCGCGCAGCAGAGGCCAGGTCCAGCCGGCCGTCGTCATGGAACGGCGTCGGGGCGATCGGGTAGACGCCTCGGGCGTCGGCGGTGAGCAGGGGCATGGTCTGTGCGGGGGTGGTGGCGAGCTAGGAGCCGGGCGTCGTGTTGGATAGGCATGGCGGCGCTGCACCAACGCCACGGCAGGCAGATGCGGGATTGTTGGGGATGGGCGGGCGACCCCAGGTGGGCTACAACCCTCGCCATGCTGCCCTATGACGCCACCCGCGACGCGCTGTACCGGCCACAGCTGCGCGCACCGCTGCTGCGCGACGACGCCCAGGCCCCGAGTGACACCGCGCTGGCCGCCGAGTGCGCGCGCCTGGCCTACCTGCAGGCCGAGAGCGACCCGACGCAGGCCGCCACGCTGCAGGCAGCATTGGCATCGCAGGGCTTCGGCGAGCTGCAGAGCTTCAACGTGCCGCACACCCACAGCCAGGGCTTCGCCGCGCTGCGTGCGCGCGACGGGCTGGCGCTGGTGGCCCTGCGCGGCTCGCAGGCCGACGTCCGCGACTGGGCGCAAAACACCAGGTTCGTGATGCTGCAGGCGCGCGACGGCCTGTGGCCCGGCCGCGTGCACACCGGCTTCGTGCAGGCCGCGGCCAGCCTGCAGCAGCCGATACAGGCCTGGCTGGACCGCACGGCCGCGCAGCGGCTCAGCCTGCTGTTCTGTGGCCACAGCCTGGGCGGGGCCCTGGCCACCCTGATGCCGGTGCTGATGCAAGGCGCGGACGTGCCGCAGCGGGTGTTGACCTTCGGCAGCCCGCGCGTCGGCGACGCGGCCTTCGTCCATGCGCTGGCACAGCGGCCCGGGCTGGTGCTGCAACGTGCGGTGCATGCAACCGACCTGGTGTGCGAGGTGCCGCCGCAGGCGCTGCACTATGTCCACGCCGGCGACCGCCTCTACATCGACCGGCGTGGCCTGGTGCGTCCGGCGGCCAGCGACGGCGATATCGCGGCCGACCGCCTGCAGGCCCAGATCGACTATGCGCTGGCCTACCAGTGGCGGCCCGGCACGCCCTGGCTGCGCGGGCTGGCCGACCATGCGCCGATCAACTACGTGCGGGCGTTCTGGCCATGATGCTGACCGTCTGGCCCCAGGCGGCCGCCGACGAGCTGCGGCTGTGGATCGGCGTGTTCGGCACCGCCATGCCGGCGCTGCCCACGGTCACCGTGGACGGCGCCCCTGCCGAGGCGCTGGCGCCGCTGCAGTGGCACCCGATCCGCGACGGCCATGCCGACGCCCAGGGCCGGCCGCTGCACCACCAGATGCAGGCCCGCCTGCGGTCGGCCGGCCCCGGCCGCTCGCACCGGGTGGAGGTGGCGCTGGACGGCCAGCGCGAGACCCTGGGGGTGCGCACGCTGCCCGCCGAGGTGCCGGCGCTGCTGGACGGCAGCTTCAACATCCTGCTGGCGTCGTGCTACTACCGGCCCGAGGACGCCGGCGGCCTGCTCGGGCGCATCGTGCAGCAGCTGCCCCAGGCGCCACACCTCACCCTGCTGGCAGGCGACCAGATCTACGGCGACCTGCCGCTGTTCGAGGACCTGCCCGAGGACGAGCCGGCGCTGAGCCAGGCGCTGGGCGACAAGTACCGCCGCAACTGGCTGAGCAGCCAGCTCGGCGCGCCCGGCATCCAGGCCCTGCTGCGGCGCGCGCCGGTGGCCTGCCTGCCGGACGACCATGAATACTGGAACAACTTCCCGTTCCGCCAGGCGCAGCTGCCCAACACCTGGCGCGAAGGTCCGCGCCAGCGCTGGGCCAGCGCCGCCCAGGCGCTGTACCAGGACTGGCAGTGCGGCGGCGCACCGGGCAGCGCGCCGTCGTGGCAGCGGCTGGATATCCAGCCGCTGCGGATGCTGCTGCTCGACAGCCGCAGCGCGCGGCGCGACGCGCTGGACGCACCGGACGGCCTGCTCGACGACGCCGCGGCCGATGCCCTGCAGCAGTGGCGCCAGGCCCTGCTGGACGACCGGGCCGTGGGCCGCCCCGGCATCGGCCTGCTGAGCACCGGGCAGGCACTGTTCATTGCCAGGCCGGGTGCCGTGGCCGCCCGCATGAAGGACGCCGAGCTGCCCAGCTACAAGCAGTTCGGGGCCATCGAGCAGGTGCTGGACGACCTGGCCCGTGCCGGTGTGCCAGTGGTCTTCATCACCGGCGACGTGCACTGGGGCCGGGTCGTGCGGGCCCGCCATGCGGCCGGCCGGGCGCCGCTGCTGGAGGTGATCTGCAGCCCGTCGCGGCTGATTGCCACGCCGGGCGCCGACCGCAAGGCCATGGCGGCGCACGATGCACGCGCCGCGCTGGGCGGGCTGTTCGGCCGCATCGGCCTGGCCGACGCCGCGGCCGGCATCGCCGGCGCGGCCGACCCCTGGCCGCGCCATCCACAGCCGGAGACACCGCCGGCGCGCTGGGGCGCGCAGCACCAGTTCACGCCCGAGACGCTGCACCGTCAGCGCGGCGACCAGGTGGCCATGCTGCAGTTCGCCCGCACCGGAGCCGGGCTGGAGCTGCGCGTCACCTACTGGCCCATCCATGCCGACGCGGCGCTGGCCCGGCCCCAGACCGCCGGGCCGCTGCCGCTGCTGCCGGGCTGAAGGCCCGTGATGCAACCCACCCCACATCACACCGACAAACACCGAGACGGAGACCCGCCATGTTGAGACAGATGCGTTCCACCAGCAGCGGCGCCAACCCGCGCCTGACCGAGCTGGCCCGCGCCGACAACGAGGACAACCTGGCCTGGGGGGCGCGCGCCGTGGCCGCCATGCGCGCCGGCGGCAGCGAGGACTGGACCCATGTCGTGCTGCTGGGCGGCACCGACATGATGAGCTTCCGGCTGCGGGTGGCGCAGTCGCACCTGCGGCGCGACATGCTGCCGTCGTACTGGTCCGAGAGCATCGTGGTCAAGCTGCAGGGGCCGGCCATCGGCCGTGCCCGCGCGCTGCACGTGCCGCTGCTGCAGCCGGCCGACGGGCCCTTTGCCACGCGGACCAACGGCGTGGTCGAGCGGCCGCTGAAGCACTTTGCAGACCCGCAGCGCTGGCCCAACATCGCGGTCATCGCGCTGCCGGTGCAGCAGGCGCTGGTGCTGGAGAAGATCGACGCCTTCCGCAAGAGCCGCGGCATGCTGGACGCGCTGGAGCACATCCTGCGCTGGCTCGCCTTCTGCTGGGGCGCGGCGCGCACCGCCAACCCGCTGCACGACGGCATCGGGCTGCCCAGCGCCTGCATGCTGGAGACCGCCTGCGCGGCGGCGCAGTTCGACCTCACGCCGGGGCTGGAGTCCCGCGCCTCCTGCCCCGAGGCGATCTGGGTCGCCGCGCGCCACTGGCAGGACTACTTCCAGGAGTTCGCCCAGGGGCAGCCGGTGGGCTGCTACTGGACACCGCACCGCTATCCGATTGACGAGGACTGACCGCCCGGCGTGAGCGGACTGCGCAGCGCCGGGCCATTCGCGGGCCGTCGTGCGGGGCCGAGCTCAGCGGCGTCGCGGATGCGCTCATATCAGATTGCGTTAAGGCGCATCCATTCGGGTGGCGCCTTTGGGCTCTTTGCGGACGTAGACGTGCAACCGCAAAGCCGACCTTGACGGTGGGCGCGAGAGCGCCAGGGCGGGCTGGGTCGAACACCACCTCAGCATCCGGGCCGAGGACGTCGGGTGACCGGATGAC
>JBJXHB010000126.1:0-2518 GCA_046160725.1 Aquabacterium sp.
TGTCCAGCAGGTTGGCGTAGTCCTTGCTGCGCGCGTCGGTGTTGCGGATCAGCAGCGCGATCGGCGTGCCAGTGGTCAGGCCCTCGTAGACGCCGGAAAGGATCTCGACGGCGTCGGCCTCCTGGCGCTGCGTGACATGGCGGCTGGTGCCGGGTCGGCGGCGGTCGAGTTCGGCCTGGATGTCCGCCTGCGACAGCGCCAGCCCGGGCGGGCAGCCGTCGATGACGCAGCCGATGGCCGGGCCGTGGCTCTCGCCGAAATTGGTGACGCGGAAGAGTTCGCCGAAGGTGGAACCGGGCATGGATGACGCGCAGGAAGCCGGCCCGGGGCCGGGCCTTGAAGGCGCGATTGTCGGCGCTGGCGGCCCTTGCAGGCCCGGGCCTGGCTCAGGCCGCCTTGGGCGGCTGCTCGCCGGTGGGCTCTTCGACCGGCCAGTCGCGGATGTAGGCCTTGAGCATGCGGTTTTCGAAGTCCTGGCTGTCCACCACCGCCTTGGCCACGTCGTAGAACGAGATCACGCCCATCAGGGCACGGCCGTTCATCACCGGCATGTAGCGCGCATGGCGGCCCAGCATCATGCGGCGGACCTCGTCGATCTCGGTTTCCGGTGTGCAGGTCAGCGGCGCGTCGTCCATGACGCTGCGCACGATGGTGTTGCCGACGCTGCCGGCATTCTTGTTGATGGCCAGGATGACCTCGCGGAAGGTCAGCATGCCGACCAGGTCGCCATGGGCCATGACCACCAGCGAGCCGATGTCCAGGTCGGCCATGGTCTTGACGGCCTCGGCCAAGGGCTGCTCAGGAACGATGGTGTAGAGCGTGCCGCCCTTGACCCGCAGGATGTCGCTGACCTTCATGCTGCCCTCCTCGAGCCCCGCATGGCGCGGGGCGGCTGCCGATGCGGCCCGTCTCCACAGCGGGCCGTCCACGAATCAACATAGCACACAATCCCGCGCGCCGACACTGCGGCAGCCCCGATCCACCTGCCCACCATGCCCGGATACAGCGACCCCGCCTTCGACACCCTGGCGCTGCATGCCGGCGCCGCACCGGACCCGGCCACCGGCGCCCGCGCGGTGCCCCTGCACCTGTCCACGTCCTTCGTGTTCCGCGACAGCGCCCATGCGGCTTCGCTGTTCAACATGGAGGCCTCCGGCCATGTCTACAGCCGGCTGAGCAACCCGACCACCGCGGTGCTGGAGGAGCGCATTGCCGCACTGGAGGGCGGCGCTGGCGGCATCGCCACCGCCAGCGGCCAGGCCGCGCTTCACCTGGCGGTAGCCACGATCATGGATTCGGGCTCCCACATCGTCGCGTCCGGCTCGCTCTATGGCGGCTCGCACAACCTGCTGGGCTACACGCTCAGGCGCTTCGGCATCGAGACGACGTTCGTTTCGCCGCGCGACCTGGACGCCTGGCGCAAGGCCATCCGCCCGAATACGCGCCTGCTGTTCGGCGAGACGCTGGGCAATCCGGGACTGGATGTGCTCGACATTCCCGAGGTTTCGAAAATTGCCCACGAAGCGGGCGTGCCGCTGCTGGTGGACGCCACCTTCACCACGCCCTGGCTGATGAAACCCTTCGAGCTGGGCGCGGACCTGCTGTACCACTCGGCCACCAAGTTCCTCGGCGGCCACGGCGTCGCCATCGGCGGCGTGATCGTGGATTCCGGCCGCTTCGACTGGGAGAAAAGCGGCCGGTTTCCCCAGCTCACCCAGCCCTACTCGGGCTTTCACGGCATGGATTTCGAGGAGGAGTCGGGCACTCGCGCTTTCCTGCTGCGCGCGCGGCGCGAGGGCCTGCGCGATTTCGGCGCCTGCATGGCGCCGATGACCGCGTTCCAGATCCTGCAAGGTATCGAGACGCTGCACCTGCGCATGCCGCGCCACGTCGAGAGCACGCGCAAGGTGGTGGACTTCCTCGCCGGCCATGCGGCGGTGGGCAAGGTGCTCTACCCGGAGCGAACCGACCATCCGGACCACGCGCTGGCGAAGAAGCTGCTGCCGCGCGGCTGCGGCGCGGTGTTCTCGTTCGACATCAAGGGCGGTCGCGAGGCCGGACGCAAGTTTATCGAGTCGTTGCGCGTGTTCTCGCACCTGGCCAACGTGGGCGACGCCAAGTCGCTCGTCATCCACCCGGCGACCACGACGCATTACCGCATGTCCGACGAGGACTTGGTGCGCGCCGGCATCGGCCCGGGCACGGTGCGGCTGTCCATCGGCCTGGAGGACGCGCAGGACCTGATGGACGACCTCGACCGCAGCCTTAAAATCGCCAGCCGCGGCGGATGGAAGCGACGGTTGCCGGCCGCAAGGCCTTCGCCTACACCGCGGCGCACGCCATCGACCCGGCGAAGCCGGCGATCGTGTTCATCCACGGCGCCGGGCTGGACCACAGCTGGTGGGGCCTGCAGAGCCGCTACTTCGGCTACCACGGCCGCAATGTGCTGGCGGTGGACCTGCCCGGGCACGGCCGCTCCGAAGGGCCGCCGCTCGGGAACATCGAGGCCATGGCTGAT
>JBJXHB010000127.1:0-3570 GCA_046160725.1 Aquabacterium sp.
ACTCTTGCCCTACACGCCGCTCTTCCGATCTCCTCCCCGGGATGACACGGGTCCCCGCCGGGGCTGCCGCGCCAGCCCCGGCGCTACACTCGCGCCGCCATTGCCGGCACCCCATCCTTCAAGCCCGAGGCATACGACATGAAGACCGCCCTGACCGTCCTGGCCGCCCTAGCGCTGGCCGCTGGTGCCGCGACCGCGCAGACCGGGCAGGCGACCGTGCCCGCGTCCATGAAGAAGAAGGTCCTGCTCGACCTGTCCACCGACAGCCTGATCAGCGAGAAGGTCGCCTTGGCGACCATGGACGCGATGATCCCGGCCAAGGTCTGGAGGCTGTACCCGCCCAACAAGTGGGGCTTCGTCAGCCAGGTCGAAGGCGGCTTCAATGATGCCAAGACCTGCGTGGTGACGGCCCGAGTCATGCTGACGCCGCTGACCGTGACCAAAGGCCTGATCCTGCGCCCGGCCCAAAGCGCGACCACCTTCGACGCCATCCCCAATGCCAACCGTGACCAGTGCCAGGCCCTGGCCCTGGCCAAGCTCAAGGAGGCCACAGAAGGCGTGGTCTCCAGCGTCGCGAAGTAGCGGCTCCTGACCCTCAGAGCTGGGGCCCTGGTCCCCTGCTGAAGCCCATGCTGAGCACCGCCTCCCGGCTGGCCGCGGGCTATGGCTCGACCCTGCTGCATGCGGTGGCGCGGCGCGACCTGCTGCGCCAGCCCGACGTGCGCCGGGCGCTGTGGCGCCAGATCCATGTCAGCGGTGTGCAGGCCCTGCCCTATGTGGCCGTGGTGGCGCTGCTGTTCGGCGCCGTCGTGGTGACCCAGGCGCTGCTGCTGCTGGGGCCGGACGACGACACGGTCCTCAAGGCCGTGGTCTGGGGCGGCATCCGCGAGCTGGGCCCGTTGGTGACGGCGCTGATCCTCATCGCCCGCAGCGGTGTGGCCATGGCTGCCGAGGTGGCCCTGCTGCGCCTGCGCGGCGGCATCCATGCCAGCCACTGGCACGACATCGACGACGAGGACGAGCTGGTGCTGCCGCGCGTGCTCGGCTGTGCCGTGGCCGGTGCCGTGCTGGTCAGCTGCTTCCAGTTCATCGCCATCGCGGCGGCGCTGGCGGCCAGCGCGCTGACACTGGGCACCGCACTGGAGTTCGAGATCCTGTCCTTCCTCGACACCGCAGTCTGGTACCAGGTGGCGGCGTCCATCGGCAAGGGCCTGCTGTTCGGCGCCGGCATCGCGGCGGTGTCGTGCTGGCACGGCCTGCAGGTGACGCGGGAGGTGGGCCAGCTGCCCAAGGCCGTGGTGGCCGCCGCGCTGGGCAGCCTGGGCTTTGTGATGGTGGTGGACCTGATCGCACTGGTCACACGGCTGCGCTGAGGCGACCGAGACGACATGCCCACCGCGACGCCCGCCCCACCGGCTCCAAACGCCGGCGACACCGACCTGCTGCCCATGGTCGAGCCACCGGCACAGGTGACCAAGCGCCGCTTCAGCGTCGGCTTCGTGCTGCTGGGTCTGGTGCTGGCACTGTTACTCGGCGGCGGCATCGCCTGGCAGCAGGGGCTGCTGCGGCCGCTGGCCCGGCTGTACTTTCTGGCCGACGACGTGACCGGCCTGGCGCCGGGCAACACGGTGCGCCTGAGCGGGTTCCGCATCGGCAAGGTCGAGTCCATGGTGCTGCAGCCGGACCTGAAGGTGCGCGTAACGCTGGCCATCGACCAGGAGCCGTTTTCGCGCCTGCGCGCCGACGCACGGGCAGACCTGGTGCGCGAGCAGCTCAAGCCGGCGGCCATCGTGCTGCGTCCCGGCGCCGCCGCACAGCCGCTGAACCCGGACGACCCGCAGGTGAGCTACCGCCACCGCGGCACCCTGACCGACATCGCCGAGGACCTGCGGACCAAGCTGGTGCCGATCCTGGAGGACATCCGCGCCCTCACCGGCACGGCCCGCCAACGCCGCGACGAGCTGGACTCGGTGATGACGAACGCCGGGGTGATGGCGCGCGAGATGGCCGGCGCGGCGCAGCAGATGCATGCCATGACGCAGACGCTGAACCGCCGCACCGCCGGCCTGGGCGGCCAGGCCGAGACCGCCCTGCACGAGACCCAGCGCACCATCCAGCAGGTCGGCGCGCTGGTGGCGCAGGCCGAGCGCAGCCTGGGCAGCGTCAATGCGCGCCTGCCTGAGCTGCTGGGCCAGACCGACCGCCTGCTCGGGCAGGTCAGCGGTGTGGTCAGCCAGCTCGACGGCGTGCTCAAGGACACCCGGGTCATCAGCAGCGCGGCCGCACGCGACCTGCCGCCGCTGCTGAAGGGCGCGCCGCAGCTGGTGGACGAATCGCGCGACTTGCTCAAGGGCCTGGGCGGCAGCTGGCCTCTGCGCCTGCTGCTGCCACCGCCACCCGAGCTGCTGCTGCCGATGGAGAGCCAGGATGCCCTGCTGCCGCTGCGCTGACGGACGCGGCCACCCGGTGCGCCGTGCCGCCGCCTGCCTGGGCACCAGACTGGCGGCGGTGGCCATGCTGGTGCTGTCGGGCTGCGCCACATCGCCCGCACCGGCGCCGCAGCCACCGGCTGCGCCGGCCGCAGCCACGCAGGCGCGGGACCTGACCCAGCGTGCCAATGCCCGCTATGCCGCCGACCGTGCGCACGAGGCCATACCGCTGTACCGGGAGGCCCTGGCCCGCGCCGACTCCCTGGAGCAGCATGCATTGAGCGGCACCATCCGCCTGAACCTGGCGACGGCGTTGACCCGCACCCGCCGGTACGACGAGGCCCGTGCCGCGCTGCAGCCCTTGATCCAGGACCCACACCGGGTGTTCGGCCGCGAGCTGCATGAGCGCGGCCTGCAGCGCCTGGTGCTGGTGGACCTGGCCCAGGGCCGGCTTGACGACGTCGAACGCGGCGCCCTGCTCTATGAATGCCCCGCCAACGATTGCCGCAATGGCGCCGCGATGGCCAATGCCCGCGCCAGCGTGGCGCTGCATGCCCAGCGCCCCGAACAGGCCGAGTCCGCGGCGCGGCGCGCGCTGACCCTGGCCGACCAGCACCTGCAGCCGCGCGAGCGCGCCCAGGCCTTGCTTCTGGCGGGCCGCGCGCAAGCCGCGCTGTCCCGCCATGACGAGGCCGCCGCCAGCCTGCAGCTGGCGTTGCAGGGCTTCCAGCAGGCCGGCCCGCCGGAGGGAGTGGCCGCCAGCCTTCTGGCGGCCGCCGACAACGAAACCCGGCGCGGCCGTGCGGCGGACGCCGCCATGCTGCGCGAACGCGCGCGTCAGGTCTATGGCCAGGCCGGCCGGCTGGACCTGGTGCAGCAGATGTTGATGCTGGACATCAGCGCACCCAGGCCCTGAGCGGCCACGGGCGCGACCCGGCCCCGCATGCTCACGCGGATTCGCCGTCGATCGAACAAGGCTGAAGGGCAGAGAGGGGCTCGTAGCGGACGATGGAACCCACTGCTCGCCCCTTACTTGTGCGCGGCAAGGCTGGGGCCGACGGGCTGGGCGGCCAGAATGAGGCGCCTGTCCCTGCGGGCCAGGTCCCCTGCGCTCCTCGCGAAACGGGGCGGCTGCGATCGC
>JBJXHB010000128.1:0-3191 GCA_046160725.1 Aquabacterium sp.
GCGCGACAATGCCCGCCGTTGCCAACCCGGAGCCGCGACCATGATCGAGCTGACCCTTCCTGACATGACCTGTGGGCATTGCGTGCGCACGGTGACCGAGACGGTCAAGGGCGTTGATGCGCAAGCCGAGCTGCAGGTCGACCTGCCGACCCATCAGGTGCGCATCACGTCCGACCTGCCGGCGCAGGCATTCGTGCAGGCCCTTACAGAAGAAGGCTACGTGCCGGCCTGACCGGCCACCACTGGAGACGCTGACATGCTGAAAACTCTTGCAGCCGCCCTGCTCGCTGCCACCCTGAGCCTGCCGGCCGTGGCCCAGACTTTGCGCTGGGCCAGCCAGGGTGACCCGCAGACCATGGACCCGCATTCGCAGAACGAAGGCCTGACCAATGCCATGAACGGGCAGGTCTATGAGCGGCTGACGCGTCGCGACCGCAACCTGGTGATCGGGCCGGGGCTGGCCACCTCCTGGCAGCAGCTGTCGCCCACGCAATGGCGCTTCAAGATCCGGCAGGGCGTGCGCTTCCACGACGGCAGCCCCTTCACCGCCGATGACGTGGTGTTCTCGGTGCAGCGCGGCCAGAGCCCGACCTCGCAGATGAACAACTATGCGGCGGCCGTCGGCGAGGCCCGCAAGGTCGACGACCAGACGGTCGACTTCATCCTCAAGGCGCCCAACCCGATCTTCCTGGAGCACCTGGACACGCTGTGGATGATGAGCAAGGCCTGGTGCGAGAAGCACAAGGTGGTCCGGCCGCTGGACTTCAAGAACAAGGAGGAGACCCATGCCGCGATGAACGCCAACGGCACGGGCCCCTACATGCTGGCCAGCCGGGCCCCAGGCATCAAGACCACCTACAAGCGCAACCCGGCGTGGTGGGACCGGCACGAGGGCAACGTGCAGGAGATGGTGTTCACGCCGATCAGCAACGACGCGACCCGGCTGGCCGCCCTGGTCTCCGGCGAGATCGACTTTGTGCTGGACCCGGCACCGCGCGACCTGGCGCGTCTGCGCTCCACGCCCGGCGTCAAGGTGATCGACGGGCCCGAGAACCGCATCATCTTCATCGGCATGGACCAGTCCCGCGACGAGTTGCTTTACGCCAGCGTCAAGGGCCGCAACCCGTTCAAGGATTTGCGCGTACGGCGGGCGCTGTACATGGCCATCGACATCGAGACCCTGCGCACTCGTCTGATGAACAACATGGCGGTGCCGACCGGCGGCTACACGCCGTCGCCATTGGCGGTCTATAACGATGCGGACATCGAGCGGCGCCTGCCGCTGGACCTGGCCGGCGCGCGCAAGCTGATGGCCGAGGCCGGCTATGCGGACGGCTTCGAGGTGACGCTGGACTGCCCGAACAACCGCTATGTCAACGACGAGGAGATCTGCATCGCCTTGGCCGGCATGTGGGCGCAGATCAAGGTCAAGGTCAGGGTCAACGCCATGCCGCGGGCGACCTATTTCCCGAAGCTTGAGAAACAGGACAGCTCGATGTACATGCTGGGCTGGGGCGGCGCCATCACCGACGCCGAGACCACGCTGACGCCGGTGATGCGCAACCGCGCCGAAAAGGGCGTGGGCTTCTACAACTACGGCGGCCACAAGAACGACAAGTTCGAAGCGCTGGCCGCAGCGTCATCCACCGAAGCCGATCCGCGCAAGCGCGAGGACCTGATCAAGGCTGCGGTGCGGGAGTTCAAGGAGCAGGTGCACACCATCCCGCTGCACCGGCAGATGATTCCCTGGGCCGCCCGCAGCAACGTCAACGTGGTGCACCGCGCGGACAATTGGTTCGAGGTGAGCTGGGTGACCGTCAATCGTTAGCCTGAGCACATTCGTCATCTACCCAACCCATTGCGGAGCCCTATGTCCAAAGCCATTCAGATCACCACCTTCGGCGGACCCGAAGCCATGCAGCTCATCGACCGCGAGGTGGGTGCGCCCGGCCCGGGCGAGATCCGCATCCGCCACCATGCCATCGGCATCAACTTCATCGATGTCTACCACCGCACCGGCCTGTATCCCAACGCGCTGCCCCTTGGGATCGGCATGGAGGGTGCCGGCATCGTCGAGGCGGTGGGCGACGGTGTCGCCCACCTGAAGGCTGGCGACCGCGCCGCCTATGCATCGGGCCCGCCGGGCTCGTACTGCGAGGTGCGGGTGATGGCCGCGCGCAATGTGGTGCGGCTGCCGGAGGCCATCTCGTTCGAGACCGGCGCGGCCATGATGCTCAAGGGCCTGACGGCGCAGTACCTGTTGAAGAAGACGCTGCCCCAGGCCGGCCTGAAGGCCGGTGATTTCGTCTTGTTCCATGCCGCCGCCGGCGGCGTGGGCTTGATCGCCTGCCAATGGGCGCGTGCCCTGGGCCTGCGGCTCATCGGTACCGCCGGCGGTGCTGCCAAGTGCGCGCTCGCGCTGGAGCATGGCGCGGCCCATTGCATCGACTACAAGTCCGAGGACTTCGTGGCCCGCGTCAAGGAGATCACCGGCGGCGCCGGCGTCAACGTGGTCTACGACTCGATCGGCAAGGACACCTTCGAGCGGTCCCTCGACTGCCTGCGCCCCTTCGGCCTGATGGCCAGTTTCGGCAATGCCTCCGGCCCAGTGCCGCCGGTCAACACCGGCCTGTTGGCGGCCAAGGGTTCGCTGTACCTGACACGACCGACGCTTTTCACGCACCTGTCCACGGTCGAGGCCACGCAGGCCATGGCCGACGACCTGTTCGGCGTGGTGTCCAGCGGCGCGGTCCAGATCCGCATCGACCAGCGTTATCCGCTGGCCGAGGCCCCGCGCGCGCACCGCGAGTTGGAGTCGCGCAGCACCACTGGCTGCAGCATCCTGCTGCCCTGATGCGGCCGGCCTGACCTCGGGCGCCCGAGGCTGTCCATGGCCGGCGTCAGGTTGGGTAGGTGCCCGGCAGCAGGACCGACCGGTCCACCGTGCCGATCTGCGTGTGGCCGCAAAAGGCCATGGTCAGCTCAAGTTCGCGCTGGATCAGCTCCAGGGCCTTGCTGACGCCGGCCTCGCCCATGGCGCCCAGGCCATAGGTCATCGCACGGCCGATATAGGTGCCCTTGGCGCCCAGCGCCAGGGCCTTGAGCACGTCCTGGCCGCTGCGGATGCCGCCATCCATGTGCACCTCGATCCTGCGGCCGACTTCGGCGACGATGGCGGGCAGCGCCTCGAT
>JBJXHB010000129.1:0-18259 GCA_046160725.1 Aquabacterium sp.
ACCGAGTTGGAGAGCAAGTTCAGCAGCACCTGCCGCAGCCGCGTCACGTCGCCGTCGATGGCTGGCGGAACGTCCCCTTCGAAGACATAGGCAATGTCCAGGTGCTTCTCGGCCGCGCGCGGCCCGACCAGGTCCATCGCCGACTCCACACACTCGCGCAGATCGAACGGGTGGCGCTCGATGTCCATGCGCCCGGCCTCGATCTTGGAAAAGTCGAGGATGTCGTTGATGATCGTCAGCAGCGAATCGCCGCTGTCACGGATGGTGGTGGCGAAGTCGCGCTGGTCATCGGTGAGCGAGGTGTCCAAGAGCAGCCCGCTCATGCCGATCACCGCGTTCATCGGCGTGCGGATCTCGTGGCTCATCGTGGCCAGGAAGGCGCTCTTGGCTTCGTTGGCGGCTTCGGCAGCGGCTCGGGCCTCCTGCGCTGCCTTGAACAGCCCGGTGTTCTGGATGGCGATCACCGCCTGGTCGGCAAACGTCTGCAGCAGCGCCACCTGGTGCGGCGCAAACGGACCCGGTCCGCGCCGCGTGACGCTGATCATGCCGATGGCTTGGCGGTCACGTACCAGGGGGCAGTACAGCACCGCGCGGAAGCCGCGGCTGCGCGCCAACTGGACGATGCTGGGCAAGATGTTGCCAGCCTGTTCGGTATCCGGGATCTGGAAGACCTCGCCCCGATTGATCCTCGAGGACAACGGCTCGCCGGGAAAGGGCGCCGGGAACAACGATCGCAGGAAAGCATCGCCCTCCGGGCTCGTGGAGGTAAAGGCCACCAAGTGCGCCAAGTCGTCGATGAACCGCATCACCGCGGTGGAGAAGCCCCCGAGCAGCCGGTTGGCGCTGCCAGCGATGGCGTCGAACACCGGCTGGATGTCGTCGGGCGAGCCGGCGATGACCTTCAGGATCTCGGCGGTGGCGGTCTGGCGTTCCAGCGCCTCGTTCGTCTCGCGGAACATCTTCGCGTTCTCGATCGCGATCACCGCCTGGTCGGTGAAGCTGCCGAGCAGCGTGACGTCCTTGTCGGTGAACGAGCCGGGCAGGCGGCGCAGCACCGCAAGCCCGCCGATCGCGCGGCCGTCGCGTACCAGCGGCGCGTAGACACCGGTGCGAAATCCGCTTTTCAGGCCGAAATTGCGCACCAACGGGTATTGCCCGGCCGCGGCCTCGAGGTCCTTCAGGTGCACCGTCTGCACGTCGACCACGCAGGCGCCGATGGGGCTCTGGTCGTCGATCGGAATCGTCTCGCCGGGCAGGCCGCCGTTGCTGGCCCGCGCGCGCAACCGGTCGCCGTCGATCAGCCAGAGCACGACGCGGCTGTCGCCGAACAGGTTGCCGCAGTTGTGGACGATGGCGTCGAAGACCGGTTGGGTATCGGTCATCGAGCGGCCGAGCACGCGCAGCACTTCGGCGGTGGCGGTCTGGCGCTCCAGCGCCTCCTTCGTCTCGTTGAACAGGCGCACGTTCTGGATCGCGATCACCGCCTGGTCCGCGAACGTCTGCAGCAGCTCCATCTGCCGGTCCGACAGCGCGCCGGGTGCCGGCGAAGACATCGAGATCACGCCGACCGCCACGCCGTCCTGCATCAGCGGCGCCGAAGCGATCGAGCGGAACGACAGCTCACGCACCGGCGAATTGAAGAGCCCCTCGCTGCCCGAAGCCAGCGTGTCTGCGACCTGGATGGCACGTCCGTCGACCACAGCGCGGCCGGAGATGCTGTGCCGGTCGACCGGCACCACCTCAGGCCCGTGGAACTCGTCAGCATCAAAGTCGTAGCTGCGCGCGCGGCGATGCAGGCCCCCGGCCTCGACCGCGCGCAACGCGGTCTTGCGACCGAACAGCCGTGCCGCGCTGTGCACGATGGCGTCGAACACCGGCTGCACGTCGTCGGGCGAGCTGGCGATGACCTTCAGAATCTCGGCCGTGGCGGTCTGGCGTTCCAGTGCCTCGCGTGTCTCGTTGAACAGCCTGGCGTTCTCAATCGCCACGACCGCATGGTCGGCGAACATCTGCAGCACAGCCAGCTCCTGGGCACTGAAGGCACCGACCTGCGTGCGGGCCAGTGAGATCGCGCCCATGCCCCGGCCGTCCTTCTGCAGCGGCACCACCACCAGCGCATAGGACTTGCCGCCGGATCGGGCAAAAATCGCATTGGCGGTGGCGCGCAGCGACTCCGGCACGTCGGTGCCACCCAGCACGTCGGGATACACCAGCGGGCCGCCGGCACGCACCGCCAGCTCGGTGGCGGACCCCGACAGACGGCCCGGGCCGTGGCGGGCCAGCTCCTCCTCGATGGCACGGGCGTCCTGCGGCGACGGAAAGAGCGCCACGCCCGCGGCCGAGAACCGGAAGTGGCCCAGCTGCAAGGTCCCATCGGCAGCGATGACGTTGACCGCACTGCCCGCCGCGTTCGGGATCAGCGCCTCGCAGCTCTCCAGGATGGCCTGGAACACCGGCTGTGCGTCATGCATCGAGCTGCCGATGACCTGCAGCACCTGGGCAGTGGCGGTCTGTTGCTGCAGCGCCTGTCGGGTCTCCTCGAACAGGCGTGCGCCCTCCAGCGCCATGCCCATGCCGCTGGCCACCGTCTGCAGCAGGCGCGCGGCGGCCTCGTCAAACGCGTCCTCGCGCCGGTGGTCAGCCAGGACGACGAAGCCGATGGTCGTGCCGCGACCGCGGATGGGCATCAGCAACAGGGACTTCGCGTCGCTGCCACGATGGGGCGCGCGGCCGAAGCCCATGGCGGTGATTTCGGCCTCGTTGCGCGCGATCCAGGGCTCGCTGGCTTCGGCCAGGCGGGCCAGTGCGCCGACGATCGGCAGCGGTGCGCGCTCGATGCGCCGGCCCTCCTCGACCGAATAGGGGAAGTGGACCAGGCCGGCCGCCCGGTCGAACCAGCGCAGCCCGATGCTGTCCACCCCGAAGACCCGCTGCAACCGCTCGCCCACGGCCTCGGCAATCGCCTGCAGGTCCAGCGATCCGGCGATGCCCTGCAGGATCTCGTTGACCGTGGCCAGCTCGGCCGCGCGTTGCTCGGCCAGCCGCCGTGCGGCCGCGGTGGCCTCGAAGGTACGCGCGTTGAGGATGGCGATGGCGGCTTGGTCCGCGAAGGCCCACAGGGCATCGAACACCAGGGGCGGCAATGCACGGGCGCTGGGGCGCGCCACGCCGATGGCGCCCAGCACGACGTCATCAGTCGCGATCGGCACCACGGTCACCGACTGAAACCCCATGGCCTGCAAGGCCGTCCAGCCCTGCGGCGTCGCCGGCAGGGGCCAGCCCACCCGCAGCGCCAGGCTGCTGCGCTCCAGCAGCGGCGCCGCATGCAGGTCGCCTGGCTGCGGCGGCAGGCGCAGCACCTCCTGCCAGGCGGGCTGCCGCTCAAGGTCGATAGCCTCGCTGGCCACCAGGCGCATCGGCCCGGGCCCGCCGGCCAGCACCCACACGGCCGCGTCGCCGGCCTGCCGGTGCAGGCCGCGGGCGATGGCGCGGAAACCCGGTGCCGGGTCGGCCGGCGACTCGGCCAGCGCGCGCAGCACGTCGGCATGGGCACGGTGCAGGTCGGTGGAGTCGCGGATGGTCTGCCGCAGGCCCTGCTCATGCAGCGCCATCTCGCATGGGCGGGCATGCAGCACTGCGGCTTCGAGGTCGGCAGCACTGAAACTGCGACCGGGCTCGCGCACCAGCACCAGGGCGCCGCGCGGTTCGGCGCGCCGCCACATCGGCACCACCGCGGCGGCGAATCCATGCCCCAGCCGGTCGGCCGCCACTGCCAGCTCGGCCGGGTCCTCGGCCGCTGCATCCCGCACATCGGGCCAGTGCAGCACCTGTCGCTCGCGCAGCGAGCGCCACAGCGCGGTGCGGATCGCCGGGCGACCGGCGGTCGCGTCGCGCAGCGCGCGGTCGTCGTCGCCATGGCTGTACACCGCAGCCGGGCGACCCTCGTCGTACGCATAGACGACGAAGCGGACCAGGCCCAGTTGCGGCACCAGCCGGTCGCGGACCGCGGCGAACACCGGCTGCGCGTCCTCGCCTGCGGCGGCCACCGTCTCCAGCAGATCGGTAATGTCGGCCTGGCGCTGCCGTGCGGCCCGGCGCGGCTGGCGCGGTCGGCTGGGTGTGGGGTCCGACTTCTTCATTGACATCAACCTTCCTTCCTGTAGACGCCCGGTCCGGCGGCCCCGGTGCCACCTGCAACTCGGCCCGAGTCGATCTTGCAGGCGGTATGGCCGATGGCAAGCGCGGATGGCACCGCCGGGCCGTTCAATAGTGAACAGGCGGCCGCGAGCGTGGTGCGTTCAGCCGGCTTGAGCGTCAGCCGGCACTTCGGCGGCGCCACAGGGGCAGCAGCCAGATCAGCACCACCGTCGCCGCCAGGCCGGCCGCGATGGGGCGCTGCACGAAGACCAGGGGGTCGCCATCGGCCTTGACCAGGGTGGAGAAGAAGTGCTCCTCCAGCATGTTGCCCAGCACCAGGCCCAGGATGGTGGGTGCGACGGGAAAGCCCCAGCGCTCCATGAAGAAGGCCACCACGCCGGCCACCAGCATCACCACGACGCCGAACATGGTGTTGTTGATGGCAAAGCTGCCGACCACGCAGAACAGCAGGATCAGCGGCATCAGGATCGCGGCGGGTATGCGCAGGATGCGCTTGGCGGCCTTGATGGCCATCCAGCCGAAAGGCAGCATCAGCAGCTGGGCCAGGATGAAGACGATGAACACCGCATAGATGTGCTGCGGGTTGTCGGTGAACAGCGTCGGCCCCGGGTTGAGGTTCTTCATGTACAGCACGCCGATGGCGATGGCGGTGATGCTGTCGCCCGGGATGCCGAACACCAGCGCCGGTATCCAGGCGCCGCCGAGCGCGGCGTTGTTGGCGGCGCCGCTCTCGACGATGCCCTCGACATGCCCGGTGCCGAACTTGTGCGGCTCCTTGGACAGCCGCTTGGACATGGCATAGGACATCCAGGCCGCGATGTCCGCGCCAGCCCCGGGCAGCGCGCCGACCGCCGTGCCCAGGGCAGAGCCGCGCAGCAGCTGCAGCGGGTACTTCTTCAGCAGGGTCCACATGCCGCTGAAGACATTGCCGAAGGGCCGGTCCACCGCCATCTCCGGGCGCACCGCCACCGCGGCGAAGCGCAGCACCTCTGAGATCGCGAACATGCCGATCATCAGCGGGATGAAGGAGATGCCGCCCATCAGCTCCGGGTGGCCGAAGGTGTAGCGCGGCGCGCCGGCCGGGTTGTCCAGTCCGACGCAGCCGACCAGCAGGCCCAGCAGCAGCGAGATGATGCCCTTGAGCGGGTCGGCCCCGGCGATGAACACCGCGCAGGTGAAACCCAGCACCACCAGCCAGAAGTATTCGAAGCTGCTGAACTTCAGCGCCACCTCGGCCAGCGCCGGCGCGGCCAGGATCAGCACGATGACGCCGAAGATGCCACCCAGCACCGAGAACACCAGCCCCGCGCCCAGCGCCAGCTCGGCCTGGCCGTTGCGGGTCAGCAGGTAGGCCTCGTCGGTGTAGGCAGCGCTGGCCGGCGTGCCGGGCATGCGCAGCAGGGCGCTGGGGATGTCGCCGGAGAAGATGGCCATCGCCGTGGCGGTGACGATGGCCGCCACCGCCGGTATCGGCGCCATGAAGAAGGTCACCGGCACCAGCAGCGCGGTGGCCATGGTCGCGGTCAGTCCCGGTATCGCGCCGACGAACAGGCCGTACAGCGCCGACAGCGCAATGACCATCAGCACATAGGGCTGGAACACCAGGCCGGCAGCGGCGAGGACGGCATCCATGACGGTGGCGGGTCGGGGGCCCGGTGGGTGCCGCGTGTCAGTAGAAGGGCCGCACCAGGCCCCAGGGCAGGGGCACGCGCAGCAGCTTGTAGAAGGCCAGGTGCACCAGCAGCGTGCCGCCGATGGCCCAGGCGAGCGACGGCCGCCAGCCTTGCGCAAAGGCGCGCAGCACCGCCAGCAGCATCAACGGCGCCACCAGCAGGAAACCCAGCTTGTCGGCCAGCAGGATGTACAGCAGCACAGCCCCCACCACCGCCAGCGCCAGGCGCCAGTTCTCCGGCGCGGCGGCCACCGTAGCGGCGGCGCCATAGCGCGCCGCGTCGAAGCTGCGCCGCACCAGCAAGAGCGCGCACACCAGCAGGCCGATGCCGACGATCATCGGCAGGAAGCCGGCCCCCACCTTCTGGCCCGGCACCTTGGGGAATCCCTGCGCCGTCCACAACACGGCCAGGGCGAGCACTGCGAGCGTGCTGCCAACGATGCGATCGATGCGCTGCATCAGGGCCGCAGGATCCGGGGCGTGGTCCGCGGCGACCGGCTACTTGGCCAGGCCGACGGCGGTCATCACCGCCTTCATATCGGCATCGCCCTTGGCCATGAAGGCTGCGAACTCGCGGCCACTGCCCCACAGCAGGCCGAAGCCGCGCTGGGCCATGAAGTCCTTGTATTCCTTGCTGTCGTAGGCCTTCTTGACGGCGGCCTCCAGGCGCGTGGCCACGTTGGCGGGCAGGCCCTTGGGTGCGGCGATGCCGCGCCAGGCACCGGTGGCCCAGTCCGAGCCGGTGGCCTCCTTCAGCGTCGGCACATTGGGCATCAGCGCCGAGCGCTGCGTGGCCATCACCGCCAGCGACCGCACCTTGCCGGCCTCGGCCAGCGAGCGCGCCTCCGGCAGCGAGCAGGGCACGAACTCCACGCCACCGGCGACCAGGTCCTGCAGGCCGGGCGCGGCGCCGTTGCTGGGCACCCAGGGCACGGTCGCCGGGTCGACCTTGGCATCGCGCAGCCAGCCGGCCAGCGCCAGGTGCCAGATGCCGCCCTGGCCGGTGCCCGAGGCCTTGAACTTGCCCGGGTTGGCCTTGATCGCAGCCAGCGCATCGCCCATGGTCTTGTAGGGCGAATCGGCCCGCACCTGGAAGCCGGCCGCGTCCAGGTTGACCAGCGCGATCGGCGTGTAGCTGGTGGGGTTGAGCTCGGTCAGCTTCTGGTGATGCATCATGGTGATCTCCACCGTGATCATCCCGATGGTGTAGCCGTCCGGCGCGGCGCCGGCGATGGCGGAATGCCCGACCACACCGGAGCCGCCGGTGCGGTTGACCACGTTGACCGGCTGGCCGAGGTCCTTTTCCATCAGGCTGCCGATCATGCGGGCCACGGCGTCGGTACCGCCGCCCGCGCCCCAGGGCACGACCAGCGTGATCGGGCGGTCCGGGTAGGTCTGGGCCAGGCCGGCACCGGCCGCCAGGGCCAGCGTGGCGGCGACGACAGCA
The DNA here is from genome assembly GCA_046160725.1 of Aquabacterium sp. GTDB lineage: Bacteria > Pseudomonadota > Gammaproteobacteria > Burkholderiales > Burkholderiaceae_C > JBJXHB01. The sequence continues at coordinate 7,278 of JBJXHB010000129.1, forward strand.
CGGCGCGACAGCGCCAGGACAGCGGGGCGAGCGGACATGGTGGGTCTCCTAATCATCATATGATTGCGATGACCCTGGATTGTTCATACTCGCCCGGTCCCGGCAAGCGGGGAAACCCAAGGCCGCCGCCCACCTGTCGCAACGCCGTCCAGCTGTCCAACCGCCATGACCGAAGCCGCCCGCACCATCCATCCCGCCGAAATCCTTTTCGAGGACGGCGCGGCGCCGCCGGACATCCCGGTATGCGACCACTACTGCGGCGTCGAGGCCCGCATGCGCAAGAGCCTGGCACTGCAGGCCGAGCTGGGGCCGGTGTTCGACGTCACGCTGGACTGCGAGGACGGCGCGCCGGTCGGCGCCGAGCGGGCCCACGCGACGATGGTGGCGGACATGGTGCTGTCGCCCACCGACAACCGCTTCGGCCGGGTCGGCACGCGGGTGCATCCGGTGGACCACCCGTCCTTCGAGGAGGACCTGGACATCCTGGTCGGCCGCGCCGGCGAGCGGCTGTCGCACGTGATGATTCCCAAGCCGCGCGACGCGGCCGAACTGGCCCGCGGCATCCGCGCCCTGGAGCGCTGCGCCCGGCGCCATGGCAAGGGACAGCACCTGCCGGTGCACGCGCTGATCGAGACCCACGGCGCGCTGCGCGACGTGGCGCAGCTGGCGGCGATGGAGCGGGTGCAGTCGCTGAGCTTCGGCCTGATGGACTTCGTCAGCGCCCACCGGGGCGCGATACCGCCCTCGGCGATGGGCGTGCAGGGCCAGTTCAGCCACCCGCTGGTGGTGCGGGCCAAACTGGAGATCGCAGCCGCCTGCCATGCCGAGGCCAAGGTGCCCAGCCACAGCGTGGTCACCGAGTTCAAGGACGGGCGCGCCCTGGCCCAGGCGGCGCAGCGCGCGGCGCGCGAGTTCGGCTACACGCGCATGTGGAGCATCCATCCGTCGCAGATCCGGCCGATCGTGGACGCGTTCTCGCCAACCACGGCCGAGGTCGACGAGGCGATCGAGATCCTGCAGGCCGCCCAGGCCGCGCTGTGGGCGCCGATCCGCCACCGAGACACGCTGCACGACCGGGCCAGCTATCGCTACTACTGGCAGACGCTGCTGCGCGCGCGCCGCACCGGGCAGCCGCTGCCGGCCCAGGTGGTGGCGGCCTGGTTTGCGCCACGCGAGCCGGACGGCCGTGCTGCCTGAGCGCCGGACCGCAGCGTCACGCAGCAGCGGTAGGCTACGGCCTGACCTGAACCGACCCGCGAGGCCCGAGATGCCGACCCTGACCCTGCCCTGGCGCGCCGGCGCCTCGGCGCGCCGCCTGGCCGCCCTGGCGCTGCTGGCCGCCCTGCCCCTGGCGGCCGGCGCCGCCGAGCTGAAGCTGCGTCTGATGCAGACCACCGACGTGCATGTGCACCTGGTGGCCTGGGACTACTACCAGGACAAGCCCAGCGACGAGCATGGCTATGCCCGCACGCTGACGCTGATCAAGGCCGCCCGCGGGGAGGTGAAAAACAGCATGTTGTTCGACAACGGCGACCTGATCCAGGGCAACCCGATGGGCGACCTGGTGGCCAAGGTCCAGCCGCTCAGGCCGGGACAGATGCATCCGGCGCACAAGGTGCTGGCGCTGGCCGGGGCGGACGCGGCCAACATCGGCAACCACGAGTTCAACTACGGCCTGCCCTTCCTGCGCCAGGTCATCGCGGCGGCGCCCTTCCCGTTGGTCAGCGCCAATGTCGTGCTGGACCAGCCCGGCGTGCCGGACGATCAGCTCAAGCCGGCCTTCACGCCCTATGCGATCCTGGACCGGCGCTTCACCGACGAGGCCGGCGCGACCCATGCGCTGAAGGTCGGCGTGCTGGGCCTGGTGCCGCCGCAGATCATGATGTGGGACCGCGCCAACCTGACGGGCCAGGTCAAGGCGCGCGACATCGTGGACACCGCGCGGCGTCTGGTCCCGCAGATGCGCGCCCAGGGTGCCGACGTCGTGGTCGTGATCGCGCACAGCGGCTTCGAGCGGGGCGAGACGGTCTGGTTTGCCGAGAACGCGGTGGCCCGGCTGGCCGAGATCGAGGGTGTCGATGCGGTGCTGTTCGGCCATTCGCACGGCGAGTTTCCGGGCCGCTTCTTCTCCGGGCATCCCAAGGTGGACATGGCCCGCGGCACCATCAACGGCGTGCCGGCGGTGATGCCGGGCTTCTGGGGCAGCCACCTGGGCGTCATCGACCTGACGCTGGACAACGCCACCGGCCGCTGGCGCGCCCGCGACGGCAGCGCCCACCTGCGGCCGGTGTGGGACCGGGCCACGCGCAAGCCGCTGGCGCAGCCCGACCCGGCGGTGGAGGCCCTGGTGCGCGCCGAGCACGAGGCCACGCTGGCCTACATGCGGGCCGAGATCGCGCGCACCACCGCGCCCATCACCAGCTACTTCGCCCAGGTGGCGGACGACCCGTCGGTGCAGGTGGTGTCGGCGGCGCAGATGGCCTTTGCGCGGCAGGCCCTGGCCGGCACGCCACATGCGGGGCTGCCGGTGCTGTCGGCGGCCGCACCGTTCAAGGCCGGCGGGCGCATCGGCTGGGGCTACTACACCGACATACCGGCCGGGCCGATCGCGCTGCGCCACGTGTCGGACCTCTACATCTATCCCAACACCTTCAAGGCGGTCAAAGTCACCGGCGCGCAGGTGCGCGAGTGGCTGGAGATGTCGGCCCTGGTCTTCAACCGCATCGACCCAGCCGGCCCGTCGGAGCAGAACCTGATCAACGAGGCGCAGCCGACCTACAACTTCGACACCATCGACGGCGTCACCTATGCCATCGACGTCACCCAGCCGGCGCGTTACGACCGCCAGGGCAAGCTGGTGGCGCCGCAGGCGCGGCGCATCGTGGACCTGCGCTTCAACGGCCAGCCCATCGACGAAGCCGCCTCGTTCATCGTGGCCACCAACAACTACCGGGCCGCCGGCGGCGGCTACTTCCCGGGGCTGGACGGCAAGAACATCGTCGTCGACAGCGCCGACGAGAACCGCGAGGCGCTGGTGCAGTACCTGCGGCAGGCGCGCGAGTTCAACCCCAGCGCCGACAACAATTGGCGGCTGCTGCCGGTGCCGGGCGTGAAGCTGCGCTTCCTGTCCAGCCCGAAGGCCCAGGTCCACCTGGCGCGCTACCCGCAGGTCCGCTTCGTGCGCGAGAACACCGACGGCTCGGCGCTGTACGAAGTGGCGCCCTGATCCCACCCAAGGCGCACATGCGCAGACATGCCACGGCTGCCGGGACGCCGCAGCCGTCCGCTAGCATGAGGCTTCCCCACGAGCGGCATCGCATGGAGCCCCCCGTTTGCAGGCCACGGACCCGGCACTGACACAGGCCATCGAGGCCGACCGGCTGCGCCGCCACGCGGCCGTGGGCGTCGGCATCGTCCTGGGCACGGTGCTGGTCACGACGGCGGTGGCGCTGCAGTTCTGGCCCATCGTCACACCGCTGGCCCGGCTGACCTGGGTCGCTGCGCTGGTGCTGATCCTGGCCATGCGGCTGGCGCTGCCGCGCCAGCATGGCACGGCGCCCGCGCAGCCACAGCGCTGGCTGCTGCGCTACCGCTGGCTGTTTGCGGCGCATGGCCTGCTGTGGCTGTCCTCCGCCTATTTGCTGGCACCGATGGCCGAGTCCCATGCGCTGGACCTGCTGCTGGTGGCGCTGGCGCTGCTGGCCTGTTCGGCCCTGGTGATGACCTCGTTCGACATGGTCACGGCCTGGTGCTTTGCCGGCCCGGCACTGGCCGGCGTGCCGCTGGTCATGGGCCTGGCACCGGCCGATGCCCGCTACAACCCGCTGCTGCCCGCGCTGCTGGCGACCTTCTGCCTGCCGATGGCGATCGCGTCGCGGCGTGCCGGCCTGCGCGTGGCCCGTGCCGTCGCCTACCGACTGCAGCAGGCCCGGGCCCTGCAGGACGAGCAGCGCCAGGCGGCCCTTCTGGAGCGGGTGAGCACGCTGGCCGATGTCGGCGGCTGGGAGTACGACCTGCAGGCCCGCCAGTTGAGCTGGACGCCCCATGCGCTGCACCTGCTGGGCCTGCCGCCCCATGCCCGACCCACGTTGGAGCAAGGCATGGCGGCCATCGCGCCGGCCGCACGCGACGGCCTGCGCCTGGCGCTGGACCGCGCCATGGCCGACGGGCGGGACTTCGAGCTGGAACTGCCGCTGACGCGCGCCGACGGCAGCGCCATGCAGGCCCGGGTGCAATGCCGGCCGCTGCGTGAGCAGGGGCGGGTGGTGCGGTTGACCGGTGCGCTGCACGACATCACCGAGGCACGGCGGGTGCAGCAGGACCTGCGCGCCTACGAGTCCGTCCTGAATGCCATCCACGACATGGCCAGCATGATCCGGGACGACGACCTGTATGTCATGGTCAACGACGCCTGGTGCCGCACCACGGGCATCGCGCGCGAGCAGGTGGTCGGCCATGACATGCGGCGGGTGGTTCCCGGCTCGGTGTCCGACAGCCGACGGCGCGCCTTTCTGGACTGCCTGGAAACCGGGTCGGTGCAGCACCATCGGAGCGAGGAGATGGGCCTGCCGGTCCTGCGGGGACGCGTGCTGGACACCACCTTCTATCCGCATCGCCCGGACGCCTCGGGACACCGGTTCGTGATCGTCGTCACCCGCGACGTCACCGCCGAAGAGCAGGCCCGCCTGGCGCTGGCGACCAGCGCCGAGTACCTGCGGCGCACGCTCAATGCCACCGGCGACGGCATCTTCGCTTCCGACGCCACACGCCCGGGCGAGCCGGTCCGCTTCGTCAACGACCGCATGCTGCGGCTGTGGGGCATTCCGCGCGAGAAGGGCCCGTCGCTGTCACCCGCCGACATCCTCGAGTACGCAACCCCCTACTTCGAGGACGCGCCGGCCGAGCTGCGCCGCATCCAGCAGATCGTCGACCACAACCTGGACGCCGAGGACCGCCTGCTGCTGCGCGACGGCCGGGTGCTGCTGCGCCGCTGCGTTGCCGCCGGCGGCGGACGCGGCACGGTGCGGGTCTGGTCGTTCCGCGACATCACCGCCGAGGAGCAGGCGGTGGCCGCGCTGGTGGCGGCCAAGGACGAGGCACAGTCGGCCAATCGGGCCAAGAGCCACTTCCTGTCCCAGATGTCCCATGAGCTGCGCACGCCGCTGAACGCCATCCTGGGCTTTGCGCAACTGCTGGAACTGCGGCCCGGCGGCGGACGCCCGGTCGACCGCGACGCCTGCGTGCGCGAGATCCTGCGCGGCGGCCGGCACCTGCTCAGCCTGATCAACGACCTGCTGGACCTGGCCGGCATCGAGTCCGGCCGCATGTCGGTGGCGTCCGGACCGTTGCTGCTGCGCCCGGTCGTGGACGAAACGATGGCGCTGATGCAGCCCCTGGCCGACAGCCGCAGCGTGCGCCTGCTGTCCGCCACGGGCGATGCGCTGGGCCGGCTGGTGCGGGCCGACCCGGTGCGCCTGCGCCAGGTGCTGCTGAACCTGCTGGGCAATGCCGTCAAGTACAACCGCGCCGGTGGCGAGGTGCAGGTGCTGGCGCAGGTCGAGGGCGCCCAGCTGCGCCTGGTGGTGCGCGACACCGGGCCCGGCCTGACCGAGCAGCAGCAGGCGCGGCTGTTCCAGCCGTTCGAGCGGCTGGATGCCGGCGCCAGCGGCACCGAGGGCCACGGCATCGGCCTGGCCCTGAGCCGCCTGCTGGTACAGGCCATGGACGGCGACATGGGCGTGGACAGCACGCCCGGCCAGGGCAGCCGGTTCTGGCTGCAGCTGCCGCTGGTCAGCGGCGCGGCGCCGGTGGCGCAGTCCGACAGCCCGGCCGCCGCCATGCCGCCCGCCGCCGCGCAGGCCCTGCGGGGCCAGGTGCTGTACATCGAGGACAACGCCGTCAATGCCGCGGTGATGGAGGCCCAGCTGACGCTGGCCACGCGCCTGACGCTGCACCACGAGCGGCATCCGCTGGCCGGGCTGGAGCGGGCACGGCGGCTGCGTCCGGACCTGATCCTGCTGGACCTGCAACTGCCCGACATCGACGGCTTCGAGGTTCTGCGGCGCCTGCGCACCGAGCCCGCCACGGCCGGCATTCCGGTGGTCGCGGTCAGTGCCGAAGCGTCGCCGCAGACCCAGGCCCGGACGCAGGCGGCCGGCTTCGACGCCCACCTGACCAAGCCGCTGGAGCTGTCACGGCTGGTGCAGACGCTTCAGGCGGTGCTGAGCCGGCATTAGCATGGCCGGCATCCCGCATGAACCCCGCCCGCATCGAAAGCCACGCCCCATGACCACCCGCACCCAGCCACCGTTCCGCGCCGACCATGTCGGCAGCTTCCTGCGCCCGGCCTACCTGCTGGAGGCGCGTGCCCGCAAGGCCAGCGGCGAGATCACGCCGCAGCAGCTGCGCGAGGTCGAGGACCGCGCCATCGCGGAGATCGTGCGCTTTCAGCAGGACGTCGGGCTGCAGTCGATCACCGACGGCGAGTTCCGCCGCACCTATTTCCACCTCGACTTCCTGGAGCAGCTGGGCGGCGTGCAGACCGACATCCCGGTTGTGGTGAAAAGACCCGACGGCAGCGAGGAGCTGGCGCCGCCGGCGATCCGCGTCACCGGCAAGGTGACGCATGCACGGCCGATCCAGCTGGCCGACTTCGACTACCTGAAGTCGCAGGTGTCGGCCGGCCGCACGCCCAAGGTGACCATCCCCAGCCCGACCATGCTGCACTTCCGTGGCGGCCGCGGCGGCATCAGCCGGCAGGCCTATCCGGAGCTGGAGCCGGACTTCTACGACGACGTCGCGCGCGCCTACGGCGACGAGCTGCAGTCGCTGTACGACGCCGGCTGTCGCTATGTGCAGATGGACGACACCAACATGGCCTATCTGTGCGACGAGAAGATGCGCGAGGCGGCCCGCCAGCGCGGCGACGACCCCAACGAGCTGCCGCACCGCTATGCCCGGTTCATCAACAAGGTGGTGGCGCGCAAGCCGGCGGGCATGACGCTGGCCATGCACCTGTGCCGCGGCAACTTCAAGAGCACCTTCGCGGCCCAGGGCAACTACGAGCCGGTGGCCGAGGCGCTGCTGGCCGAGATGGACCTGGATGCCTTCTTCCTGGAGTACGACGACGACCGATCGGGTGACTTCCGGCCGCTGCGCCACCTCAAGCCCGGCAAGATCGTGGTGCTGGGCCTGGTGACGACCAAGTTCGGCCAGCTCGAGAGCAAGGACGCCCTGAAGCGCCGCATCGACGAAGCGGCGCAGTTTGTGCCACTGGAGCAGCTGGCGCTGTCGCCGCAATGCGGCTTATCCAGCACGGTGCACGGCAACAACATCGCGGTGGAGGACCAGCGGCGCAAGCTGGCGCTGGTGGTGGAGACGGCGGCAGAGGTCTGGCGCTAAGCCGGCGCAGGCCGGGCGCGGCCAGGCTCAGCGGCCGCGGTAGCCCTTGACCAGGTTGAGCCACTTGCGCCCGGGCAGCTTGTAGGTGGCCGCTATCCAGTCGGCTCGGCGCAGCAGCTCCGCGCGGTCGGGCACGGTGATGCCATTGGCGCCGATGACAATGGCATTGCCCTCGCGCGTGGGCGCCAGGTGCCAGACCTGCCCGGGCCCGAAGGCGGCTGCGATGCGGCGCAGGCTGCCGCTGAAGCTGGCATGGCGCCCGAACAGGTTGACCGCCATCACGCCGCCGGGGGCCAGCAGCGCGCGGCAGCGGTGATAGAAATCCTCGTCGTCCAGCACCGGCGCGGCGGCCTCCTGGTCGTACAGGTCGACGAACAACAGGTCCGCGGTGCCGTCGTGGCTTGCGTCGGCCACCCAGCGACCGGCGTCCATCTGCACCACCTTCAGGCGCGGCTCGTCGTCCGGCAGGCGGAAGTACAACCGCGCCACGCCAATCACCGTCGGGTTCAGCTCCACGGTCGTGGTGCGGGCCAGGCGCATCGGGCCATGCGTGAAGCGTGTCAGCGTGGCGCTGCCCAGGCCCAGGTGCACGGCATGGGCGGCGGCGCCGGGCGGCAGCGGCTTCCACAGCAGCAGGGCCATCATGCGCTGCGCATAGTCCAGCTCCAACTTGTGCGGGCTGCGAATGCGCATGGCGCCCTGCACCCAGATCGTGCCCAGGTGGAGATAGCGCACGCCGTCGTACTCCGACACCGTGGCGCCGGGCAGGTCCTGCAGGCGGACGGGCTTGCGGCGAGCTGTGATCATGCCGGTTCCTGCGACGCCATCAGCGCCGCCAGGCGTGGCAGTGCCGCACAGGCGTTGCGGCGGGTGATGTCGGCGGTGTGCGCCAGCGTCCAGCCGCGCAGCCGCGCCATTTCGGCACCAATGCGCGGCAGCTCGGCCGGCTCGTTGCGCTGCTGGGCGCCACCGGCGCGGTCGGCGGCGGTGCGGTACAGCCACTGCGGCGGAATGTCGGGCGCGTCGGTCTCCAGCACCAGGGCATGGTCCGGCAAGGCGACGGCATGGGCCCGGATGCGCAGCGCGCGCTCATGCGTCATCGCGCCGCCGAAGCCGAGCCGCAGGCCCATCGCGACAAAGGCCTGCGCCTGCTGCGCGCTGCCATTGAACGCATGCGCGATGCCGCCGGACACCGGCACGCGCCGCAGGCCGGCCAGCAAGGCGTCGGCACTGCGGCGCACATGCAGGATCACCGGCAGGCCTGCGGCGGCGGCCAGGCCGAGCTGCGCCCGGTAGAAGCGCTCCTGCCGCGCCCGGTCCAGGCCGGGCACAAAGTAGTCCAGCCCGATCTCGCCGACGGCCACCAGCCGCGGGTCGTCGTGCTGCGCGGCCAGGGCGTCGCGCAGGCGGTCCAGGTCGGCGTCGTCGGCGCTGTCCACGGCCAGCGGATGCAGGCCCAGCGCATAGGCCAGGCCATGGGCATGGGCCAGCGTGCGCACGGTGTCGAAGTGCGCCGCCGCCACCGCCGGCAGCACCAGCATCGAAACACCGGCGGCGCGGGCCCGCTGCACCACCGCGGTGCGGTCGGCGTCGAACTCCGTAGCGTCCAGATGGCAATGGCTGTCGATCCACATGGGCGCGGATGTTGCCGCATGGCGTCGGCCCTGCGCCGGGCCCGCCATCCGGGCCCCGGTAACCGTCGCCCATGCCGGGACTGGGGCTGCCCCGGCGGCAATGGATCGCGGATCGTGCTACCGTGGTTTTCGCGCTGCAAGGCCGCAGCGCACGAGCCGCCGGAGACGCCCATGGCCCGCACGCCGCTGTACAGCCGCTCGCCCACGGTGCTGCGCCGTGCCGCGCAAGCCCAGGCCGCCTCCGATGCCGCGGCGGCGCAGGCCACCGCACCGGGCTGGCTGCGGCGCCAGGGCCGACAGCTGCTGGGCCACCTGCGCCGCCATGAGCGCCTGTGCTGGGCACTGGGTGCGCTGCTGCTGGCGGTGGCCGCCGGCTGGCCGGCATGGACGGCCAAGCTGCGACACATCCCCAGCTTCGACGAGATCGACGCGGCCATGCGCGAGTCCATCGTCAAGGAACCGCTGCCGTCGGCCGTGGCCCAGGCCTACGAGGGCGTCATCGGGTCGGTGGTGCGGGTCACGGGCGAGCGCGACCCGCGGCCCGAGCCTGAAGCGGCCGCGGCCAAGCCCGGCGACAAGGCGGCCTCGCGCCCGGGGGACAAGGCGATGGCCAAGCCGGGCAACGCGCCCAGAGCCAAACCCGACGGCAAGGAGTCCAAGGACGGCAAGCCGGCCGAGGAGTCCGAGGAGGACCGCCGCAGCGTCGGCACCGGCGTGGTCATCGTCGACAAGGGCCTGATCCTGACCAACCTGCACGTGGTGGCGGGCGCCGACCGCATCAAGGTCACCTTCTTCGACGGCAGCGTCAGCGAGGCCAAGCTGGTCAGTGTGCAGCCCGAGCATGACCTGGCGGTGCTGCAGGCCACCACCATACCCGACGACCTGCATGCGGCCACCATGCGCTCCACCGGCGGCCTGCTGCCCGGCGACCATGTGCTGGCAGTGGGCCACCCGTTCGGCATCGGGCCGTCGGTGTCGGCCGGCGTGGTGTCCGGGCTGAAGCGCGAGTTCCGCTCGCCCGAGGGCAAGCGCATCCTGACCAACCTGATCCAGTTCGACGCGGCGGCCAACCCGGGCAACTCCGGCGGGCCGCTGGTCACGCTGGACGGCCATGTGGTGGGCATCGTCACCGCCATCATGAACCCCACCGGCCAGCGCACCTTCATCGGCATCGGCTTTGCCGTGCCGATCGAGAACGCCGCCGCTGCCGCGGGCATGCCACCGTTCTGACGCCCCGCCCTGCCCCCTCCATCCCATCACCCGAGCGCCATCCGACATGAGCCACGACGTCCAAGCCGCATCCCAGGCCGCCACGCTGATGGAGCGCATCCTGTACGAGGTCAAGCGCGTCGTCGTCGGCCAGGACCGCTTCCTCGAGCGCGTCATGGTGGCGCTGCTGGCGCAGGGCCACCTGCTGGTCGAGGGCGTGCCCGGGCTGGCCAAGACGCTGACGGTCAAGACCCTGGCCGCCAGCATGCGCGGCAGCTTCCGGCGCATCCAGTTCACGCCCGACCTGGTGCCGGCCGACCTGGTGGGCACCCGCATCTTCAACCAGAAGACCGGCGAGTTCGGCACCACGCTGGGCCCGGTGTTCGCCAACCTGCTGCTGGCCGATGAGATCAACCGCGCACCGGCCAAGGTGCAGAGCGCCCTGCTGGAGGTGATGCAGGAGCGCCAGGTCACCATCGCTGGCGAGTCGCATCCGGTGCCCAGCCCCTTCGTGGTGATGGCGACGCAGAACCCGATCGAGACCGAGGGCACCTATCCGCTGCCGGAGGCCCAGGTCGACCGCTTCATGATGAAGGTGCTGGTGGACTATCCGACCGAGGCCGAGGAGTTCGTGGTCGTGCAGCGGGTGATCGGGCCGCCGGACCCGGCGGTGCCGGTGGCCTCCACCACGCAGCTGGCCGAGCTGCAGCAGGAGTGCCGCAAGGTCTATGTCGACCC
>JBJXHB010000130.1:0-23385 GCA_046160725.1 Aquabacterium sp.
GAGAGCATGACCGAGTGGATGAGCTATCCGCTGTACTACGCCTACCAGGGCGCCACGCCGCCGCCGCGCACCGGCAGCGCCCACGCGACCATCTTTCCCTACGGCCCGTTCGCCACCGGCGACGGCCTGGCAGTGATGCTGGGCGTGCAGAACGAGCGCGAGTGGCGCGCCTTCTGCGCCACCGTGCTGCAGCAGCCGGCGCTGGCCGACGACGCTCGCTATGCCGGCAATGCGCTGCGGGTGGCGGCGCGCGATGCCCTGCGCGGCCTGATCGAGGGCGTGTTCGCATCCCTCACCGCGGCGCAGGTGCAGCAGCGCCTGGAGGCGGCGCAGATCGCCAATGCCCAGGTCAACACCATGGCCGAGGTCTGGGCCCATCCGCAGCTGGTGGCGCGCAGCCGCTGGACCACGGTGGACTCACCCGCCGGCCCGCTGCCGGCGCTGTGGCCGCCGGCCCTGCCGGCGTCCTTCGACCCGCGCATGGACCCGATCCCGGCGCTGGGCCAGCACACCGACGCGCTGCTGGCCGAGCTGGGCTACAGCGACGCCGACGTCCAGCGCCTGCGGCGCGATGGCGCGGTGTGACCGCCGCAATCCCCATCCGCCGCCCTCATCCATTGCCTGCCTGACCAGGACCTGCCATGACCGACACCCACCCCAGCCGCACGCTGGCCGCCTTCGCGGCGCGGCTGCAAGCTTCGGACATTCCGGCACCGGTGCTGCGCCGCACCGAGGACCTGTTCCTCGACTGGATCGGCTCGGCGCTGGCCGGCAAGGGCCACCGCGCGGTGGAGAGCCTGGCGCGCTTCTGGCGGTCGCAGGGGCCAGCCGACGGCCCGTCCGAGGTGCTGATCCACCGCTGCGGCGCCAGCCCCATGGTGGCCGCGGCCATCAACGCCGCTGCGTCGCACGTGGCCGAGCAGGACGATGTCCACAACGGCTCGGTGTTCCACCCCGGGGCGGTGGTCTTCCCGCCGGCGCTGGCGGTGGCACAGGCCCTGGGCCGCAGCGGCGCCGAGCTGCTGGCCGCGTCGGTGGCCGGCTATGAGGTCGGCATCCGGGTCGGCGAATTCCTCGGCCGGTCGCACTACCGCATCTTCCACACCACCGGCACCGCCGGCAGCCTGGCCGCCGCGGCGGCGGTCGGGCGGCTGCTGCGCCTGGACGACGCGCAGATGCTGCACGCGCTGGGCTCGGCCGGCACGCAGTCGGCCGGGCTGTGGGAGTTCCTGCGCGACGCCGCGGACTCCAAGCAGCTGCACTGCGCCCATGCCGCGGCGACCGGCCTGGCCGCGGCCTACCTGGCGGCCGACGGCTTCACCGGCGCGGCCCACATCCTGGAGGGCCCGCAGGGCCTGGCGGCGGGCATGAGCACCGACGCCGACCCGGCGCGCCTGACCGACGGCCTGGGGCAGCGCTGGGCCACCGCCGAGACCTCGTTCAAGTTCCATGCCTCGTGCCGCCACACCCACCCCGCGGCCGACGCCCTGCAGGCCGTGATGCGCGAGCACCGCCTGGCCGCCGGCGACATCGCGCAGGTGACCACCCGGGTGCACCAGGGCGCCATCGACGTGCTGGGCCCCGTCACCGACCCGACCACGGTGCACCAGGCCAAGTTCTCGATGGGCACGGTGCTGGCGATGGTGGCGGTGCACGGCCGCGCCGGCCTGGCCGAATTCGACAGCGCGTTCCGCGCGCCGGCGGTGACGGCCTTCCGCGACCGGGTGACCATGGAGCTGGATGCCGAAGTCGACGGCGCCTATCCGGCGCGCTGGATCGGCAAGGTCGCGGTGCGCACCCAGGACGGGCGCACGCTGCACGGCCGTGTCGACGAGCCCAAGGGCGACCCGGGCAACACGCTGAGCCGGCCGGAGCTGGAGGCCAAGGCAACGCAGCTGGCCGCCTACCGCGGCGGCGCCAGCGCGGCCGAGATGCGCGCCGTGATCGACCGCGCCTGGGCGCTGGAGGCGGCGCCGATCGTGGGCCGCTGGCTGGCACCGACCTGAGCGGCGCCAACGCCCCGCCGGGAGCCGACATGACCCGCAACCTCCAGGATCTCAGTACCGCGCAACGGGCGCTGTGGGACGCCTACCGGGCCACGCAGCCCGAGGACATCGGGCCGCGCTTCCTGGAGGCCTTCCACTTCTGCGACAACGCGGCGGACGCCGACGAGCTGGCGGCGCTGGTCGAGGCCGGCACCAAGCGCGCCACCGCCGCGCTGGTGGCCGCGCACACGGCCGAGCGCGTGCCCCTGCCGCAACCCGGCGCCCTGAGCATCGTCACCGATTTCGCCGGCCAGCCGCGCTGCATCATCCGGACGCAGCGCGTGGACGTCATGCCCTTCAGCCAGGTCGACGCCGCCTTCGCCGCCACCGAGGGCGAGGGCGACGGCTCGCTGGCCTTCTGGCAGCGCGCGCACCGGGCCTTCTTTGGCCGCGAGTGCGCCCGCCTGGGCATCGCCTGGCATGACGAGCAGGACGTGGTGTGCGAGCGCTTCGAGTTGGTGTGGCGCGCCGAAGCCGTCGCACCGGCCCCATGACCGGCGCCCAGGTCATCGTCCTTGCCACGCCGGTGTTCCTGCTGCTGATCGCGGTGGAGCTGGCGGTGGGCCTGGCGCGCGGCCGCCAGACCTACCGGCTGAACGATGCCCTGGCCAGCATCGGGCTGGGCGTGATGAGCCAGGTGACCGGCGTCTTCGGCCGGCTGCTGCGCATCGGCATCTATGTGGCCCTGTTCGAGCATGTGGCGCTGTGGAAGCTGCCGGCCAGCTCACCCGTGGTCTGGCTGTTCGCGCTGGTCTTCTATGACTTCTGCTACTACTGGCAGCACCGGGGCGGCCACCGGGTGGCGGCGCTGTGGGCCGCCCATGCGGTGCACCACCAGAGCGAGGACTACAACCTCAGCACCGCGCTGCGCCAGACCAGCACCGGCTTCCTGCTCGGCTGGGTGTTCTATGTGCCGATGGCGGTCGCGGGCGTGCCGCCCCAGGTGTTCGCGGTGGTGGCCCTGGTCGACCTGCTGTACCAGTACTGGGTGCACACCCGGCAGGTCGGCCGCCTGGGCTGGTTCGACCGCTGGTTCTGCAGCCCCAGCAACCACCGCGTGCACCATGCGGTGAACGAGCGCTACCTGGACCGCAACTATGGCGGCATCCTGATCGTGTGGGACCGGCTGTTCGGCAGCTTTGCCGAGGAGGACGATGCCGAGCCCGTCGTCTACGGCACGCGCTCGCCGCTGCGCAGCTTCAACCCGGTGCGGGCCAACCTGCAGGTCTATGGCGAGCTGGCCCGTGACAGCTGGCGGGCACGGTCCTGGGCCGACAAGGCGCGGGTCTGGATCAAGCCCCCGGGCTGGCGCCCGGCCGACGTGGCGGCACGCTGGCCCAAGCCGGCCTTCGACCTGCAGGCCATGCAACGGTGGGACCCGGCGGTGCCGGCCTGGCGGCAAGGGGCTGCGCTGGCGCTGTTCGTGTTGGTGCTGGCCTTGACCAGCGGGTTCCTGTGGACCGCCCACCTATGGCCACTGGCGCAGCAGGTGGGCGCGGCAACGGCGATCATCACGATGCTGTGGGGTGTGGGCCTGCTGTGCGAGCCGCACCGGGCCTAGCATGTTGAAAGCGGATCTTGGCGCTCCGCTTCACGACCCACCCCTGCTCACCATGTCACGCACCGACCCGCAACCCGACTGGACCGACGACGACGTCGACTACATCGTGGTCGGCGCCGGCTCGGCCGGCTGTGTGCTGGCCGCGCGCCTGAGCGAGGACCCGGCCACCCGGGTGCTGCTGCTGGAGGCCGGGCCGCCCGACCGCTCGCCCTGGATCCACCTGCCCATCGGCTATGCCAAGACCATGTGGCACCCGGTCTACAACTGGTGTTTCCACACCGAGCCGGACGCCAACATGAACGGCCGCCGCATCTACTGGCCGCGTGGCAGGACCCTGGGCGGGTCCAGCTCGATCAACGGGCTGATCTACATCCGCGGCCAGCGCGAGGACTACGACCACTGGGCCGCGCTTGGCAACGCCGGCTGGGGCTACGACGACGTGCTGCCCTACTTCCGGCGCAGCGAGGCCAACCAGCGCGGTGCCGGCGCCTTCCACGGCGGCGACGGCGCGCTGCGGGTGTCCGACATCGGTGCCCGCCACGAGCTGGTCGAGGCCTTCATCGCCGGTGCCGGGCAGCTGGGCGTGCCGCGCAACGACGACTTCAACGGCGCCACCCAGGAGGGCGCGGGCTACTACCAGCTCAACACCCACCGGGGCCTGCGCTGGAGCAGTGCCAAGGCCTACCTGAAGCCGGCACGCCGCCGGCCCAACCTGCGCGTGCGCACCGAGGCCCAGGTCGCCGGCCTGGTGCTGCAAGGCCAGCGCGCCGTCGGCGTGCACTACCGCCAGGGCGGCGCGATGCGGACGGTGCGCGCCCGGGCCGAGGTGCTGTTGTGCGCCGGCGCCATCCAGTCGCCGCAGCTGCTGCAGCTGTCGGGCATCGGCCCGCCCGAGCTGCTGTCGGGCCATGGCATCGCGCCGCGCCATGCGCTGGCCGGTGTGGGCGAGAACCTGCAGGACCACCTGCAGATGCGCCTGACCTACGAGTGCACCAAGCCGATCACCAACAACGACCAGCTGCGCACGCTGTGGAGCCGCACCGGGCTGGCGCTGCAATGGCTGCTGTGGCGCTCCGGCCCGCTGGCGGTGGGCCTCAACCAGGGCGGCTGCTTCATGCGAGCGCTGCCGCAGGAGGCGGCGACGCCGGACATCCAGTTCCATGTCGGCACCCTGTCGGCCGACATGGCCGGTGGCAAGCCGCATCCCTACTCCGGCTTCACCTTCTCGGTGTGCCAGCTGCGGCCCAGCTCACGCGGGCATGTGCGCATCCGCAGCGCCGACCCCTTCGAGGCGCCGGCGATGTGGGCCAACTACCTGGACACCGACCTGGACCGCCGCACCGCGGTGGCCGCGGTCAAGGCGGCGCGCGCCATCGCGCAGACGCCGGCCATGCGGCCCTACGTGAAGCGCGAGGTGCGCCCGGGCCCGCAGGCCGGCGACGACGCCGCGCTGCTGGCCTTCTGCCGCGACCAGGGCGCGACCATCTTCCATCCCAGCGGCACCTGCCGCATGGGCAGCGACCCGATGGCCGTCGTCGATGCCCGCCTGCGGGTGCACGGCCTTCAGGGCCTGCGGGTGGTCGACTGCTCGGTGATGCCGACCCTGGTGTCGGGCAACACCCATGCCGCGGCGGTGATGATGGCCGAGAAGGCGGTGGACATGGTCCGCCAGGACGCGCGAGCAGCCTGAGCTGCGCTGGCGACCGCCGATCCGGCGCTGGTGCGTTCCAGTGTGCCGCCATCACCCTTCATCGCACGGCCCTCGCATCGCGGGCGGCCGCGGCCGACACTGCCGCATCGCATCACACACCGGCCCGTCCACGGAGCTCATCATGCAATCCACCTTCGTCACCCGCTTGTTCTCCATCGTTCTGGCAGCCGGCTTCACGCTGGCCATACTGGGCAGCATCGACCAGCTGGCGCGCAACGACAGCGGCCAGGTTCAGCTGGCGCAGGCCGGCCAGCCGCGCGCATGAGCGTTCATAGAGCGCCGGCATGAATGCCCTTCTGCTGTTCGTCGGCTGGTGCCTGCTGCTGGTGCTGGCCTGGCCGGTGGCCCTGCTGGCCCTGGTGCTGGCCCCGCTGGTCTGGCTCCTGACCCTGCCCCTGCGACTGCTGGGCATCGCCGTCGATGGCGTGTTCGCCCTGCTGCGCGCCGTGGTGCTGCTGCCCGCCCGGTTGCTGGGCCACCGGGGCTGATGCCGACGGGAGCGGGGGCGGTCGTGTGAGACCATCCTCCGGCCAGCCGGAGGCCCCATGAGCACACTTGATCGCAGGCAGGTCTTCATCGCCACCGGCGCCTGGCTGGTGGCATGCCGGGCCGCCCAAGCGCAGCCGGCCGGCCGGGTCTATCGGCTGGGCTATCTCGCGGCGGGCAGCAAGACCGGGCTGCCCCCCCGGTTTCTGGCGAACCTTCGCGAGCTGGGCTATGTCGAGGGGCAAAACCTCCTCGTCGAGCGGCGCTATGCCGAGGGGCAGGTCGACCGACTGCCCGCGCTCGCTGCCGAGCTGGTCCGCACCAACCCGGACATTCTGGTGGCGGGCGGGACGGATCCAACCCGTGCCCTGATGAAAGTCACCGGCACGGTGCCGATCGTCTTCACGGCCTCGGCCAACCCGGTCGGCTACGGCCTGGTGGCCCACCTGGCACGCCCGGGCGGCAACGTCACCGGAGCCTCCAGGGCGGACGGCGAGGGCCTGGCGACCAAGATGCTGCAGCTGCTCAAGCAGGCCGCACCCCGACTGACGCAGGTGTCGGTGCTTCACACCTATGACGCGGGCGAGATGGGCGCCCAGCTGAATCGGCTGCAGGCGGCGGCGGGGACGCTGAAGCTGCAGGTCGATGCCCATCAGGCCGAGACCACCATCGAGTTCGACCGGGCGCTGGCGACGATCGGCAGCGCCGCGGGCCCGGGCGGCACGCGCGGCCTGGTCGTGACGGGCAGCCCGTACTTCGACGCCAAGCGTGACCGCCTGGTCCAATTCGCCGCCGACAAACGCCTGCCGGCCATCTACTACGCCGCGGGCTGGGTCGACAACGGCGGCCTGATGTCCTACGGGCCGAACACCAGCGAGCTGGGCCGCCACGTGGCGTCGTACATCGACCGCATCCTCAAGGGCGCGAAGCCGGGTGACCTGCCGGTGGTGTTGCCGACCCAGTTCGACCTCGTGATCAACCTGAAGACGGCGGGTACGCTGGGCCTCCATATCCCGGGAACGCTGCAGGTGAGCGCGGCACGGGTCGTCGAGTAGCGGCACCGCGGCGCACGACGATCCGCTGCCAGGCCATCAGCCAGGTCGTCAGCCAGGTCGTCAGCCAGGCCGTCAGCCAGGTCGTTCGGCGCCGCCCCTTGCGGGCGCGCGCACCAGGCTGGTATCGACCATGTCGGTCACGGGCCGGTCCCCGCGGGCAGCCGTTCCAGCACATCCGTCACGCTGTCCAGCGCGGCGGCATCCGGGGCGACAGCGGCCACGTAGCGGTCCGGCCGCAGCAGCACCGCCACCACGCCGTTGGCCGCGAGCCAGCCGGTGGCCCCGGCCCCGGTCGCGGGCAGCACCCGCACGCCCTGTGTGGCCCAGCGCACCCGCGGCGCCGCGTTGGCTGCGGCCAGCACCGCCGGGTCGGCCAGCAGCACGAAGCCGTCGCCGCCGGCCTCGTCCAGGCGGCGGCCATCGGCCAGCACCGGTTGTGGAAACACATGCCCGACCGCCGGGTGACCGCCGGCCCAGATGCCGGGGCCGAGCTGCGGCGCCGGATAACTGAAGACCTCCGGCGCGCCGGCCTTGAAGCGCGCGTCCCGGGCTCGGGCCGTGTCGGCATCGGTGGCCTGGATGATGGCGCCCAGGTCCACCGCCAGCGCGATGAAGGCACGCACATGCGGCGCGCGATCAGGCTCCAGAGGGTCGCCGGCTGCACCAGCGTCGCCGGGTCGTCGCCGGGCAGCAGCATGATCTCCCAGCGCCGGCGGTTGCCCGTCACGTTGCACAGCGTCATCGGCCGCGCCGGGTCGCAGTGCTGCACGGTGTAGGGCGGCAGGCCGGGCACCGGTGCCTTGAGGCGCACGTCGAAGACCAGCCAGGGCTGGTGCAGGCCCAGGTCCTCCCGCGTCGCACCGATGCAGCGCCGCACCAGGGAGCGCGCACCGTCGCAACCCACCACCCAGCGCGCCCGCATGACCTGCCGGCGGCCGCTGGCACGGTCCAGCACCTGAAGCAGCGCATCGTCCGGGCCATCGGCGACGGCCGTGACCTCGTGGCCGGTCAGCAGTCGCACCTGCGGATGGCGCTGCAGCCCCTGGCGCAGCACGTGTTCCAGCTCCGGCTGGTGGAAGTAGTGGTTGGCCGCGCAGCCGTGCGGCCCGCGGGCCGGCCCGGCGGCGCGGATCAGCAGCGTCTCGCCGGCGGCGTTGTTGAAGTGCATGCCCTGCAGGCCGGGGCGGGAGATCGCCTCCACCTGGGCACGCAGGCCGGCGGTCTCGAAGACGCGCATCACCTCGCCGTCGAAGTGGATGGCCCGCGGCAGCGGGTGGATCGTGTCGTCCTTGTCCAGCACCAGCACCGACAGGCCGGCGGCACCGAGCAGATTGGCCAGCGTGGCCCCGGCCGGCCCGCAGCCGATGATGGCGACGTCGACCCGCACCGGCGGGTTCAGGGCTCCCCCATGCGCCGCGCCATCCCGGCCCGCCATTGCGCGCGCGGCTGGAACTTCGGCCGGCTGCGGGCCTGGGCCTCGGCCTGGGCCATCACCTCGGCGTCGCTGCGGTCCAGGTCGATGGCTTCGCGCAGTGGCTGCTCGCAGTACCAGGGCGTGTCCATGAACACCTCCAGCCGGTTGCCCTCCGGATCGCGGAAGTAGATCGACACCGCGTTGCCGTGGCTGACGCAGGCCAGGTCGGTGACGTCCGGGTCCGTCGCCACGCGGTCGCGCACCGCGCGCAGCGTCGCCAGGTCCGGCACACGCAGCGAGATCTGGTTGATGACGTTGAAGCCCGGCCCGGCCGGGCGCCCGCTGGCCAGCACGATCTGGTGATGCTCGGCCGGGTCGCGACTGAGGAACACCAGCTGCACCGGCCCCAGGTCGCCGCGGTCGGTCTCGTGGAAGGCCATCACGTCCCGGTAGAAGCGCGCCATGCGCTCCAGGTCGCGGACATGGAAGCCCATGTGGCTGAACACCATGGCGTCCGGGCGGCTGAGAAGGTCGGTCATGCGGCGCTCCTGGGTGATGGCGATGCGGCGCCGGTCAGGGCGCCTGGTGGCGCAGCCCGATCTCCTGGATGCGCGGCGGCTGGGTCGGCGTCAGCAGCACATGGCCGGCGATGTGGCCCTGCGCACAGGGCCAGGTGAAGCGGCCGCTGAGCGCGCCGGTGGCCACCACGGCCGGGCTGGTGTCGCAGGTACCGGCCTGCTGCTGGAGCTGGGCCAGCGTGCGGGCCCAGGTGGCGGCGTCGCGGTCGAGCAGGATGTTCATCGCCAGCACGTCGCCAGCGGCCGCGATGTCGCCGCGGCCGAAGATGGTGACGACGGCCTGGGAGGCCGACGCCAGCGCGGCCGAGACGGCTGTGGCGCGGGGCTTCAGGGCGCCCGCAGCCATGAGCTTCAGGGCCGCCTCCGCCACTGGCCGCGCCGGCCCGGAGTAGGTGCGGTTGGCAAAGGCGAACAGGCCGACACCATGCTCGGGCAGCAACATCATGTAGGAGCCGTAGCCGGGGTAGCCGCCACCGTGCGACAGGTACAGGCCCAGGTCGGCGTCGGCCACCGCGGTCAGGCCCATCGCATACACCGCCGCCCGGCGCGGCCCGACGCCTGCAGGCCCCTGGCGCCCGGGCATCAGCTCTGGAAAGTTGGAACCCTGCGCCATCTCGCGCACCGTGGCACGGCGCACCGGGCCGTTGTCCGGCGCATCGCGCGCCGGCCAGGCGTCCAGCAGGAAGGCGACCCAGCGCGCATAGTCCCGCGCGCTGGTCTGCAGCCCACCCATCGGGCTGAAGGCGCCGTGCGCCAGGTCGGGCTCGCGCTGCCAGGTGTCGTCCTGCCGGCGGTAGCCCAGGGCGCGACGCTCGGCCGGCGCGGCGTCGAAGCGGAAGCCCGACGCGTCCATGCCGAGCGGGCGCAGCAGCGTGTCGGCCACGACGTCGGCATACGGCCGCCCGGTGGCGTTGGCCACGATGCGCCCCAGCAGTGCATAGCCCAGGTTGGAATACTCCATCGCCGTGCCCGGCGGGCGGCTGAACGGCAGGCCGTCGCGCAGCAGCTGCGTGAAGGCCGCGTCCGGCAGCGGGGTCTGGTGGTCGCCCCAGGGGTCGTCGGTGACGAAACCGGCGGTGTGGTTCAGCAGGTCGCGCACGCGGATGCGCGGCGAGTCCAGCGTCGGATAGGCCCAGCCGCGCATCTCGGGCACGTAGGTCTCGGCCAGCGCATCCAGCTGCAGGCGGCCGTCGTCACGCAGCTTCAGCACCGTCATGGCCGTGATGGCCTTGGTCATCGAGGCGATGCGGAACAACGTGTCGACCGTGACCGGCCGCCGGGACTCGATGTCCTGAACGCCCAGGCCGCGCACATGCACCAGGCGACCGCCGGCCACGATGCCCCACACCAGCCCCGGGACCTGGGCGCTGGCGAGGTAGTCGGCGAACAGCGGGTCCAGGCTGCCGAGGAGCGCGGCATCCAGCGGCGCCGCAGCGGGCGCGACGGCCGGGTCGGGAAGGGCGTCGATGGGCATGGTCAAGGCGGATGTCAGGGCCAGGGCCTGCAGCGCGTGGCGCCACGCAGGTCGTTGGCATGTCGGTGGTGGGGGCGGACGCCGCATGGCGGGCGTGAGGGTAGCGCAGGGCGAAGGGGCCTCAGTACCCCAGCGCCAGGCCATCGCGGCGCGGGTCCGCGGCACCCAGCCAGCCCCCGGGCACCCGCTTGATGAAGCCGGCGCCGCTGGCGATGGGCTCGACCACCACGTCGTGGCCGCGCTCGCGCAGCGCCGCGGCCAGTGCGGCGCGCGGCGTGCCCTGCTCCAGCTGCACCCGTGGCGCCAGCGCGGTCGACACATGGCCGCCGACCAGCGCCTGCGCCGGGCTGCGGTCCAGCACCAGCATCTCGACCAGCGCGCGGGCGATGTAGCCGACGATCTGGCCGCCGCCGGCCGACCCGCCCGCCAGCAGCGGCCGGCCGGCCGCGTCGAACACCACCAGCGGCGCCATCGACGTGACGGGCCGCTTGCCCGGTGCCATCTGGTTGGGCAGCGGCGCATCGCGCCCGGGCGTGGTGACGAAGTTGGTCATCGCGTTGTTCAGCACATAGCCGTCGACCCGCACGCGGGCGCCGAAGTTCAGGTTGATCGTGGTGGAGGTGCTGGCCATGCCGCCGTCGGCATCGACCACCACGATTTGGCTGGTCTGGTCGGCGCTGGTCGCCTCGCCAGCCTCAACGCCCAGGGCGACCGTCGTGTCCGCGTCGGCCGCCTGCGACACCGCTGCTGCCGGGTTGCCATGCCGCACCGTCGCCGCCGCGCGCTGGGGGTCGATCAGCATGGCGCGCTGGCGCAGATAGGCCGGCGCCGTCAGCGCCGCCACCGGTACCGCGACCTGGTCCGGGTCGCCCACGTAGTGGCGGCGGTCGGCCTGGGCCAGCCGGCCGGCCTCTGCATACAGGTGCCAGAACGCCGGCTGCTCCAGCGCCGCGGCCGATGCCGGGGCGTTGTGTGCGTCCAGCATCTGCAGCATCTGCAGCACCGTCACGCCGCCGAAGGACGGCGGCCCCGCCAGGCAGACCCGCCAGGCCCGCAAGGGCCCGCAGGCCGGCTCGCGCTCGACGGCGCGGTAGGCCAGGATGTCCTGCTCGGTCATCAGGCTGGGGTGCGGGCCCTGGCGGACGGCCGCCACCAGCCGGGCCGCGCCGCCCTGCCGCCAGAAGCCCGCCACGCCCTGGCTGGCAATGGCCTGCAGGGTCGCGGCATAGGCCGGGTTGCGCAGCATAGTGCCCACGGGCAGCGCCTGCCCCTGGGCGTCGAAGTAGTCCGGGCGGAACGACCGGTGCAGCACCGCGCCCGGGTCGCGGGCCAGGATGCCCTGGGCATAGGCGGCCAGCGGATGGCCCTGCCGCGCCAGCTCGATGGCCGGCTCGAACAGGCGGGCCCACGGCAGCCGGCCATGGCGCCGATGGGCCAGCTCCAGGGCCATCAGCGCGCCCGGCACGCCGACGCTGCGCCCGCCGCGCTCGACGGCAGCAGCGGGCAGCGGCCGGCCATCCACATCGGTGCGCAGCGACGCGGTGGTGCGGGCCGGCGCGGCGGACAGGCCGTCGTAGCTGCGCAGGCGCTGGCCGCCGACGTCCCACACCATCATCAACAGGCCACCCCCGATGCCGGAGGACTGCGGCTCGACCAGCCCCAGCACCATCTGCGCCGCGACCGTGGCATCGATCGCGCTGCCGCCTGCCGCCAGGATGCGCAACGCGGCCTGCGTGGCCAGGGGATGGGCGGTGCTGGCCACCACCTGGCGCGGGGTCGTGGCCACGGGCGCCAGGTCTGGCGGTGCCGGCCCTGGGCCCGGCCCCAGCGCGGTGCAGGCGGCCAGCAGCCCGGCGGCCAGGGCGGCGAAAGGGGCGGCCGGCCAGGGGCGCTGACCGGGTGACACGGGTTGCGGGGTCATCTGGGGGCCTGGCTGTCCAAGGGACGCCTCAGGGCACGGCGCCCCGGAACGCCGGCGGATTGTCGGCCCGATGCTCAGCGCCGGTCCGCCAGGGCCTGGGCCAGCTGCGCCTCGTAGGCCTGTACCGCCTTCACGGCCTGCACATCGGCCGCAAGGCGCTGGCGCAACTGGGCCAGCAACGGCTGCGCGGCGGGGTCGCCCAGCGCGGCCAGCAGCCCGGCGACATAGATCACGTCGCCGCTGTCGCGCCCGCCGTCCAGCGCCACCTGCAGGCGCGCCTGCAGCATCGGCACCGCCCGTGCGCCCTGGGCCAGCGCGGCCAGTGTTCCGGCCGCGGCCAGCGGGTAGTCCCACACCGGCGTGGCCAGGGTCCAGCGCGGGCTGGCAACGTCGCCCAGCGCAGCCATCGCAATGTCGCCAGCCCGCGGGTCGCGTGTCTCGCCCAGGCCGGCCAGGGCGCTGATCAAGCTCTGGTTCTTCCAGGACGGGTGCGCCGGCAGTCGCGCCAGCGCCGCAAAGGCGCGCGGGTCGCCGGTTCGGCCCAGGGCGATGGCGGCCGCGTTGATCACGCGGTCGCTCGGGTCGGCCAGGTGGGCCAGGTACAGGTCGGCGTGCGCCGGATCGCGGCTGTCGCCCAGCAGGCGCAGCGCGGTGGCGCGCAACCAGCTGCCCTCGTCCCGGACGACGTCCAGCAGCGTGCGGCGCAGCGCATCGCCCAGCACCGCCGCGCCATCCGGCCGCGTTGGCGCCAATAGCGTACGCAACTGGTTCAGCACGATGAAGCGCTCGCGCCACCAGCGGCCCGGCGTGCCGGCCACATCGCGAAGCGCGTCGATGATCTCGGCGCGCTCGGCCGCCGTAGCCGCCTTCCAGCGCGCCGCGACCTGCTGGCCGGCCCATTGCCGACCCATCGCATGCGGCGTCCGGCGCAGCTGCTCCAGCAGGGTGGCCAGCGGCTGCGCCTGGACCTGCTCCATCAGCCAGGCGCCGCCCGGGTCCAGCTGCAGCCAGCGCGGCGGCTGCGCCAGTGGAAAGTCGAAGCGGTTCAGGGCCTGCGGCGCCAGCCAGACCCGATGCACCGTGCCACCCAGGTCGATCTCGACATGGCCCTGGAACGGCGTGGCGCCACCCTGGGTCGGCGATGCGGCCGCGGACAGCGCCGGCTGCGCCACCTCGACGGTCAGCCGCCCGGCCGCCGGGTCCCATCGGCTGTCGACCTCGAAGCGTGGATGGCCGGCCCCGTACACCCACTGCTGGAAGAACCAGCCCAGGTCGCGCCCGGCCTCGGCCTGCACCGCCTGCTGCAGAGCCGCCGTGCAGGCCGGCCGGCCGGCGTTGTCGCGCAGGTAGCGCTGCAGGCTGCGCACGAAGGCCTCATGCCCGATCTCGTGCCGCAGCAGGTGCAGCACCGCGGAGCCGCGGGCGGTCGGCGTCAGCCCGGCGGCAAAGGCGCGGGGGTCGTCCAGTTGCGCCGGCACCAGTGGCGGCGTCTCGCCCCGGGCCGCGGCCTGGTCGGCGGCCAGCGCGTACAGGCTCAACTCCGCGGCCCCATGGACATGCCCGTTGAACAGCGCCGCCGCATAGCGCGCGATGCCGCGCTCCAGCCAGGTGTGGCGCCCGTCGCAGGCGCTGACCAGGCCGCCGAACCACTGGTTCGCCAGGGTCTCGGCCTGCAGCAGGTCCCACAGGTACAGGAAGTCGGCGTGCACGCCGCAGTCGTCGACCATGGTTTCGCTCTGCACCGCCAGCGCCTGGGCGGCATGGCCCCAGGGGTGGTCCTGCACGAAGACCTGCGCAAAGTGGCGCTGCGGCAAGGGCTGGCCGGCCAGCTGCGCCATGAACTGCAGCGTCTGTGGCAGGCGCTCCACGCTGGCCGCTGTCGCGGCCGCCTCGTCGGGATAGCTCCAGCTCATCAGCTGCAGGTCATCGGCGCGCTGCGGGATCTCGACGAACTCGCCCACCACGAAACCCAGGCGCTGTGCGGTGTGGCCGGCCGCGCTGCGGTAGCGGTAGCGCCGCAGCCCATCGGGCAGGCTCTGCACCGCCTGCGGCTCGCCGCTGGCCACGGCCACCAGGGAGCGCTCCACCGTCAGCGCGATCTCGCTGCTGAAACGCGGCACCGGGCCTGCGGTCGACAGCACCGGCAGCGGCAGCCACCAGTGCTGGCTGCCGGGCTCGCCGCTGGCCCAGACCTGGCGGCGCTTGCGTGGATCGGCGCCGGTCGGCTCGAACCAGCGCAGGCCGACCCCGCTGCTGCCCCACAGGGCGTTCGGGTCCGCGCCCTGGGCATGGCGGCTGCGATAGGTGATGCGCAAGGTCAGCGGCGTACCAGTGGGCCGGTCGTGCCCGAGTTCCACGTGCAGCCGGCCGGCATCGCCCGCGCCCTCGGCGCGATGGGCCAGCGCGCGACCATCGCCGTCGTGCACCGACGCCACGTCCAGCTCGGCCGCCTGCAGTTGCAGCCGCCGGCCCGCCTGCCGCGTCTGCAGCGTCAGCGTGGCCACGCCCATCAACTGCCGGCGGGCCCAGTCCAGGCGCAGGTCCAGCGCCACGTGCCGGAGGTCCGCCATGACGTCGGCGCCGGAGGGCTGCGCCGCGGCCGGCACCGCCCCGCACAGTGCGCAGGCCGCCACCAGGCTGGCCAGCCCGCGCCGCCCGGATGCCACGGCGGCCTCGGCATGCTCGTCACGCTCATGCATGGCCGGCCGCCTGGAGGATGTCGGACGGCGCACCCGGCGCGCCCAGGGCGCGCCAGGCCCGGCGCATCTGCAGGTCGCTGCTGAACCCGGCCACCTCGGCCGCGGCCGCCACCGGGCTGCCGGCGGCCAGCGCCGCACGGGCCACGGCCAGCCGGATGCCGCGCAGGTAGGCCAACGGGGTGGTGCCGGCGTGGCCGGTGAACAGGCGGTTCAAGGTGCGCGGCGTGACCCGCGCCACCGCGGCCATGCGGTCGGCCGTCCAGTCCTCGCGCGGGGCGCGCGACACAGCGTCCTGCACAGAGTGCAGGCGGGCGTTGAGATGCTGGCGGTGTGCCAGGAAGGGCGACAGCTGCGGGTCGTCCGGGCCGCGCCGCAGCGCCACGGCCATGCGCTGCGCGGTGCGCGCGGCCACCACCGGCCCGCAGTGGTCGGCCACCAGGTGCAACGCGAGGTCGATGCCGGCGGTGACGCCCGCGCTGGACCAGACCTCGCCGTCCTGCACGAACACCCTGTCGGCCGCCACCAGGGCGCGCGGCGCCCGCCGGCGCAGGTCGTCCAGGTCCCCGTGGTGGGTGGTGCAGCGGCGGCCGTCCAGCAGCCCGGCATCGGCGGCCAGCAGGGCGCCCGAGCAAACCGTGACGAGGCGCAGGCCCGGCCGCGTCGGGTGCCCCGGCCGCAGGCGGCCAAGCCACTGCACCACCGCGCGGTCCTCGGCCTCGTCGGCCCGGCTGGTGTGGTTGCCGCGCCCGGTGCCGGTCTTGCCGACCACCACCACCCAGGCGGGCTCGGGCAGTGTCTCGGGCAGGGGCGCCAGGCCGGCCAGCAGCGCACCCACCGAACTCTCGGATTCGGGCCGGGGCGCGACGAAGTGCAGCGCGAAGCCACCACCCGATGAGCCCCGCTCGGCCATCTCCTGGCTCGCGATGCGCAGCGCCTCCGCCGGGCCGGCCCAGTCCAGGATCAGGCTGCCCCGCGGCAGCGCGAAGTACACCGGCAAGGCGGCGGCCATCAGGACACCTCCGCCTGCAGGGCCTGCACCGTGCGCATCTCGGCAAAGCGCCCGTCCAGCACGGCCGCCGTGCGTTCGCGGATCGCCGCCACCGGCAGCACGCCGCCGCCGGGCAGCGCGATGTCCCAGGTCAGGGTGGCCTCGGGCACGAACACCACCTCGTAGCCCATGTCCGAGGCATGCCGGGCGGTGGTCTCGCAGCACTGCTCGGTGCGGATGCCGCTGATCACCAGCCGGCGCACCCCCTGCTGCAGCAGCCAGACGTCCAGCCCGGTGCCCACGAGTGCGCTGTGCCGGGTCTTGAAGACCTCCAGGTCGGCATCGAAATCGGACAGGCCGTCCATGGCGCGCACCAGGCCCGATGCCCGCGCGAACGGGTCGCTGCCGGCGGCATCCGGCTCATGGTGCAGCACCCGCACCACCGGCCAGCCGCGGGCCTGGGCGCCGGCGACCAGCGCGTTCTGCGCCTGCAGGAAGGCCGGCAGCCCGTCCCCGTTGAAATAGGGACGATGCAGAAACGATTGCTGAACGTCGATGACGAGCAGGCAGGTCTTCATGGCAGCGGGCGGTTGAGGTTTCGATGCCCGCCAGTGTGCGCGTTGCCGCGGGCCGGCGCGACGCGGCGCGCGACGACCTTCGATCGTTTTCGGACACAAGTGTGAGCGCCGAGCCGTGCTCTGCCACACCGTTGCCGGCCGCCACGGCGGCCGCGCAGCGTCAGCGGCTGGCGGCGCCGGCTGGGCTGGTTGCCGCGCCCGCCCAGGCCCGGTCGTCCGTCAGGTTCCAGCCGCGCACCGTGCCACTGGCCAGGTCGACCACGGCGAGATGTTCCTCGTGGTACGAGACACCGTTCTCGACGAAGGCGGAACCGCCCAGCATCACCAGCTGTGTCGGCAGCTGCCAGCGGTTGGTCAGCTCGGTGAAGGGCAGCGTCGCGGCCCACAGCGTGCGCACCTGGTGGTCGGCGTCGATGCGCACCCGGGCCATCGCCGCCCGGCCGTCGCGGTCGATGCGGGTGCGGTGCAGCACCAGCAGGTCGGTGCCGTCGACCAGCAGCGGCGTGCGCTGGCCGGCCTGCACCATCAGGCCGGCCTGCAGCCAGCTGGGCGACTGCGGCAGCGGCGTCACGTCCATCAGCCGCGGATGGCTGCCCTCGCTGAAGGCCTTGGTGCGACCGATGCGGGCGGTGTGGAAGCTGCGGCGCAGCGCGGCCTCGGGCCGCCAGGTGCGGTCGGGCTCCTTGAGGTTGGAGCCGAAGCCGTCTTGGCCAGCCTCGCGGGCCTCCTCAGGCGTGAACAGGCCGTACCAGCGCCCGCCGGGCCGGGCCTGAGGCGTCAAAAAGTCGCGCGTGGCATAGCCGCCGTTCCAGCGCGTGGTCATGAACTTGCGGCGCTGGAAGGCCTGCTCGTCCGCCACCGGATAGGTCGCGCTGGACAGGTCCTCGGCCTGGATGCGCAGCCGCTGGCCGTCGGCCGCCACCACCACCAACCCCTGGTCGAAGGTGTAGTGGTCCAGCTCGGTGGGGAGCAGGTCGCGCAGCGCCGGGTTGCGGGCCAGGATGTCCAGGCGCGTCGACCGCACCGAGCCGTCGGCCGCGTTCAGCAGCACCGGCTGGTCGCCGACGAACAGCCACACCTTGTCGCCCTCGGGCCCGAGGATGCGGGCCTGCGCGCCATGGCCGCCATCGCGCTCGCCCAGCGACAGCAGCCGCCGCGACCAGCGCTTGTGCCCGGTGGCCGGGTCATGGCCCTGCAGCTCGATGTGATAACGCGTGTGCAGCCGCTCGCCCCAGCCGCGCCGGCCGACGTTGGTGCGCTCCTGGAACGTCACCAGCACCCACAGCTGCTGGCCGCCGGCATGCGACACCAGCGCCACCGGCCCGGCGCGCCGGCGCTCGGTGAACTCGTCGTAGCGCAGGCCCAGCCAGAGGGCGACACCGATCACGGCCAGCAGGAGGATGGCCAGCCCCAAGGCCCACAGGCGCGCGCCGTTGCGCCGGTGCGGGGTCTGCGGTGCGGTGGACTCGTTGGGGCGGGTTGGGCTCACGGCTGGTGCGGCACGCCACGCCAGCCCTGCGCGCAGGTGCGCAGGGCCCTGGCTGCACTCAGTCTAGCCCGGCCCCGGTGCGGACTGCGGCGACCGCGCGTGCCGACGTGGCCAGCGGGATCTGGCCCCGGTGTCGCGCCAGCATGTCGTGCCAGTCGGCGTAGGGCACGACCGGTCCACGGAACTGCTCCACGCCCGGCCCGACCGACCACCAACCCATCCGGTTGAAGCCGGCCACGGCGACCAGGTCCTGGCGCCGCGACAGCGGCAGGATGCGGCGCTCGACGTTGTCCAGGATCAGGGGGTCACCGCCTGGGGCGGGGTAGTAGGCCAGCACCATGTGGTCCTCGATGGCTCGCCGATGGGGCAGCCAGAGCCGTGCCACGACCAGCCGCAGCCGGTCCTCGGCGGTGCCGTGCTCGAGCAGCGCAAAGTACTTGGCGATCGCCAGGTCCTCGCAGTCGCCGGCGCCACGGGCGCTGGTCTCGGCCGGTGTCGCCCAGTATTCGCGTCGTCCCCACAGGGCCTGGTCAGGGACCTGGGCATAGGCGTTGAACCGCGTGTTGACCTGGGCCAACGCCACCTCGACCCAGGTCCGCCCGGCAGCGGCCAGGCTGTCGGCCGCTGCCCGGTCCGCCGCATGGCCACGGGTCTCGGCCCAGGCGGTCGCCATGACGAGGCATGCCACGGCCACCAGCACCCTGCCATGCCTCGAACGAAAGCCCATGCCCCGATCCCCGCGCACCGGCGGCCCATGCGCGAGCCCGCCTTGTCAGGCGAGGTATCGGCAGGCGGGCAGCGGGCTTGAGGCGCCGCCGGCGGGCGATCAGTCCCCGGACGGGGCGGCCATCCACGCCCGCAAGGCGCGCTGGGACCCCTGGATGAACCCGGGCCCCCACGGACGATGGTCCAGCGCGGGCCAGTCATCCAGCATCCACGCCAGCGTGAGGAAGAGCCGCGCGGTGACCAGCACCGACACCTGCTGGGCCAGCTGCGCGGGCGGCGTATGTTCAGCGGCATAACCCCGCAGCAAGGCGTCGCGCAGGGCCGCGTACTGCGGGCGATGGTCGTGATTGCCCGCCAGCGGGTAGCGCAGGTATTGCAGCGTGGCCGCGAGGTCCATGACGTAGTGGCCCATGCCGCAGTCGGTGAAGTCGATCGCGCCCGCAGCGCCGCGCACGAACAGGAGGTTCCACGGGTGCAGGTCGCCGTGCACCAGGCCCCAGACATCCGGCCCGCGGCCAAAGCCTTCGATCGCGGCGTGCAGCCGCGCCGCCGCATCGCGCAGCAGCCCGCGATGGGATGCGCCCAGGCGCTCCATCCCGGGCCGCTTGCCGGCGGCCCAGGCCGGCAGGTCCAGTGGCGCGGCCTCGCGCGCCATGTGCACCCGGCCGCTGGCGACCAGAGCCCGGGCCACCCGGTGCACGATGCCGGTGAACCGGCCCACGGCCGCCAGCCGCGCCGGCGTGAGGCCACGGTCGTGCTGGCGGCCGGCCTGCCAGCTCAGCAGGACGGCGTATCGCCCGTCCGGATGTCGCTGCAGCCGCGTGCCGTCGGCGCCGCATTGAGGCACCGGCACGTGCAACCCGGCGGCCGCGAGCGCATCGAGAAATTCCAGCTCGGCGTGGATGGCCGCGGGGTCCTGATGGCTCAGCGCGTACAGGCGCAAGGCCAGGTCAGGACCGGCCTGGGGGCGTACCCGCCAGACCTCGCAGTCCAGCCGTGCCACGCAGCGCAATGCATAGGCCCGTACGCCGAAACGGCCCAGCAGGGCATCGATATGAGCGTCGCGCACGGGGGGCAGTTTCGCGCAGGGGGGTCTCGGTGCGCCGGGTGGCGGGCATAACGTGGCACCTGGATCTGAGCGAGGCAGGTGCCCCAGTCAAGGAGACAAGGTGCCCATCGCCTCACCTTGAGCGCTGGTCGGCGCCCCCAGCGCCACCCAGGAACAGGACAACGCGGCGTCTCATCGGACACGGGCAACCAGGCAGATCATCCGTGTGCCCAAGCTCCGCCTTGAGGCGGCCACGTAATGGCCGGGTTGATCATGCTTCAGCATGGCAGCGATAGCGGTCGAAGACGACAAGAGCACGAATGCCAGCTCTCTGCCGCACACTGGACGCTCGGCAGACCGCGTCGCCGATTGCGCCATGCGAACTAGCAGGATGTCGGCCCATTTGGGGCCTGGCCCGGTGGACAGCTGACTGGGCAAGCAAATGCCTCAATGCCGCGAGAGAATCAAGCTTGGGCCAATCAAATGAGGTCGTTGGAATGGTAGGAATGCTTTCCTTCTCAAAGCCAGCACATCTACTCACCGGGCGTCAGCTTAGGGATGGTTGGCAAGTGGTCGCCCCAGTCAAGCGCGCATCTGATGCAACTGGAGGAACTTTTTCCACGCCCTACGTGGTGGAGAAGGACGGCCAGAGAGCTTTCATGAAGGCCATGGATCTGTCCAAGGCGCTGTTGGGCAACGACCTCCTCAAAGAACTTCAACGATTTACAGACGCCATCAAGTTTGAGGGCGACTTGCTGAGCGTGTGCGCGGACAAGCGGATGAGTCGCGTAGTGCGGCTCCTGCACCAAGGCGAACTGGAACTCGATCACCAAAACCAAGACCCGCTCGCCCGGCGCGCTTCGACGGTCTTCTACTTCATCTTCGAACTTGCGGAGGGTGACCTTCGACATCGCATGAAGGCCGATCCGTCCGACGCTCAAAAGCTGACTTTCATGTTCAGCATCGCCGTCGCGATCCAGCAGCTGCACCAAGAAGACATTGCCCATCAGGACCTAAAACCGTCCAACGTTGGCATGTTCGGTGAGCGTCCAAAGGTCTTTGACCTCGGCCGAGCGTCTCGGCGAGGGCGGTACTCGCCGAACGACGATTGGCGGTTTCCAGGCGATCCGACGTACATGCCACCGGAGTTCGCCTATGGGCTTGTCCCTGCCGAGTACGTCGATCGCCGTCTCGGCGCGGATCTATACGCGCTAGGAAGCCTTCTTGCCTTCCTTTTCTCATTGGAGAGTGCGACTCCGCTGTTGCTTCAGAGCCTTCCACAACACGTTCGCCCAACGGATTGGAAGGGAGGCGACTACAAGGATGCGATGCCGTATCTCATCGACGCGCACGCGCGTGTTTGCACCTACCTGAGCAGCTACTTCCCCGAAGCGACACGGGCCGAGTTGGTAGAGGCCTACAAGCAACTAACGCATCCAGATCCGGCGGTGCGGGGCCATCCGAAGGCACGAGCTGCAGTCGGGCGACCACATGGCATTGATCGGTACGTGTCCTTGTTTGACCGTCTTAGCAAGCGGCAGGACATCGCTAGTCGAGTTGCTCAATCATGAGCCTTTCGCTGCGTTGGAAGCGCCTGCTCGTGCCCAAGTGGCGCATATCTACAGAGCGCCCGGCTGTCTATGGAGCAGACACCCGTCGCCCGCCCAACCCGGAGTATCTGGGGGATGGCGCAGCCGAGGTCACCCTCAGAAAGGCGATCGAGGACTTCGAGTCTGTCCCTTCAGTAGGGACAGCCTCCGATGCCATGCGGTTCTTTCATGCCGAGCACCTTCGGACCCAGATTGAAGGCCCAGCGCGCTACCTTGTCGAGCACAGGGGGCGGGCCATTCCGGACGGGCTGCTCACCAGAGCCAGTGCCGTGGTCGGGCACGCGCAGACTGACGAGGGCACGACGACGGCCCGTGAGCACACGCGGCGCCTGCGAACGCTGTTGCGCATCTATCCTGAGAATGCGTTGGCATGGATGGATCTGGCGAGGCTGAAGACCAGCGAGGGTGACAACGAGTCCGCAGCAAAGCATATCCTTGCCGCCACCACGCTTGCTCCGGGAAGCCGGGTCGTGTTGCGCTCAGCTGCCAGGTTTTACGCGCACATGGACAACACCGAACTCGCCATCGACCTTCTGCGGCGTTCGCCGAGGACAAAGGAGGACCCTTGGCTACTGGCTAGCGAGATTTCGCTGTCCTCTTTGGCAGGCCGTACGTCGAGGCTGTTGAAACGTGGGCATGGGATGCTGGAGGCTAGGCGGTTTGCCGCGGCCGATACGGCGGAGCTTGCCGGTGCCCTAGCAGTGGAAGCGGTGTCGTCAGGCGAGAGCTCAAAGGTGATCAAACGCCTGTTTGCTGCTTCAGTCATCGCGCCAAATGACAACGCACTCGCCCAAGCCCAATGGGCGATTGGCGCATTGCGCATTGAAAGTGCAATTCCTGAGGCGTGGCTCGACGCGCCCGCGTCTGCAGAGGCCGCTCTCTACTCAGCCATGCAGGGCGGCGATCTGCACCGTGCTTTAGACCGTGCACTGGTGTGGCACGTAGATGAGCCTTGGGCATCGAGGCCGTTAATCGCGGGGTCGCATCTCGCCGCCCTCATGGGCGACTACTCCGCATCAATCGGCCATGCCAAGACAGGCCTCAAGCTGGACCCAACGAACACCGTGCTGCTGAACAACTTGGCGTTCTCTTCGCTATGCGAAGGCAATGTGCCTGAAGCTGTTGCGGCTCTGATGAAAGTCACCAGGCAGAAGTCCCCGCCAGACCCGCATACGCTAGCAAATGTGGGGCTGCTCGCGTACATGTGCGGGGACGCGGCGCGCGGCGGGCAAGCCTATGACGAGGCAGTGCGTCGGTTCGAGAAGCGAGGAGATCAGAGGTCGGCCGCCATGGTGCGAATCTTTCACGCGTTTGCTGCATCGCGCACCAGCGGTGTGATGACGCCACTCTTGCTTGAATCGGCCATGAGGGCAGCGCAGGGCTCGAATGACCTTCTCGTAACGAAGACCTTTGAACTCCTGCTTGCCGAACCCCAGTCGTCGCATGCCCCCAACCTCCTACTCGCAGACGAGCTAGCCCGGACCTGGCTGCAGGCAATGAGAGCGAGCCTCCTTCAGCTCCAGTAGTGCCGTTCAGCTCCTTCTCGGACATTTCAACTTGAGGTCACCGAGCAGACGCAAGACTCTTGCGACGTGAGCGGCAGTCAAGCACCTAGAGACGAGCGACTGCAGTCAGACTGAAGCAGCCGCCAAAACAGAACGCCCAGTTCCTTGACACGTCGCCCAAGCGAGTTCAGATGGAGCCACGGCCGCATTTCAGCGCCGCTGCGCCTGACCACTTTTTGGTCTGGCTGACCATTGCGACCCAGAAGAGAAGGGCCAAACGAGCCAGAGCGATCGGGCTCGAAGCACCTGCAGCCGATGTGATCGGACTGCCAACTTAGGCTGCAACCCGCAGCCACCCACCGCCAGCCGGCACCAACCGAGCTACCCACACATCCCAATATGCCCGCACGAGGTGCAGAACTCGCACCCGTCCTTGTGGATCAGCGTGGCATTGCCGCACTCCGGGCAGGCCTTGCCGGCCAGCGCGGCGTGGCTGT
>JBJXHB010000131.1:0-22561 GCA_046160725.1 Aquabacterium sp.
ACGATCGAGCACGAGGCGTGGAACGACAGCGACCAGACGCGCGTGATATTGCTGTTCGAAATCTGGCGACCCGAGCTGACCGATGCCGAGCGTGACTGGGTCTGCCGCCTGTTCGAGGCCATCGACCGGCAGGCTGACGGCCAGCAGGGTGATGGCCGTCGGGCCTGGAGCATTTGACCGGCCGGTGATGTAAGAACTTTGTCGTGCAGCATGGAGCTGATCCAGCTGACGTTGCGCAAAGGCGACCCTTGAGTGCGGGGCTATCGCTTTCCCTAGGCAAAGCCGGCCTTTACGCACGGTGACAATTCAGAGACATGTACGGAACCTGCATGCCCCGGCGCCGTGGTGCTGTCGGGGATGACAAGCATCCGACGTTTCTCAGTCTTCCTCACCGGAGTTCACATGTTCAGACGCAACCACGTCAGCAAGGCCATGCTGCTGGCTTTCGGCAGCCTCGCCCTGTCGATCGCGACCTCGGCCACGGCACAGACCCAGCGGGTCGAGGTGACCGGGTCCAACATCAAGCGCGCCGACCTCGAAGGGCCGCAACCGGTCTTCTCGATCAAGCGCGAGGACATCGAGCGCTCGGGCGCCGCGACGCTGAACGACCTTCTCAGCGGTACCCCGGTGATCAGCGGTGGCACGTTCAACGAGAACACCCAGTCGGGCAACTCGTTCGCTCCCGGCACCGCGGCCATCTCCCTGCGCGGCCTGGGCAGCCAGACCACCTTGATCCTGCTGAACGGCCGGCGCATTGCCAACTACGGCTTCGCACAGAACCTGAACGAGGGCTTCGTCGACCTGAACAGCATTCCGCTCAATGCGGTCGAGCGCATCGACATCCTGAAGGACGGCGCATCGGCGGTCTATGGCTCGGACGCCATCGCCGGCGTGGTCAACGTGATCCTGCGCAAGGACTTCACCGGGGTCGAGGTCGGCACCAGCTTCAGCACCACGACGCGGGGCGACGGCGAGGAGACCCGAGCCTCGGCGACGCTGGGCACGGGCAACGACCGCTTCAACGTGATGTTGATGGTCGACTACTACAACCGCGAGAAGGTCAGAGCGGCCGATCGCGCGTTCTCGAAGAACGCCGACAAGCGTGGCGACGGCCCTGGCGGCCGCGATGTGCGCTCTCCGACCGGCAACCCCGGCTACTGGCGTGGCGGGACGGGCAACGTCAACACCCCGTTCACCACCTGTCCGGCCAACAGCATCGTGCCGGCGGCCAGCCTGGGGGTTGGCGGTGGCGGCAACGTGTGCGCGTACAACTTTGCGCCGGACAACGACCTTTCGCCCGCGACAGAGCGTATCGGCGGTTTCGGCCAACTGCGCTTCAAGCTGACCAAGGACGCCGAGGTCTTCGCCGAGGCGCTGCTGAACAGCAACTCGACCAGCAACAGCTCGGCGCCGACGCCTGCAGGCTTCAACATCCCAGCCAATCATCCGGACAAGCCGATCGGCAGCACCTTTAATGCCGTGAGCTACCGGACGGTCGAGGCTGGCCTGCGCCTGTCGACCATCGACACCGACTCCAGCCGCT
The DNA here is from genome assembly GCA_046160725.1 of Aquabacterium sp. Taxonomy (GTDB): domain Bacteria; phylum Pseudomonadota; class Gammaproteobacteria; order Burkholderiales; family Burkholderiaceae_C; genus JBJXHB01. Next base: position 1,544 of record JBJXHB010000131.1, read on the forward strand.
TCGTGGCCGGCATCCGTGGCACCCTGGCCGGCTTTGACCTCGAGGCTGCTGCCATGCAGGCCAAGAGCAAGACCGTGAACCAGGGCTACAACTTCATCATCCAGGAGCGGGCTCAGGAGGCCTTCAACGGCACGCTGGCGGGCTTCGCCGGCCAGTTCTACCGGGTGATCGACCCGTCGCTGAACTCGCCGGCCATGATTGCCGCGATCAAGATCGACCCTAAGCGGGTCGGCGAGAGCGAGCTGAACGCCATCGACCTCAAGCTCAGCCGCGAGCTGTTCCAGATGGCGGGCGGCATGGCCGCCGTGGCGGCCGGTATCGAGTCACGCAAGGAGGAGGTGTCGGACACCCCTGACTTCCGTACCAGCCTGCTCAATCCGAACCGCGTCACGGTTGCGGGTTCCGGCGGCACCGCCGTGATCGGCTCCCGCAAGCTGAATTCCGCCTTCGCCGAGTTCTCCCTGCCGGCGTTCAAGGGTTTCGAGGCGCAGGTCGCGCTGCGCACCGACGACTACTCTGACTTCGGGCGCGCCAACACGCCGAAGGTGGCGGTCAGCTTCAAGCCGATGAAGAACCTGCTGCTGCGCGCCGGCGTTGCAAAGGGCTTCCGCGCACCGTCCCTGGCTGAGCTGTACCTGGGCGTGTCGACCAGCTTCCCGACGGTGCAGGACACGCCGCGCTGCCGCGCCTACCAGGCCGGTTACGGTGCCACGGACCCGCGCACGGTGGCGGTCTGCGGCCCCGGCGGCAACGGGGCTTCGGCGCAGGTTCGTACGGAGTTCCAGGGCGCCATCGCCTCGGGCATCCCGCTGTCGCCGGAGAAGTCCGAGAGCAACAGCCTGGGCATGGTGTTCGATGTGACCGACAACCTGTCGGTGTCGGCTGACGTGTACTACATCGACCACAAGAACCGCATCCTGTCGCCGACGGCGGCCTTCATTCTGGCCAACGCCAACCTGTTCCCCGGCGCGATTGTCAGAAACGACCCGGCCGGTGACGACATCGCCATCGGCGCGCCAGGGTCCCTGAGGGGCGTCAGCGGCGACCTGGTCACCGGCATCAAGCGGACCTTCTTCAACGCGTCGCGCCAGCGCACGCACGGCATTGACGCCGATGCCACGTACCGCTGGAACCTGGGCGATCGGGGTCGCATTTCCGCCAAGACGGCCTTCACCTACATTGGCGGCCTGAAGCGACAGCTCAACCCCGGGCAGGCGCTGATCGAATTGGCCGACACCTACCAGTTCCCGCGCTGGCGCAACACCAGCTCGGTGGCCTGGTCCAAGGGCAGCTGGCAGTCCAGCCTGACGCTCAACACCATCGGTTCCTATGAAGACAACTTCTTCGTCGGCAACAGCGCGGTGCGGGTCAAGGCGATGTACACGCTGGACGCGCAAGTCCAGTACACCGGCATCAAGAACATGCGCATCGTGGTCGGTGGCCGCAACATCACCGACGAGAAGCCGCCCTTCTCCAACAACGATTGGCAGGGCTTCGACACCAGCACCCACAGCCCGAACGGTGCAAGCCTGTACATGCGCGCGAACTACAAGTTCTGATGCACTCATAAGGGGCACCCCAGATCAGTGTCGACGCTGATCAAGGGATAACCCTTAATCGCCTACTAGGCCGCGAGCGATCGCGGCCTTTTTCGTTGATGCGTGGGCGCCACAGACGATGCCAAAGACGGGTTTCCCTGACCGTGTTCGCGAAACATGACTATGACAATTCGCGATGTTTCCAGCGCCGCGTTGCAGCCGCCCTACAAGGTCGGTCTTCAGCCGGGCGGAATCAGGTCTATCGATCAACTCTCTTTCGCGACTAGAGGCGGGGCACACATATGTTTAAGAGAACCAGAGTCAGTTCGGCCATCCTGGCCGGTTCGCTGGGCGGCCTGTTCATGGCCGGCACGGCAATCGCGCAGGAACGCGTGGAAATCACGGGTTCGCGCATCAAGACCACCCAGACCGAGACGGCGTCGCCCGTCATCCAGCTGGGTGCCGAGGCCATCAAGATCGAGGCCGTCCGCGACGTCGAGTCGCTGCTGAACAACCTGCCGCAGGTCTTTGCCGACCAGGGCGCCCAGGTGTCCAACGGTGCCACCGGTACCGCCACGGTCAACCTGCGCAACCTGGGCGCCGCGCGCACCCTGGTGCTGGTCAATGGCCGCCGTCTCCCGGCCGGCAGCCCGCGATCGCTGCCCTCCGACCTGAACCAGATTCCGATCTCGCTGATCAAGCGCGTCGAGGTGCTGACCGGCGGCGCGTCCGCGGTCTACGGCTCCGACGCCGTTGCCGGCGTGGTGAACTTCGTCATGAATGACCGCTTCGAGGGCATCCAGGCGGAAGTCAACCACCAGTTCTACAACCACCAGCAGCAGAACCCGCGCAACATCAATGCGGCGTTGAACGCGCGTGGCTTTCCGATCCCCGGCGACAAGTCGGCCGACGGCAAGACCAACGACTTCAGCCTGACGATGGGTGCCAACTTCGGCAACGGCAAGGGCAACGCGACGCTCTTCGTCAGCCGCAAGCAGACCCAGCCGCTGCTGCAGTCCGAGCGCGACTTCACGGCCTGTGCGTTGAACGCCGGTGCGACCGCCTTCACCTGCGGCGGCTCCGGAACCAGCTTCCCGGGACAGTTCACCGACTTCGCGACGTTCGCCCTCACGGTGGCCGATGCCCAGGGTGGCGTGCGCAACTATGTCGGCGCCCAGGATGCCTACAACTTCGGTCCGCTGAACTACTTCCAGCGTCCGTCCGACCGCTACACGGCGGCGGCCTACGGCCGTTACGACATCAGCCCGATGGCGCGTGTCTACACCGAACTGAACTTCCACGACGACCACACCGTCGCACAGATTGCACCGTCGGGTGCGTTCTTCTTCGCGGCAACCGGTGCCAATGCGGTCCGCTTCGAGAACCCCCTGCTGTCGGCAGCCTGGCGCACCGCGCTGGGCCTGAACGCGCCGGGCGACACGGTCGACATGTACATCGCCCGACGCAACGTCGAGGGCGGCGGGCGCCAGGACGACATCCGCCACACCTCGTACCGTGGCGTGCTGGGCGTCAAGGGCGACCTGAACAAGGACTGGAGCTACGACCTGTCGACCCAGGTCGGCCGCGTGGTCTACCAGGAGACCTACAAGAACGACTTCTCCAACGCCCGGCTGGCCCGCGCGCTGGACGTGGTGGACGACGGCAACGGCAATGCGGTCTGCCGCACCTTTCTGAACGGGACGGACACGGCCTGCGTGCCCTGGAACATCTGGCGCCTGGGCGGCGTGACGCCGGCCTCGCTGGCCTATGTGTCGACCCCCGGCTTCCAGAAGGGCTTCACCTCGCAGTCGGTCACGACCCTGTCGTTGTTCGGTGACCTGGGTGCCTATGGCATCAAGTCGCCGGCTGCGACGACCCCAGTGAACATCGTCGTCGGCGCCGAGCGCCGCACGGAGCAGATGGACCTGTCCACCGACACCGCCTTCACCACCGGCGACCTCGCCGGCCAAGGCGGGCCGACGATCGGCGTTGCCGGCAAGTACTCGGTCACGGACATCTTCGGCGAAATCCGAATCCCGCTGGTCGAGGGCAAGCCGATGGCCGAGTTGCTGAACCTGACCGGCACCTATCGCCGGTCGGACTACAGCACGAAGAAGAAGACCGATGCCTTCGGCCTCGGGCTGGAATGGGCACCGGTGCGCGCCGTCAAGCTGCGTGCCAGCTACCAGGAGGCCGTCCGGGCACCGAACATCATCGAGCTGTTCGCCGCCCAAGGCCTTGGGTTGTATGACAACAACGGCGGCGATCCCTGCTCCGGTGCTGTGGTCGGCGGCCGCGCACAGGGCGGCACCGGTGCCACATTGGCCGAGTGCCAGCGCACCGGCGTCACGCCGCAGCAGTTCGGGACCATTCCGGACAGCCCGGCGGGACAGTTCAACCAGATCACCGGCGGCAACCCGAACCTGAACCCGGAGAAGGCGAAGACGACCACGTTCGGCATCGTCCTGTCGCCGATCCGTGACCTGAACGTGACGATCGACTACTTCGATATCAAGGTCAACGACATCATCACGAATCCACCAGCCGTCGAGGTTCTGAACGGCTGTCTCGCCACCGGCGCCCTGTGCAACCTGATCCAACGCGACGGCATCGGGTCCCTGTGGGCGACCAACAACGCCTTCATCACGGTCCTGAACAACAACTTGGCGTCCCGGGCCACGCAGGGTATCGACTTCGCGGCCGACTATCGGTTGGGGCTGGGGGCGATGGGCCGGGTGGACCTGTCCTACATCGGCACGTATCTGAAGAAGTTCTACCAGGTGAATCGGCCGGGGACGGCCGGCTTCGAGTGCGCTGGGTACTACGGCGGCGTTTGCGGCACGCCGCTGCCGGAGATCCGCCACAAGATCCGGGCCACCTGGACGACGCCGTGGAATCTGCAGGTGTCCGCGACCGTCCGTCACATCGACGGCGTGTCCCAGGATTCGACCAACCCGCAGATCGGTGGCGCCATCAACGGTGCGATGCGCACGCTGGGTGCACGGCAGTACCTGGACCTGGCTGCGTCCTATCAGCTGACCAAGAACCTGCTGGTCCGCGGCGCGGTCAACAACGTGCTGGACAAGGACCCGCCGCTGCGGTCCAACGGTGCCGGCTTCGCGAACGGCAACACCTATCCGGTGGTGTACGACGCGGCCGGTCGCCGTGTCTCTCTGAACGTGACCGCCACGTTCTGATCAGCCATGGCTCGCGGCTCGCAAGAGCTGCAGCCTGGGCTCGACGGGGCCGCACCTTCGGGTGCGGCCCTTTTTCTTGGCCGGTGACAATGCGGCCTCCACCGCCGTTACCAACTACGCCACTCCATGAACGCAGCCGCCGGCTTGCCGCCTGACCTTGCCGAAAGCGCACGGACCGCGTCATCGGCCGCCGAGCGTGGCGACGAGGGGCAGGCGGTCGCAGGCTGGGCCCGCATCTTGGCGCAGCGGCCCAACCATGTCCCGACACTGCGTGCCATTGCCGAGTTCTCGCTCGCACGGCGTGACGTCACATCGGCGCGGCGGGCCTTCCAACGCGTGGCGGACCTTGAACCGGGCGATCCACAGTCATGGATCCAGTTGGGACTGGCCTGCCGTGCCGACCGAGACGATGCGGGTGAGGCCGATGCGCTGACCCGGGCGTTGACGATCGACCCCAAGGACCTGATGGCCCTGCTGATGCGAGGCGACCTGCTGCAGCGCCAGGGCCGCCAGCCCGAAGCGGCGCGCGCCTATGCAGCGGCCGTGGCCGTGGCGCCGCCGCTGGACCGGGTGGTCGAGCATCTCAGGGCGCCGCTGCGGCAGGCGATGGAGGTGAGCAGCCAGCATCAGCAAGCGTACGCAGCCTTCGTCGACCGATTCATCGACGAGCGGCGAGGCGCGCTGGGCGTGGATCAACTCGACCGCTTCCGCCTGTCCCTGGACATCCTGCTGGGCCGCAAGAAGCGCTACGACGCCCAGCCCATGGGCTACTACTTTCCGGACCTCAAGCCAGTGGAGTTCTTCGAGCGATCCCGCTTCCCGTGGCTGGCGCCGATCGAGGCGGCTACCGACGCGATCCGCGGCGAGTTCGAGGCTGTCCTGGCGGCCGACCGGGGGTTCACGCCCTATCTGACCTATTCGCCCGACATGCCGCTGGAACAATGGGCCGAGTTGAACCAGTCGCTGCGCTGGAGCGCCTTCCACCTGATCAAGGACGGCCTGCGGGTGGATGCGAACGCGGACCGGTGCCCGCAGACCATGGCCGCCATCTCTCCTGCGCCACAGCCGGACCAGCCGGGCCGCACGCCGGTCGCGCTGTTCTCGATGCTCAAGCCGCGCACCCGCATCCCGCCACATGTGGGTGTCAGCAACGCACGGCTGCTGGTGCACCTGCCGTTGATCATCCCGCCGGACTGCATCTACCGCGTCGGCAACTCATGGCGGCCCTGGAAGCTGGGCGAGGCCTTCATCTTCGACGACACCATCGAGCACGAGGCCCGCAACGACAGCGACCGGCTGCGCGCGGTGCTGATCTTCGACATCTGGCATCCCGAGCTCACCGAGCCCGAGCGCCGCATGATCGGTGAGCTGGCGCGTGCGCAGGATGCCTTCAATGGCTCTGCACCGGCGGGTTACGGCTCCTGAACGTGAAGACGGCGCCCTTGAGGCGCCGCACTTTGCTGTCCGGGCCGTTGCGACCGGCGTCTGCCGTTCAAAGGGTCACTTCGGCGCCAGCCGAATCGCCCCGTCCAGCCGGATGGTTTCGCCATTGAGCATGTCGTTCTCGACGATGTGCACCGCGAGCTTGCCGTAGTCCTGCGGCGTGCCCAGGCGGCTGGGGAAGGGCACGCTGGCGGCCAGCGAGTCCTGCACTTCCTTGGGCATGCCGAAGAGCATTGGTGTGCCGAAGATGCCGGGCGCGATGGTCATGACGCGGATGCCGTCGCGGGCCAGGTCGCGGGCGATCGGCAAGGTCATGCCGACCACGCCGCCCTTGCTGGCGGAGTAGGCGGCTTGGCCGATCTGGCCGTCATAGGCGGCGACGCTGGCGGTGTTGATCAGCACACCGCGCTCGCCGGTGGGCTCCGGTGCGTTCTTGCACATGGCCTCGGCGGCCAGGCGGATCATGTTGAAGGTGCCGATCAGGTTGATGCCGATCACGCGCGAGAACTGGGCCAGCGGATGCGCACCGCTCTTGCTGACGGTCTTGACGCCAATGGCGATGCCGGCGCAGTTGACCAGGCCCATCAGCTTGCCCATGGACAGCGCCTGGGCGACGGCGGCCAGGCCGTCGGCCTCTTGGGTCACGTCACATTTGACGAAGGCGCCGCCCAATGCGGCCGCAACGGCCTCGCCCTTGCCGGCCTGGAGGTCGGCGATCACGACCTTGGCGCCCTTGTCCGCCAGCGCGCGTGCTGCGCCCTCGCCGAGGCCTGATGCGCCGCCGGTGACGATGAAGACCTTGCCTGCGATATCCATGAGTCAGTTCTCCAGTGCCTGCATGACACGGGCGGTGATCTCCTCCACGGAGCCCATGCCGGAGATGCAGCGGTAGCGGGGGGCGCCGGGCTGGCCGCTGGCCGCCCATGCCGAGTAGTAGTCCACCAGCGGTCGGGTCTGGTTCTGGTAGACATCCAGGCGCTTGCGCACGGTCTCTTCCTTGTCGTCGTCGCGCTGGATCAGCGGCTCGCCGGTGATGTTGTCGATGCCGGGCGACTTGGGCGGGTTGAACTTGACGTGGTAGCTGCGGCCGGAGGCGATGTGGAACAGGCGCCCGCTCATGCGCTCGATGATGGCGCTGTCGGGCACGTCGATCTCCAGCACGGCCTGCAGCGGGACGCCGGCGGCCTTCATGGCCTCGGCCTGCGGGATGGTGCGCGGGAAGCCGTCGAAAAGGAAGCCGCCCGCGCAGTCCGGCTGCGTGATCCGCTCCTTGACCAAGCCGATGATGATGTCGTCGCTGACCAGTTGTCCAGCGTCCATGACCTTCTTGGCCGCCACGCCCAGCGGCGTGCCGGCCTTGACGGCGGCGCGCAGCATGTCGCCGGTTGAGATCTGGGGGATGCCCCAGCGCTTGCAGATGGCCGTGGCCTGGGTGCCCTTGCCAGCGCCAGGCGCTCCCAACAGGATCAGTCGCATCGTGTCTTCAGCCTCAGGGAATGTTCAGGGCGCGGTGCGCAGGCACCGCCGTGGCCGCTGTCTCGACGGGCTGCGGCCCACGTGGCAGACGATGATTTCAGTATCGCATGGGGTCCCCTGCACCTGTCTGACACGCCGGCTTGCGCACCAAGCCTGGGCACGCGGCAGGCCCGCCGGATGGGTGCTCAGGCCAGCAGGCGCCGCACGCGCTCCAGGTCCTGTGGCGTGTCAACGCCAGGGCCCGGGCGCTCGGCGCTGACATGCACCGCAATGCGCTCGCCGTGCCACATCGCCCGCAGTTGCTCCAGCGCCTCCAGTTGCTCCAGCGGCGCCGGCGTCAGGGTCGGAAACCGCTTCAGGAATCCGCACCGGTAGGCGTACAGCCCGACGTGCCGCAGCGGCAGTTGACCCGGCGGCAAGGCGGCGATGCCGTCGGCATAGCCGTCACGCCACCAGGGCAGGGGGGCACGGGAGAAATAAAGCGCTCGCTGCTGTGCGTCCAGCACCACCTTGACGACATGGGGGTTGGCGAACTCCGCCGGGTCGTCGATGGCATGGGCCACGGTGCTCATCGCGCAATCCGGCCGCGCAACCAGCAAGGCCGCGCAGGCGTCGATCATCTCCGGTGCGATCAAGGGCTCGTCGCCCTGCACGTTAACGACCACGCTGTCGTCGGCCAGCCCGAGCAGGCTGCAGGCCTCGGCCAGGCGGTCGCTGCCGCTGGGGTGGTCCTGCCGGGTCAGCAGCGCGGCCACGCCATGGGCGGCGCAGGCGTCGACGATGCTCGGGTCGTCGGCCGCCACCACCACGCGCTGATGCCGGGCCAGAGCCGCACGTTGGGCGACCCGCACGATCATCGGCAGTCCGGCCAGGTCAGCCAGGGGTTTGTTTGGCAACCGCGTGCTGGCCAGCCGCGCCGGTATCAGGATGACCGGGATCATGCGGCCGGACGGGCCGTTGGGTCCAGTGCGCGGGCTTCGGTGTCGAGCATCACCGGAATGCCGTCCCGGATCGGAAAGGCCAGGCGGTCGGCCGGGCAGACCAGCTCATGCGGCAGGCGCTGCGTGTCGCGCTCCAGCGTCAGCGGTCCCTTGCAGACGGGGCACACCAGCAGGTCCAGCAATCGGGCATCGACGCTCATGATGGCCTGGATTGTCGCAGTTGATGGTCCAGCGCATCGATCAGTGCAGGCGGCAGGTCGGATTTCAGGATGGCCACCCACACCGCCTCGCAGCCCGGGCGCGCCGGGTTCAGCTTGATGGCGTCCTTCTCGGTGACGACCACATCGCCGGTCGTGCCGCGCCAGGGCAGGGCGTCCAGCCGCGCATGGTCGGGCAGCTCCAGGGGCTGGATGTCAAGGCCCGCGGCGCGCAGCATGGCGAAGAAGCCCTCGGGCTGGGCGATGCCGGCGGCAGCCGTCCAACGCCCTTCGCGCAGACTCGACAGCGGCTGCGGCGCCGCACCGCTCCACCAGTCCCGCAGCGGCAGGGCGCCCGCCAGGTGCCGGCCGCCCAAGTGCCCAGGCAAGTGCGTCGTGGCCGTGCCGTGGGTGTACAGCACCTGGGCATGGGCATCCAGCTGCCGTGGCAGCGGCTCACGCAGCGGTCCGGCGGGCAGGCACTGGCCATTGCCCGCGCCACGGGCGTCGAACAGCACCAAGGCGGCATCGCGCTGCAGGCGCAGATGCTGCAGCCCGTCGTCCGACAGCAGAACGTCGACCTCCGGATGTGCCTTCAACAGCGCCTGCGCCGCGGCGACGCGGTCAGCGCCAACCGCCAGCGGGACTTGCAGGCGCCGGTGCAGCAGCGCGGGTTCGTCGCCGAGTTCGGCCGCTGACGATCCGTCCCGAGCTACGACCACGCACGCGCGCGCCCGGCCGTGCCCGCGCGACACCACGCCAGGTGTCCAGCCCAACGCTCGCAGGGCCGGCACCAGGGTCAGGACCGTCGGCGTCTTGCCGGCGCCGCCCAGGATCAGGTTGCCGACCACCAGCACCGGTACCGGTGCGCGCCATGACGCCAACACGCCGCGGTGGTACAGCTGCCGGCGCAAGGCGACGAGCAGGCGCATCGCCTGGCCCACCGGCCACAGCGCAGTGGTCAGCAGGGTCAGACGGGGTTGCGCCCAATGGCGCAGCAGCGTGGCGGACAGCCCGGCGGGCGCCGCCATGGTCAGCGGGTGGCCGCGGCGCCGGGCAACTGGGTGGCGAAGGTCAGCCGGCCCAGGCCGGCGCGCCGCGCGGCGTCCAGCACGTTGATCACCGCCTGATGGGCCGCCATGGCGTCGGCCGACACGATGACCACCACGTCGGGTCGGCCGGCCGCCGCCGCGCTCAGCTCCGCCGCCAGCTGGTCCACGTTGCGGCCCTCCACGGGGCGGCGGTTCACCGCATAGCGTCCCTCGCCGGTGACCGTGACCAGCAGTTCTGCCGGCTTTTCCTTGAGTCGCTCGGCGTCCGCCGTCGGCAACGTGATCTGCAGCTCCGAGTAGCGCGAGTACGTGGTCGACAGCATCAGGAAGATCAGCACCACCAGCAGCACGTCGATGAACGGGATCAGGTTGATCTCCGGCTCATCACCTCTGCGGGGGCGAAAGTTCATCGGCATGGCGTGTCTCGGCGGTCTCGCGATCAGATCACGACAGCGCCACCGCGCACCGCGAACCGCATCAGGTGCGGCACCATGCGCTCGGCCGCCTGCTCCATGCCCAGCGCAAACGCATCCACCCGTGCCCGGAAGTAGCGGTGCAGCATCAAGGCAGGTATGGCGATGATGAGCCCGAAGGCGGTGTTGTACAGCGCAATCGAAATGCCATGCGCGAGCTGCGCCGGATTGGTCGCGCCGGTGGGCGCCTGGGCGCCAAAGATCTCGATCATGCCGACCACCGTGCCCAGCAGCCCCAGCAGCGGCGCGGCGCTGGCGATCGTGCCGATGGCGCCCAGGTAGCGCTCCATCGCATGTACCGCATTGCGGCCCGCGGCCTCGAAGGCCTGGCGCAAGGTGCTTTCGGTGATGCGGGCGTCGGCCATCACCGCGCGCAGGCCACCAGCCAGCACCTGTCCGAGCGCCGAGTTGTCGGACAGCTTGGTGACCACGTCCGGACCGGGCAGGTTGTGCCGTGTGACCAGCATGACCTCCTCCAGCAGGCTGGCTGGCATCACACGCACCGTGCGCAGCGCGATGAAGCGCTCGATGACCAGCGCGAGGCCGATCACTGAGCACAAAATCAGTGGCCAGATCGGCCATCCGGCCGCTTGTATGATCGTCAGCAACGTGGGTCTTCCTATGCAGTGCCCTGCTGCGCAGTGGCAGGGGCGGCGGATTATGAACCGCAGGTTCGAGCCCTTTCTGAATGGGCAGCCTGCGCGCCCGCGCCCAACCAACCCGAGACGATGAACCTGGACCAGGCCTGGGACGTGTCCGCTTTGCTGGCAGCGGCTGGCGACGCCCTTTCGGCGCGGTTTGGCGGCGTCACGGTGCGAGGCGAGTTGTCCGGCTTCACCCGTGCGGCCAGCGGGCACTGCTACTTCACGCTCAAGGACCGCAACGGCCAGCCGGCGCTGCTGCGTTGCGCGATGTTCCGGCGCGCGGCGTCGTTGCTGAGCTTCGTGCCGCGCGACGGGCAGCAGGTCGAGCTGCGCGGCCGGGTCGCGGTGTTCGAGGCCCGCGGCGAGCTGCAATGCGTGGTCGAGGCCATGTTGCCGCTGGGGCAGGGTGCTTTGTACGAGCAGTTCCTGCGGCTGCGCGCGCGGCTGTCGGCCGAGGGCCTGTTTGCAGACGCGCGCAAGCGTCCCATCCCGCGCCATCCGCGTTGCATCGGCGTGGTGTCGTCCCTGGCGGCGGCCGCGCTGGCCGACGTGTTGACCGCGTTGCGCCGGCGCTCGCCGCATGTGCGGGTCGTGGTCTATCCCGCCGCGGTGCAGGGCGCCGACGCGCCGCCACAGCTGGTGCAGGCCCTGCGCATCGCCAACCAGCGCCAGGACGCCGACGTGCTGCTGCTGTGCCGTGGCGGGGGGTCCCTGGAGGACCTGTGGTCGTTCAACGACGAGTCGGTGGTGCGCGCCGTGGCCGCCAGTGCCTTGCCGGTGATCTGCGGCGTCGGACACGAGACGGACGTCACCTTGTCCGACCTGGCGGCGGACCTGCGCGCGCCGACACCCACAGCGGCGGCCGAGCTGGCGGCGCCGCCGCGCGACGAGTCACTGGTCATGCTGGCCGGCCTGGCCGCACGCCGGCAGATGGCCTGCTGGCAACGGCTGGAGTCCGCCGCGCAGCGCCTGGACGTGCTGCAGGCCCGGCTGGCGGCACGGTCGGCCGGCCTGCCGGTCCATCGCCAGCGGCTGGACGCGCTGGAGGCGCGGCGGGGCCGTGCCCTGCGCCAGGTGGTGGACCTGCGCCGGCAACGGCTCGGTCATGCCCAGCAGCGGCTGGGCCAGGCGCTGCAACACCTGCTGCAAGGCCGCCAGCAGCGCCTGGAGGCCATCGGCCAGCGGCTGCCGTTGCTGGACCCGCAACAGGTCCTGAACCGCGGCTATGCCCTGGTGCTGTCGCCCACCGGTGGTGCCGTGCGTGCGCCGTCCCAGCTGGAAGCCGGGCAGGTCTACGACGTGCGCCTGGCGGAAGGCCGGGCCGACCTGGTGCCGGCCCGGGTCACGCCGCAGAAAGAACGCTGACGGTCAGAGCCCGCCGTTCTGCTGCGCGACCATGCAGAACAGCATGGGGATGGACAGCATGGTGTTCAGGCGCGAGGTCAGCATGGCGGTGCGGGCCGCCTTGGCCTTCTCGTCTGCGGCGACCGTGACGATGCCCAGCGCCTTTTTCTGGTTTGGCCAGATGATGAACCAGACATTGAACGCCATGATCAGCGCCAGCCACATGCCGATACCGATCGCGACAAAGGGCTTGGTGAAGCTGAGCGCCGGGACCAGATAGCCGCTCATCAGGGCCAGCAGCACGCCGGTGACCACGGTCGCCAGGGCGGCCCAGCGGAACCAGAACAGCGCGGTCGGTGCGATCACCTTGCTGATCGCCGGCTTGTGCTCGTCCGGGATCTTGGGCATCGACGGAATCTGCACAAAGTTGAAGTACCACAGCAGGCCGATCCACATCACGCCGCACATCACGTGCAGCCAGCGCATCGCGAACGCGCCCCATGCGTGATCGAACTTGCCGGACCCCAGGGCCAGCACCATCAGCACCAACAAGACAGCGCCCGCAGCCACCGTGCGGCCCAGCGATTGAAAGATCGCACCCATCCTCATATCTCCTCATGTAACGGAAGTCTTTGACTATAGCCAAGAAGACTTCAACTTCCCCGGATCAAGCCTATGCCGGATCAGGCCTTCGGCCGACGTCGGCCGTGCATGCTCAGCGCTGGAAAGCCTCGCCCTTGATCCGGCTGCCGGGCTTGATGTTGCGCTTGGCAAACCAGCCTTGGTTCATCTCCAGCACCAGGCGCACCGGCTCCGTCGAGCAATGCGAGTCGTCGCTGAACGGCTTCATGTCGGCCAGGTTCACGATGCGGCCATCGTCGGCCAAGAACGCAATGGTCAACGGCAATGGCGTGTTGCGCATCCAGAAGCACTGCTGCTGCGGCTGGTCAAAGATGAACAGCATGCCCTCGTTAGGCGGCAGGTCGCGCCGGTGCATCAGGCCTATCTGGCGATGCAGGGGCGTCTGGGCCACGCCGGCCTGGATGACATGCATCCCCGCCTGCAGGGGCATCAGCGGCAGACGCTGCGGCTGTCCGTCCTGAGCCCAGGCCGTCGTCAACAGGGCCAGTTGCAGGACCAGGACGGCAGGCCAGGTGCCGCGCCGGGTATGCCGTTCGGGGGCCGGGCCAACGACGGCAGTCTTGACGTAAGTCATATTGGAAACGGGGTTGGAGGCCTAGATTATCAAAGGTGAATCCTGCCGCCGCCGCCACCAGCGTCGCCGAGGCGCCCAGAGCGGGTAGCCCGGCGGCTGTGCCGCCCGTGGCAGCGGTCGGTTCACCCGTTCAGGTCCAGCTGCAACTGTGGGGCCTGCACTGCGTGGCTTGCGCCGGCCTGATCCAGGACGCGTTGATCCGTGTACCGGGCGTCCACGCCGCCACCGTACAGGGATCGGTTGGCATCGCCCAGGTGGACTGGGCGCCGGCCGGTCGCTCCAGCCGCGTCCTGATCCAGGCCATTGAGGCGGCAGGCTATGGCGCCGGTGTGGCCGGTACCGCCGACGCGGCGGCGCTGCGGCAACGCGAGGCCCGGCGCACGCTGTGGCAGCTGTTCGTGGCGTCGTTCTGTGCCATGCAGGTCATGATGCTGGCGGCACCCGCCTACGTGGCCGAGCCCGGCGACCTGGCGCCTGACCTGGCGCGACTGTTGGCCTTGTCATCCTGGATGCTGACGCTGCCAGTGCTGGCCTTCAGCGCCGGCCCGTTCTTCAGCGGCGCCTGGCGCGGCCTGCGCGCGCGGCGCATCGGCATGGACCTGCCGGTGGCGCTGGGCATCGCCGTCACCTTCGTGGCCAGTTCGGCGGCGGCATTCCAGCCCGACGGTATCCTGGGCGCCGAGGTCTACTTCGACTCGCTGACGATGTTTGTCAGCCTGCTGCTGTTGTCGCGCTGGCTGCAGCAGCGGGCTGCACATCGGGCGGCTGCGGACCTGGAGTCTCGCTGGGGCGGCCAGGCGGCCCAGGCGACACGCCTGCTGGCAGACGGCCGCCAGGAGCGGGTCGATACCGCCGAGCTGCAGGCCGGTGACCGCCTGCGGGTGGCGGTCGGCGAGGTGTTTGCCAGCGACGGCCTGATCGAGCAGGGACGAACCCGGGTCGATGAGGCACTGCTGAGCGGCGAGGCCGTGCCGGTGGACAAGGCACCGGGCTCCAATGTCATCGCCGGCAGCCTGAACCTGGGCGCGCCCGTCGACGTCCAGGTGGTCCGTTGTGGCGCCGACACCGAACTGGCGGCCATCCTGCGCCAGATGCGGCAGGCCCTGGACGCCCGGCCGGAGGTGGCCCGCCTGGCGGACCGCTGGGCCGGACCCTTCCTGTGGGTCGTGCTGATCGCAGCCGCACTGGGCGGCCTGGCATGGTCGGTGATCGACCCGGCCCGTGCACCGTGGGTGGTGGTGTCGGTGCTGATCGTGACCTGTCCCTGTGCGCTGTCGCTGGCCGTGCCCTCGGCGCTGCTGGCGGCCAGCGGACGGGCGGCGCGCAATGGCCTGCTGCTCAAGCGCATCACCATGCTGGAAGACCTCTGGGCGGTGAGCCATGTGGTCCTGGACAAGACCGGTACGGTTACCGAGGATGGCGCTGCGCTGGTCCCGCATTGGCTGGGTGGCGCGGTGCCGGTTGGCGGCATGGCTGTCCCCGCACCGGGCGACGCACTCGCGGCAGCCGTCGTGCTGGCGGGTCAGTCTGCTCATGTGCTGTCCCGGCGTCTGGTCTCGCTGCCCTGCGATCCCCTGAGCACGGCGCTGCACGATGTGACCGAGGAAGCTGGCGCCGGACTGCAGGCGATCGATGACCAAGGGCGTGTCTGGCGCCTGGGCTCCCTGGCCTGGGTCGCAGGGGTGGGTGCCGCAGCATCTGACGCGTCGCCAGACGGTGGGCGGGTCTGGCTGTCCTGCGACCGGCAGGTGCTGATGCACTTCGACGACGGCCCGGAGCGCCTGCGGCCCGATGCGGCCGATGCGGTGGCGGCCTGGAAGGCCATGGGCCTGGGCGTGACCTTGCTGTCCGGCGACGCAACCGCGCGCGTTGCCGCTGCGGGTGCAGCGCTCGGCGTGGACCATGTGGTGGCGGCGGCCCGCCCGCAGGACAAGCTGGCGCATGTGCGGCGGCTGCAGGCCCAGGGCGAGCGCGTGCTGATGGTGGGCGACGGCCTGAACGATGCGCCGGTGCTGGCACAGGCCGACGTGTCCGTGGCCTGCGGCGCTGCCGTGGATGCCAGCCGCCGCGTGGCCGATGCGGTGCTGGTGTCCGGCCGGCTGATGGACCTGGTGCGGGCACGCCATCTGGCCGGGCGTACCCGGCGCGTCATCCGGCAGAACCTGGTCTGGTCGGCGGTCTACAACGCGGCCTGCATTCCCTTGGCCCTGGCCGGCTGGCTGCCGCCGCTGGCGGCCGGCATCGGCATGGCCGCCAGCTCGCTGCTCGTGGCCCTCAACGCCCTGCGGCTGTCGCGCTGAGGTCGGTGGTGGACATCCTGTATCTGCTGCTGCCGCTGTCGCTGTTGCTGCTGGTCTTGATCATCGGCATCTTCGGCTGGGCCGTGCAGGCCGGCCAGTTCGACAGCGTCGAGCACGAGGGGCGTCGCATCCTTGACGAAGAGTCGGTCGCAGTTGACCGTGATCAAGGTGCATCGGCCACTGGATCGGAAGAATCACCTATCCGTCCTACACACGGGCGCAGGTCGCCTGGAGGAACAAGCGCATGAACATCAAGAATGCCTCGGCGACCTATGCAGACGGCCCGGTGCGCGCCTTTGCGCTCATTGCGGTGCTGTGGGGCATTGTCGGCATGGCGGTCGGCGTGCTGATCGCGGCCCAGCTGACCTGGCCCGAGCTGAACTTCGGCGTGCCGTGGCTCAGCTATGGCCGGTTGCGGCCGCTGCACACCAATGCCGTCATCTTCGCCTTTGGCGGCAGTGTGCTGTTCGCGACCTCGTATCACGTGGTGCAGCGCACATGTCAGACGAGGCTGTTCCTTCCTGGGCTGGCCTGGTTCACTTTCTTCGGCTGGACGCTGGTGATCCTGCTGGCCGCGATCACCTTGCCCCTGGGCATCACCAGCGGCAAGGAATACGCCGAACTCGAGTGGCCCATCGACCTGTTGATTGCGGTGGTCTGGGTGTCCTATGCGGTGGTCTTCTTCGGCACCATCGGCACGCGCAAGGTGCGCCACATTTATGTCGCGAACTGGTTCTTCGGCGCCTTCATCCTGACAGTGGCACTGCTGCACATCGTCAACAGCGCCGCGATGCCGGTCACCATGTGGAAGAGCTACTCGGCCTATGCGGGTGTGCAGGACGCAATGGTGCAGTGGTGGTACGGCCATAACGCGGTCGGCTTCTTCCTGACGGCCGGTTTCCTCGGGATGATGTACTACTACATCCCCAAGCAGGCCGAGCGTCCGGTCTACTCATACCGGCTGTCGATCGTCCACTTCTGGGCCCTGATCTTCACCTATATGTGGGCGGGCCCGCACCACCTGCACTACACCGCGCTGCCGGACTGGGCACAGTCGATCGGCATGCTGTTCTCGCTGGTGCTGCTGGCGCCAAGCTGGGGCGGGATGATCAACGGGATCATGACCCTGTCGGGCGCCTGGCACAAGCTGCGCGACGACCCGATCCTGAAGTTCCTCATCGTGTCACTGTCGTTCTACGGCATGTCCACGTTCGAGGGCCCGATGATGTCCATCAAGACGGTCAACGCGCTGTCGCACTACACCGACTGGACCGTCGGCCACGTGCACAGCGGCGCCCTGGGCTGGGTCGGGCTGGTGTCCATGGGCTGCCTGTACCACCTGATCCCGCGGTTGTACGGCCGCACCCAGATGCACAGCGTGCGCGCCATCGAGCTGCATTTCTGGGTCGCAACCATTGGCATCGTGCTGTACATCGCCGCGATGTGGATCGCCGGTGTGATGCAGGGCCTGATGTGGCGCGCCACCAACCCTGACGGCACGCTGGTCTACACCTTTGTCGAGAGCGTCAAGGCAACCTTCCCCTTCTATGTCATTCGGCTGCTGGGCGGCGTGCTGTACCTGGGCGGCATGTTCATCATGGCCTGGAACGTGATTAATACGGTGCAGGCTGGGCGCCCGACACCGGTGGCGGTGCCGCCGCTGGCCGTGGCCGCCGCGGCCTGACCGAAACAAGGACACAACCGACATGTCGAACCCGCACGCCCGCGCCTCCGGTCACGAGCGCATCGAGACCAACAACTTCCTGATGATTGTGCTGATCCTGCTCACCGTCGCGGTGGGCGGGTTGGTGGAGATCGTGCCGCTGTACTTTCAGCGCTCGACCACCGCGCCGGCCGAGGGCCTGAAGCCCTACACCGCACTGCAGCTGGCCGGGCGAGATGTCTATCTGCGCGAGGGTTGCTACAACTGCCACTCGCAGATGATCCGGCCGCTGTACGCCGAGACGCTGCGCTATGGGCCTTACTCCACGGCCGGCGAATTCGTCTATGACCATCCGTTCCAGTGGGGCAGCAAGCGCACCGGGCCGGATCTGCACCGGGTCGGCGGGCGCTACAGCGACGAGTGGCACCGCCTGCACCTGCTGAACCCGCGCGACCTGGTGCCGGAGTCGAACATGCCGGCCTATCCCTGGCTGGAAAAGGCGGAGGTGCCGGCCGACGAGATGGCGCCCCGCATGAAGGCCCTGCGCACCTTGGGTGTGCCGTACACCGATGCCGACCTGAGCGGCGCCGCCGAAGCGGTCAAGGGGCGTACCGAGCTCGATGCGTTGATCGCGTATCTGCAGGTGCTTGGCACCACGCGCAAGTAGGGGTCGGAGAGCAGCCATGGACATCAACCTCATGCGGATTGCCGTCACCGTGCTCAGCCTGGGTGCATTTCTCGGCATCGTGGTCTGGGCCTACAGCCGCAGGCGCAGCGCGGACTTCGAACAGGCAGCCCGGGCGCCGTTTGATGGCGAGCGCCTCGAAGCCGTTGCCGCATCTCCGTCGGCCGATGCCGATCACCATTATCAGCGAGCCAGACAGCCATGAGCGACTTCACGTCTTCCGCCTGGTCCCTGTTCATCGGGGCCGCCACCCTGGTCGGCCTGCTGGCCTGCCTGGTGCTGCTGATGATCGCCAGCCGCCGCAAGGTGATGGCCGCCGACAACACCACAGGCCATGTCTGGGACGAGGACCTGCGCGAGATGAACAACCCGCTGCCGCGCTGGTGGATGTGGCTGTTCATCATCACCGTGGTGTTCTCCTTGGCCTATCTGGTGCTCTATCCCGGCATGGGCAGCTATGCCGGCACCTGGAACTGGAGCAGCCAGGGCCAGTGGGAGGCCGAGCAAGACGAGGCCCGCAAAGAGATGGCGCCGGTCTATGCGGTGTTCGCCGGAAAGTCGCCCGAGCAACTGGCGGCCAACCCGGTGGCCATGGGCATCGGCGAGCGGCTGTTCCTGAACAACTGCGCCGGCTGCCACGGCTCGGACGCCCGGGGCAGCAAGGGCTTTCCCAATCTGACCGATTCAGATTGGATGTGGGGCGGCGACCCGGCGCAGATCGCGCATTCCATTGCCAAGGGACGCATGGGCGCCATGCCGCCCCTGGCGGCGGCGGTGGGCTCGACGCAGGACGTGCGCAACCTGGCCAACTATGTGCTCAGCCTGTCCGGCAGCGCGCACAACAACGTGGCGGCAGAGCTCGGCCGCGCGAAGTTTGGTGTCTGCGCGGCCTGCCATGGCGCCGACGGCAAGGGCAACGCCGCCCTGGGCGCGCCCAACCTGACCGACAAGGTCTGGCTGCACGGCTTTGGCGAGGACGCGATCGTGGCCATGGTCACGCAGGGCAAGACCGGCGTCATGCCGGCGCATGAGCAGCGGCTGTCACCCCAGCAACTCGAGGTGCTGACGGCCTGGGTCTGGAGCCGCGGCGGCGGCGTCAAGCCGGCGGCGGCTGCGTTGCCGGCCGCCTCGACGGCATCGCGGTAGTCCAGCGATGGCGGCTGCCCCGGACGGTGACGCGGCCGTCGTCTCGCTGTACCAGAAGTCGCCCACGATCTATCCGCGCGCGGTCAGCGGCTGGTTTGCGGCCTGGCGCTGGTTGTTGGTATGGGGCACGCAGCTGGCTTTCTACGGGTTGCCCTGGCTGCAATGGAATGGCCGCCCCGCGCTGGCCTTCGACCTGACCGCGCGTCGCTTCTACATCTTCGACCTGGTCCTGTACCCGCAGGACTTCATCTTCCTGACGGCGCTGCTGCTCATCAGCGCCTATGCGTTGTTCCTGTTCACCGCCGTCGCCGGGCGCCTGTGGTGCGGCTATGCGTGTCCGCAGACCGTCTATACCGAAATCTTTCTGTGGATCGAGCGCAAGGTCGAGGGCGACCGCACGGCCCGCATGCGGCTGGACAAGTCGCCGCTGTCGGCCGCCAAGCTGCTGCGCAAGACGGCCAAGCACGGAGCCTGGATGGCGCTGGCGCTGTGGACCGGTTTCACGTTTGTCGGCTACTTCACGCCCATCCGGTCGCTGGCGGCGTCGGTGGCTGCGTTCACGCTCGGGCCGTGGGAATGGTTCTGGATCCTCTTCTACGGCCTGGCCACCTATGGCAATGCCGGTTGGCTGCGCGAGCAGGTCTGCAAGTACATGTGCCCTTATGCCCGGTTCCAGGGCGCCATGTTCGACCACGACACGCTGATCGTCAGCTACGACACCGCACGTGGCGAGCCGCGCGGCGCACGGTCGCGCCAGACCGACCACCGGGCGAAAGGCCTGGGCGACTGCGTGGACTGCACGCTGTGTGTGCAGGTCTGCCCGACCGGCATCGACATCCGCAAGGGCCTGCAGTACGAATGCATCGGCTGCGGCGCCTGCATCGACGTGTGCAATGGCGTGATGGACAAGGTGGGCTATCCGCGCGGCCTGATCCGGTATGCGACGCAGAACGCACTGACGCGGGGTTGGACACCGCGTGAGATGTGGGCCCGCGTGGCTCGGCCGCGGGTGCTGATCTACAGCGCCATCCTGCTGCTGATCGTGGTGACCTTCCTGTGGGGTTTGACGAACCGCCTGCCCTTCAGAGCTGACGTGGTGCGCGACCGGGCGTCGCTTGCCCGCATCGTCGACGACGGCTGGATCGAGAACGTCTACCGCATCCAGGTCATGAACGCCACCGAGCGTCCGCAGCGTTACCGCATCTCGGTGCAGGGCCTCGAAGGCGCGCGCCTGACCACCGGCAGCGAGGTCCAGTTGGACCCGGCCGCAGCCCGATGGACCACGGTCTCGGTTCGACTGCCACCTGAGGCGGCAAGCCAGGCTGGCCCTGGCGCCAGGCCACTGCAGTTTGTGATTGCGGTGGTGGCCGAAGCCGGTGCGGCCGGTGCCCAGGTGAGCGAGAAGAGCACGTTCGTAATCCCAAGATGAAGGAGAAAGCCATGGACCATCCCACGACGGCCCCTCAGACGTCCCTGCAAGCCGAGCCCTGGTGGCGGGTGGGCATGGTCTGGCTGGTCTTGTCGGGACCTGCCGTGGTGGTGGTGGCGGGCGTTGCCACAGCCGTGATTGCCATCCGCGGCGCGGACCCGGAGGTCAACACGCCCGCCCAGCGCGCCGCGACGGCACAGGCACCGGCCGTGCGGGCCCGCAACCACGCGGCGACGCCGGTGCCGGGTCGTTGAGGCTTGGCCATGGTCGACAC
>JBJXHB010000132.1:0-3438 GCA_046160725.1 Aquabacterium sp.
CCTTTGCCGCGGCCAGCATCGGTGTGGTCACCGGCTCGCTGGTGCTGGCGCTGCTGGTGGCCATCTTGGTGGGCGTGTCGCTGTCGATGCTGCACGGCTACGCCTGCGTCAGCCACCGTGGTGACCAGGTCGTGCTGGGCATGGCCATCACGATGACGGCGGCCGGCTTGACGGTGGTGCTGGGCATCGCCTGGTTCAAGCAGGGTGGGCAGACGCCACCGCTGACCGATGCGGTGCGCCTGGGCCCGCTGTTCCCGGGCCTGATGGAAGCCGCCAAGGCCGTGCCTGGCGTTGGCACCGTGCTGGGCATTGGCTTTCTCGGCCACGACTTCTTCGTCTACGGCGCGCTCGCGATGGTGGCCGCGGTGTGGTGGCTGCTGTACCGCACGCGCTTCGGGCTGCGCCTGCGTGCGGCCGGCGAGAACCCGGCGATGGTCGACGCCGCCGGCGTGTCCGTGCTGAAGATGCGCTACGCCGCGCTCGGTCTCAACGGCGTGCTGTCGGCACTGGCCGGCAGTTATCTGGTGCTGGCACTGACGCCCAGCTTCATTCCCAACATGACTGCCGGCCGCGGCTACATGGCGCTGGCGGCGATGATCTTCGGCAAGTGGCACCCGGTGGGCGCGCTGGCGGCCTGCCTGCTGTTCGGCTTTCTCGAAGCAGCCGCCATCCGCTTGCAGGGTGTTGTGCTGCCCGGCATCGGTGCCGTGCCGGTGCAGGTGATCCAGGCCCTGCCCTACCTGATGACGGTGGTGCTGCTGGCCGGCTTCATCGGCCGGGCCTACGCGCCCAAGGCCTTGGGCACGCCGTACATCAAGGAGCGCTAGCCGATGGACGACGCCCTGGTGCAACGACTGTTCCTCGCCGCGCAGGCCGCACGACTGCAGGCCCATGCGCCGTATTCGAAGTTTCTCGTTGGCGCTGCGTTGCTGGACGAGCACGGCCGCATCCACGCCGGCTGCAACGTGGAAAACGCGGCCTACCCGCAAGGCGTGTGCGCCGAAGCCGGCGCGCTGTCGGCCCTGGTGCTGGCGGGCGGGCGCACACTGCAGGCCGTGCTGGTGGTGGGTGACGGCGCAGCGCTGTGCACCCCATGTGGCGGCTGTCGGCAAAAGCTGCGTGAATTCGGCGCCGACAGCCTGCCGGTGCTGGTGGCTGACGCCAGCGGCCTGCGCGCGCGCTTCACGCTGGGCGAACTGCTGCCCGCCAGCTTCGGGCCCGATCATCTGAAGGACACTGCCGCATGACCCTCGACGCTTCCATCCAGAGTAGTTGCGACCGGCTGCTTGAACGCCTGGGTGATCGGTGGCCCCAAGTCGCCATCCTGCTCGGCTCGGGCTGGGGCGCGGTGGCCGACCAGGTGCAAGACGCCATCGACGTGCCCTACGCCGACCTGCCGGCCTTTCCGAAGCTGGGCGTGGGCGGCCATGCCGGGCTGCTGCGATCGGGCACGATCAGCGGCCGCCAGGTGCTGGTGCTGGCCGGCCGCAAGCACGCCTATGAAACGGGTGAAGCCGACGGCATGAAGGGTGCCATGCGCACGCTGGCCGCCTTTGGCGTGAAGACCCTGGTGCAGACCAACGCCGCCGGCAGTTGCGACGAGCGCATGCGCCCGGGCGACCTGATGGCCATCAGCGACCACCTGAACCTGTCGCAGCGCTCGCCGCTGTTCGGCGAGCCTGGCGACAACCGCTTCGTCGACATGTCCAACGCCTATGACGCCGGGCTGCGCGCGCAGGCGCAGGCCGCGGCAAAGGCCCAGGGCATCACGCTGCACGAAGGCGTGTACGCCTGGTTCCTGGGCCCGCAGTTCGAGACACCCGCCGAAATCCGCATGGCCCGTCTGATGGGCGCGCAGGCAGTGGGCATGAGCACCGTGCCCGAGACCATCCTGGCCCGCCATGCCGGCCTGAAGGTGCTGGCCTTGAGCCTGTTGACCAACATGGCCGCCGGCATCGACAGCCAGCAGCTCAGCCATGCCCACACCCTGGCCACCGCCAAGGCCGGCGAGGCGCAGGCGCTGCGCCTGATGCAGGCCGTGCTGGCTGCGGTCTCGCTCTGAACTCCTGGAGAACACCGTGCGCGCGACCCTCTCGATCCTTGCCATGGCCGCCGCGCTGCTGGCCGGCTGCGCCACGGCGCCGGCCGAACGCCCGCCGCTGAAGCTGACGGTGCTGCACACCAATGACCACCACGGCCGCTTCTGGCCCAACGGCGATGGTGAGTACGGCCTGGCCGCGCGCAAGACGCTGATCGACCGCGTGCGCGCCGAGGTCAAGGCCGCCGGCGGCGAGCTGCTGTTGCTGGACGGCGGTGACGTCAACACCGGCGTGCCCGAATCCGACCTGCAAGACGCCGAGCCCGACATCAAGGGCATGGACCTGCTGGGCTACGACGCCATGGCGGTGGGCAACCACGAGTTCGACAAGGCGCCCGAGGTGCTGGCCAAGCAGGTGAAGTGGGTCCAGTTCCCGGTGCTGTCGGCCAACATCTACAAGAACGGGCAGCGCCTGTTCAAGCCGTACCACGTGTTCGAGCGCAGCGGCTACAAGATCGCCGTGCTGGGCCTGACCACCGACGACACCGCCAAGATGGTGCTGCCGGCCAACATCGTGGGCATCGAGTTCCGCAAGCCCGCGGAAGAGGCTGCCAAGCTGCTGCCCGAACTGCGCGCCAAGGCCGACATGGTGATCGCCGCCACCCACATGGGCCATTATGCGAACGGCAACCGCGGCGTCAACGCCCCGGGCGACGTGGAGATGGCGCGCGCGGTCAAGGGCCTAGACCTGATCGTCGGCGGCCACAGCCAGAACCCCGTGTGCATGCTGTCGGAGAACGTGCGCAACACCGCCTACGTGCCCGGCACGCCTTGTGCGCCCGACCGCCAGAACGGCGCCTGGATCGTGCAGGCGCACGAATGGGGCAAGTATGTCGGCCGGGCCGACTTCGAGATCAAGGGCGGCCAGATCAACCTGCTGCGCTACCAGCTGCTGCCGGTCAACCTGAAGCGCACGGTCGACGGCAAGAAGGTGCCTTTCACCGAAGCCATCCCCGAGGACGAAGGCGTGCGCGCCTTCCTGCGCCCGTTCCAGGACAACGGCCAGGCCCGGCTGCAGATTCCCGTGGGCGCCACCGAGGGCCTGTTCGACGGCACCCGCGACCGCGTGCGGCGGCAGCCCACCAACCTGGGCGTGCTGATCGCCCGCGCCATGATGGACCGCACCGGCGCTGACCTGGCGCTCATCAACTCCGGCGGCATTCGTGATTCGTTGCCTGACGGCCGCATCACCTACCGCGACGTGCTGAAGGTGCAGCCCTTCAGCAACATGCTGGCCGTGGTCACGCTGTCGGGCGCCGAGCTGACCACCTGGCTGCAGGCCGCAGCGAAGATGACGCCCGGGGCCGGGGCCTTTCCGCACACGGCCGGTGTGCGGATGG
>JBJXHB010000133.1:0-3239 GCA_046160725.1 Aquabacterium sp.
CGGGCCGGCGAGAACGATCTATGGGCTGCGCCGTTCAGGCGCAGCCCGGAGCGATCGCAGCCGCCCCGTTTCGCGAGGAGCGCAGGGCACCTGGCCCGCAGGGACAGGCGCCTCATTCTGGCCGCCCAGCCCGTCGGCCCCAGCCTTGCCGCGCGCAAGCAAGGGGCGAGCAGCGGGTTCCATCGCCCGCAATGAGCCCGCTTCAGACCCTCGGTTTTCGTACGATCGAATGCCAGTCCGCTTCAATCGGTGCGTCAGGCGCGGTTTCGGCGGGCCGCCGCGCCGACACCCAGCAAGCCGGCCGCCAGCAGGGCCCAGGTGCCGGGCTCGGGCACGGCCGGGCGCACGTCGCCCAGCAGGGCCACGTTGTCCAGGCCCCAGGCCTCGTCGCCGAAGCCCTGCAGGGCGCCGTAGTCGAAGCGCAGGGTGTTCACGCCGGCCGCCAGCGCGAAGCTGCCGATGGCAATGTGCCGCATCATGCCGCCGCCGCTGACGACCGCGCCCAGGCTGTTCAGCTCAA
Organism: Aquabacterium sp.; assembly: GCA_046160725.1. Taxonomy (GTDB): domain Bacteria; phylum Pseudomonadota; class Gammaproteobacteria; order Burkholderiales; family Burkholderiaceae_C; genus JBJXHB01. The sequence continues at coordinate 521 of JBJXHB010000133.1, forward strand.
CGCCCTCGCCGCCGCCGCCGCCCATCGCGAACACGCCGCGGAAAACCTCGACACCGTTCAGGTAGAGCCGGAACCTGTCGGTGCAGCAGTTGTAGCCGTCGATGGTCCGGAAGCCCAGCAGGTCGAAGTCCAGGCTGCTGCTGCCGCCGGCCTGGCCGTCCACCGCCAGCGTCGCGGCACCATCGGCGAGCTGCCCCAGGATGCCGGCCTGGCCGCTGTTGAAGCTGGTGTTGAGGGTCCACTCGGCGCCGATGCCGGCACTGAAGTCCGTGCTGTAGCTGAAGGGGGCGGCCTGCGTCGCGGGCGATGCCAGCAGCGTGGCCACTGCGGCTGCGGAAGCGGCGGTCCAGGACAGGAAACGGGGCAGGGGGGTCGATCGGTTCATGTTGGTCTCCTTGGGTTGGGAGACCGCACGATAGGCGGCGGGCGTTTCGCCGGCGTTTCGCCGGCCGTTTCGTGCCGGGCCGGTGGCGCTGCGGGAGCGCGCGGGCTCAGTCTTGCCCTTGCAGCCGCACCAGCACCTCGCCCAGGCTGGCCGCCGGCAGCACCTGCACCGCCGGCCCGGCCTCGCGGATGCGCGCCTCGATCTGGTCGCGGCGACGCTGGCTGAGCAACCGGCCATCCAGCACCATGCGCCAGCAGCCGGCGGCGGCGGCCATGTCGCCGCCGGCCGCCAGCCAGTCGCTGTAGACGGCGCAGGCCAGCAGCACGTCGCCGTTGCTGCCCAGTGCCATGGCCTCGCGCACCACGGCCTGGATGCTGCGCAGGGCCGGTGCCAGGTGACCCTCGGCGATGTCGATGCGCGCCACCCCGAGCCGGGCACCCCATTCCACGAGGTAGGTACCGGACCGGCGGCACATCTCGACCGCGTCGCTGAAGTGGACCCGGGCCGCGGCCAGGTCACCCTGCTGCCGCTGCAGGTTGGCCAGGTTGGTCTGTGCGTACACGGCCAGCACCTGCAGGCCGTGCTGGCGGGCATGGGCGCGGGCCGCCTCCAGCCAGCGCAGGGCATCGTCCCAGCGCGCGGCGTCCAGCTCCAGGTTGCCCAGGTTGACCAGGTGCACGCCGACGTTGTACTGGTCGCCGACCTCGCGGCTGCCCAGCAGCGCCTGCTGGAAGACGCTGCGCGACTCGTCCAGGCGCGACAGCAGTTGCAGCGCCACGGCCGCATTGCCGCGGGCCCAGGCCTGGCACTGGCGATGGCCGCGCTGCGATGCCACGGCCTCGGCACGCTGGAACAGCTGCAGCGCCGCGTCGGCCTGGCCGTCGGCCAGCAGGCAACTGCCGGTGTTCAGGATGCAGCCGACATGGGCCTCGGTGTCGCCGGCATCGGCCGATGGCTCGATGGCGGCGCGTGCCAGCGCTTGCGCCTCTGCATTGCGGCCGCTGCGGTGCAACAGCATCGACACACCATGGGCCAGGCGCGCGCGCGCCCAGGCGGCGTCGGGCGCGCCATCGTCGATACAGGCCAGTGCCGGCTGCATGATGGCCACGCCCTCGGCCTGGCGGTTGCGGGCCTCGTACCAGGCCCACAGCGCGCGGGTCATGGCGGCCAGGCGGTCGGCGCGGCGGTGCGCCATGGCATGGCGCCAGGCGACCTGCAGGTTGGCGAACTCGGCCTCGATGCCGGCGGCCAGCAACCGGGTGTCGCCGACCGCGTGCGGCGCCAGCGCGGCGGCCAGGCGGCTGTAATGCTGGGCATGGCGGTCGCGGACGGCCGCGGCGCGCGGGGCGTCGGCATCCAGCTGCTGACCGGCGAAGGCGGCCACCAGGGGGTGGAGCTGGAAGCGCCCGAGCTCGTCGGTGGCCAGCAGGCTCTTGTCGGCCAGGGCGGCGGCCAGTGCCAGCGGGCAGTCGGCCACGTCCCGTGCCGCGTCGCGGGAGCAGCCGCCCTGGAAGGCCGACAACGCCTCCAGCGCAGCGCGCTCGGCCGGCGACAGCAGCGCCCAGGTCTGCTCCAGCACCCGCCCCACGCTGGCATGCTCGGCCCGGGCGGCCGCATCGGCATGGCCAGGCTCGCGCTGCAGCAGGTCCAGCGACCGCTTCAGGTCGGCCGCGATGGCGGCTGTGGGCAGCAGCCGGGTCCAGCCGGCCGCCAGCTCGATGGCCAGCGGCAGGCCGCCCACGGCGTCCAGGATGTCCAGCACCGCCGGCAGCTCGCGCTCCATCCGGAAGTCATGGCGCGCCGCCGTGGCATGCCAGGCGAAGAGCTGGACGCCGTCGTAGGCCTGCGCCGCATCCAGGTCGCGGCTGTCGGCCTCGGGCACCGCCAGGCCGGGCAGTGGCACCACGCGCTCCTGCGGCAGGTGCAGCCGCACCCGTGACGTGGCCAGCAGCGCCAGGCCCGGTGCGGCGTCCAGCAGCGCGGTCAGCAGCGGGCGAATGACTTCGGCCAGATGCTCGGCGTTGTCCAGCACCAGCAGCGCCGGCCCGGTGCCCAGGCCGCGTGCGAGCTGGGTCGCGGCCTGGGCCGGGTCCGGCACGCCGACGCCGAGCTGCAAGGCCAGGCGGCCGACGACGGCCGGCAGCGCCGTCAGGTCCTCCAGCGCCAGGAAGTGGCAGCGCGGCCCAAAGCGCCGGCCGCGCGCATCGGCCATCAGCACCTGGGCCAGCCGGCTCTTGCCGACGCCACCCGGACCAAGCAGCGTCAACAGGCGCACGTCGGGCTCGTCCAGCAGGGCCAGGGCATCGGCACGCTCCAGGCGCCGGCCGATGAAGG
>JBJXHB010000134.1:0-14501 GCA_046160725.1 Aquabacterium sp.
GGTCATGGCCGCATTGTGATGAAGGTCCTTGGACAACTGGACCCCGGTCGGGTGTCGGCCGGTTGGCCCGCGCCGCGTTGTCGGTGGCTTCCGGACTGGTCCTTTCCCTGATCGACGGACCGGATCGGCCGTGATAGCGTTCGGAACATGCACTTTACTTCCTATTGACGGAGCGTGATGATGAAGAAAACTGCCACTCTTGCCCTTCTGGCGGCATCCCTGGCCTTTGGCGGGGCTGCCATGGCCCAGGCACCGTTGAAGATCGGCTTCATGGCCGAGTTGTCCGGCCCGCAGGGCCCGCTGGGCCAGGACCAGTACGACGCCCTGATGCTGGTGGTCGAGCGCAATGGCGGCAAGCTGGGCGGCGTGCCGGTGCAGATCCTGCGCGAGGACAGCCAGCTCAAGCCCGACGTGGCCAGCCAGATCGTCGAGAAGCTGATCGACAAGGAGCGCGTGTCCATCATCACCGGCATCACCTTCTCGAACGTGATGATGGCGGTGCACAAGAAGATCACCGACCGCGAGGTGTTCCTGATCGGCAGCAATGCCGGCCCGTCGCCGGTTGCCGGCGCGGCCTGCAGCCCGTACTACTTCTCCACCAGCTGGGAGAACGGCCAGCAGGCCGAGGTAGTGGGTCGCTATGCCGTCGACAAGGGCATCAAGAAGGTGGTCACGCTCGCCCCCAACTACCAGGCGGGCAAGGACTTCGTGGCCGGCTTCAAGGTGCATTACAAGACGCCCACGGTGGCCGAGCTGTGGCCGGCGCTGAACACCCAGGACTTCTCGGCCGAGATCGCGCAGATCACGGCCGCTGCGCCCGACGCGGTGTTCGTCTTCCTGCCTGGCGGCCTGGGCATCAACTTCGTCAAGCAGTGGGGCCAGGCCGGCATGCGCGGCAAGATCCCGCTGCTGACGGTGTCCACCGCCGACGGCGTCGGCCTGCCGGCGATGGGGGACGCGGCGCTGGGCGTATTGGCCGGCACGGCCTGGGGCCCGGAGCTGGTCAACCCGTCCAACGAGCAGTTCGTGCGCGAGTTCGAGGCCAAGTACAAGCGCATCCCGTCGCAGTACGCCGCGCAAAGCTATGACGCCGCGCAGCTGCTGGACGGTGCCATCGCCAAGGTCGCAGGCAAGGTGGAGGACAAGAAGGCCTTCATGGCGGCACTGCGCAGCGTGCCGTTCAAGAGCGTGCGGGGCGAGTTCAAATTCAACACCAATCACTTCCCGATCCAGGACCTGCACATGTTCGAGGTCTACAAGAACGCCAAGGGCCAGATGACGCTCAAGACCGTTGCCACGCCCCTGAAGCAGGACAAGGACAGCTACGCCGAGAAGTGCAAGATGACGATGTGACCGGCGGCCGGCAAGCCGCCGTGCCCAGGCGCCCCAGGGCGCGCTGCACATCCGCAGCGCGCCTTTTTTGACGCTGCCGCCGCCACCGCATGACCGCCTCCCTCGTCATCACCCAGCTGCTCAACGGCCTGCAGGTCGGGGTGCTGCTGTTCCTGCTCGCCGCAGGCCTGACGCTGGTGTTCGGCATCATGAATTTCGTCAACCTGGCGCACGGCTCGCTGTACATGGTGGGCGCGTACATCGCGGCGGCCACCGCCAATGCGTCGGGCTCGTTCCTGCTGGCGGCGCTGGTGGCGGTGCCGGGCACGATGCTGGTCGGCCTGGTGGTGGACCGCGTCGTGCTGCGCGGGCTGTACACGCGGGACCACCTGGACCAGGTGCTGGCCACGTTCGGGCTGGTGCTGTTCTTCAACGAGGCGGTGCGCATCGTCTGGGGCCCGAGCCCGCTGTATGCGCAGGCGCCGGCCTGGCTGGACGGCCAGGTGCAGCTGCTGGGCTACACCTATGCCACCTACCGGCTGGCGATCATCGTGGTCGGTCTGGCGGTGGCGGGCTTCCTGGCCTGGCTGATCGGCCGCACCCGCGTCGGCATGCTGATCCGCGCCGGCGCCACGCATCCGGAGATGGTGTCGGCGCTGGGCGTCAACATCCGGCTGCTCAACATGCTGATCTTCAGCCTCGGCGCGGCGCTGGCCGGTCTGGCCGGGCTGATGGCCGGCCCGATCTTCTCGGTGCAGCCCGGTATGGGCGAGCCGGTGCTGATCCAGACCCTGGTGGTGATCATCGTCGGCGGCATCGGCTCGATCCGCGGCGCCTTCCTGGCCGCGCTGATCGTCGGCGTGGTCGACAACATGGGCCGCATCTTCCTGCCCATCCTGATGATGAAGGCAATGGACCCCAGCGTTGCCCAGGCCGCCGGCCCGGCGCTGGCGTCGATGCTGATCTACCTGCTGATGGCCGCGGTGCTGGCCTTCAAGCCCGAGGGCTTGTTCCCCGTGAAGCACGGCTGACCGGGAGCGAACCATGCGCTGGATGCCCGAACACGTGCCCGTCTCGTCGCCACGCTTCATCACGACGGTGGCCGTGCTGCTGCTGTTCGCGCTGGTGCCGGTGGTGGCGGCCTGGCTGAACCAGCCGTTCTACCTGACGCAGTTCGGCCGCATCATGATCTACGCCATTGCGGCCTGCAGCCTGAACCTGCTGATCGGCTACACCGGCCTGGTCAGCTTCGGCCATGCGCTGTACCTGGCGCTGGGCGCCTATGCGGTGTCGATCCCGGCCTTCCATGGGCTGGGCAACGGCTGGCTGCACCTGCTGGCGGCGCTGGCCGGCGCGGCGGCGGTGGCGGCGCTGACCGGCCTGGTGGTGCTGCGCACCTCGGGCATGGGCTTCATCATGATCACGCTGGCCTTCGCGCAGATGTTCTTCTTTCTCGGCGTCAGCCTGAAGCACTACGGCGGCGACGACGGCATGAAGCTGGCCGCGCATTCGCAGCTGGCACCGCTGGACTTGAACGTGGCGACCCAGCAGTACCTGCTGATCTTCGGCGTGCTGCTGCTGGTGCTGTACGGCTCCTGGCGCCTGGTGCATGCACGGCTGGGCTACCTGCTGCGCGGCATCAAGGCCAACGAGCGCCGCATGAAGGCCCTGGGTTTCCACACCCTGGGCTACAAGCTGGCCATCTATGTCATCGCGTCCTGCCTGACGGCGGTGGCGGGCTTCCTTCTGGCCAACCTGACGCTGTATGCCAGCCCCAGCTACACCGCCTGGACGGTGTCCGGCGAGCTGATCGTGATCGTCATCCTGGGCGGCGTGGGCACCGTGATCGGCCCGCTGGTGGGCGCGCTGGCCTTCCTGCTGCTGGAGGAGTGGCTGAGCGGGCTGACCCAGCACTGGATGGCGCCGCTGGGCATCATCATCGTGCTGGTGGTGCTGCTGGCCAAGAACGGGCTGTACGGCAGCCTGCATGCCTGGGCCGTGCGGCGCGAACGGGGTGAGGGGCCGCCATGACCGCCCATGTGCTGGAGACCCGCGGCCTGGTCAAGCGCTTCGGCGGCCTGACCGCCACCGACGATGTCAGCCTGACGCTGCGCGACGGTGAAGTGCATGCGCTGATCGGCCCCAACGGCGCCGGCAAGCCCACGCTGATCGGCCAGCTCGCGGGCGAGATCGCCCCGGATGCAGGCCAGGTGCTGCTGCGCGGCCGGGACGTGACGCGGCTCGGCGTCGCCTCGCGCGCCGCGCTCGGCCTGGCGCGCAGCTACCAGATCACGCAGATCTGCCCGGACTTCACGGCGCTGGAGAACGTCGCGATGGCCGCGATGGCCGGTGCCGGCCATGCCTTCGGTGCCTGGACGCCGCTGCGGGCGCAGGCGCCGCTGATCGATGCCGCGCGTGCCGCGCTGGCCACCGTCGGCCTGACGGCGCAGGCGGAAATGCCGTCGCGGGTGATGGCCCATGGCGAGCACCGTCAGCTGGAGCTGGCCATGGCGCTGGCACTGCGCCCCCGGCTGCTGCTGCTGGACGAGCCGCTGGCCGGCATGAGCGCCCAGGAGAGCCAGGGCATGGTGGCGCTGCTGCAGCGGCTGCGCGCCGACTACCCGATCCTGCTGGTCGAGCACGACATGGGCGCGGTGTTCGCGCTGGCCGACCGCATCAGCGTGCTGGTGTATGGCCGCGTCATTGCCACCGGCACGCCGGCCGAGATCCGCCAGAACGCCGATGTGCGCCAGGCCTACCTGGGTGAAGAGGGGCTGGTGGCATGAGTCCGCCGGACCGCTCCAAGGACGAATACCGGAGTGCGGAGCACGGAGGTTTCCCAATGAGCCGGGACACCCGCCCGGTGCCTCAGTGCGAACCCTTGCTGCAGGTGCAGGGCCTGCAGGCCGGCTATGGCAGCAGCCAGGTGCTGTTCGGCCTGGACTTCGAGCTGCGCGCGGGCGAGGTCATCACGCTGCTGGGCCGCAACGGCATGGGCAAGAGCACCACCATCAAATGCCTGACTGGCCTGCTGCGGCCGCAGGCCGGGCGCATCGTGCTGGATGGGCAGGACATGGCCGGCGCCCCGCCGTACCGCATCGGCCGCGCCGGCATGGGCCTGGTGCCGGAGGGCCGGCAGGTCTTTCCCAACCTGAGCGTGCGCGAGAACCTGGTGGCCACCGCCCATACCCGCAACGCGGGCGCTCAGCCCTGGACCCTGGAGCGGGTGTACGAGCTGTTCCCGCGGCTGGCCGAGCGTGCGCGGCAGCTGGCCGGCAAGCTCAGCGGCGGCGAGCAGCAGATGCTGGCGGTCGGCCGTGCGCTGATGACCAACCCCAAGGTGCTGCTGCTGGACGAGGCCACCGAGGGCCTGGCGCCGCTGATCCGGCTGGAGATCTGGACCTGCCTGGCGCGCCTGAAGGCCGGCGGCATGGCCATGATCGTCATCGACAAGAATCTCCGGGCCCTGCTGCCCCTGGCCGAGCGCCACCACATCGTCGACAAGGGCCGCATCGCCTGGAGCGGCAGCAGCGCGCAGCTGCAGGCCGACGCGGCGGCGGTGGAGCCCTATCTGAGCGTGTAGGCGGGACAGCGCCATGCAGGTCATCCGCATCGACCATTGGCGCGACTTCATCGGCCACATCGACGCCCAGCCTGGCTGGGCCTTCCGCGGCGAGGTGGCCGCGCAGTGGCCGCTGGTGTCGTCGCTGACGCGCCGTCTGTCCACCTACTGTCCCGACGCCACGCTGTGGCCGCTGCGCGAGCAGCGCGCCATGCGCATCTTCCGCCGCAAGGTGCACATCTACCTGGGCGGCGGCGCCGCACCGCTGGACGACCTGCGCTGCCTGGCGTTGATGCAGCACCACGGTGCGCCGACGCGGCTGCTGGACTTCACCAAGAGCCCCTACGTGGCCGCTTTCTTTGCGCTCGAGGAAGCCACCGGCGACAGCGCCGTCTATGCCTTGAACACGCCGGCGCTGTGGGGCGCGGTGCCGCGCTTCGACCCGGCGCTGACGCGCGATGCCGTCGACCCGCGCGTGACCGGTGGCTTCGAGCGCCATTACCTGGCCAACGACAAACCCATCGTCTGGTTCGGTGAGCCCGCCGAGATGGACCGCCGGCTGGTTGCCCAGAGCGGCCTGTTCGTGCTGCCGGGGCAACTGGCCCGGCCGCTGGGCGACATCCTGCAGGGCTACGACACCCGCGACCCGCTGCTGGTCAAGTACGTGCTGCCGCTGGCCATGCGCGACCAGGCCATGCAGGCGTTGTACCGCATGAACATCACGCATGCGACGCTGTTCCCGGACCTGGAGGGCCTGGCCCGGTCGATCGGCTACGAGCTGGAGGTGGTGTGGGAGCGACTGGTCGAGGAGTACCGCGGCGGCGGTGGATGACGCTCGATATACTGGCCGCCACAGCGCCGATTTGTTCCGGATTGCGGGCGCTCTACAAGTACCGCTAAAAGGGGACAGCCCATCGCCCGGTGTCCGCTTTTCGCGGCGCCGGGTTTGTCGTTTCAGGTGGCCACCTCGTCCCCAGCCATGCCCTCCATCGGCATCGTCACACCGCAGCAAATGCACTTCGCCGCGCCGCTGCCGTTGCGCAGCGGCGCGGCGCTGTCCGACTACACCCTGGTCTACGAGACCTACGGCACGCTCAACGCCCGGCGCAGCAATGCGGTGCTGGTGTGCCATGCCCTGAACGCCGGCGCCCATGTGGCCGGCCTGCATGCCGGTGCGGCGCGCAGCGAGGGCTGGTGGGACAACCTGGTCGGCCCGGGCAAGCCGCTGGACACCGACCGCTTCTTCGTCATCGGCGTCAACAACCCGGGATCGTGCTTCGGCTCGACCGGCCCGATGCAGGCCAACCCGGCCACCGGCCGGCCGTGGGGCGCGGACTTCCCGGTGGTGACGGTGGAGGACTGGGTCGATGCCCAGGCCCGGCTGCTGGAGGCCTTGGGCATCGAGCGCCTGGCGGCGGTCATCGGCGGCAGCCTGGGCGGCATGCAGGCGCTGAGCTGGACCATGCGCCATCCGCAGCGGGTGGGCCATTGCTTCGCCATCGCCACGGCGCCCAACCTGTCGGCGCAGAACATTGCCTTCAACGAGGTCGCGCGGCGGGCCATCGTCACCGACCCCGAGTTCCACGGCGGCCACTTCTATGCGCATGGCACCCTGCCGCGCCGCGGCCTGCGCGTGGCCCGGATGATCGGCCACATCACCTACCTGTCGGACGACTCGATGGAGCAGAAGTTCGGCCGCGCGCTGCGCGAGGCCGAGCTGCAGTACTCCACCCAGGAGGTGGACTTCCAGATCGAGAGCTACCTGCGCCACCAGGGCGAGAAGTTCAGCGAGTACTTCGACGCCAACAGCTACCTGCTGATCACCCGCGCACTGGACTACTTCGACCCGGCGCGGGCCTATGGCGGCGACCTGGCCGCGGCCTTCGCGCCGGCGGCGGCGGTGCCGTTCACGCTGGTCAGCTTCACCACCGACTGGCGCTTCGCGCCGGCACGCTCGCGCGAGATCGCCAAGGCACTGGTGGACAACCGCATCGCGCTGACCTACGCCGAGATCGACGCGCCGCACGGCCATGATGCCTTCCTGCTCGATGACGCCCGGTACCACGCGCTGCTGCGGGCGCAGTTCGCGCGGCTGGCCGACAGCGCCGGCGCTGCAGGAGTGGGGCCATGAGGCCGGTGCTCGAGGCGGTGGCCGCGCTGGTGCCCGCCGGCGCGCGCGTGCTGGACCTGGGCTGCGGCGACGGCGAACTGCTGGCCCACCTGCGCGACACCAAGGGCTGCAGCGGCTATGGCGTGGACGTGGCCGACGACAACGTGCTCGCCTGTGCGCGGCGCGGCGTGCCGGTGCTGCAGCTGAACCTGGAGGACGGGCTGGCGCTCTTCGACGACGGCAGCTTCGACGTGGTGCTGCAGATCGACACCCTGCAGCATCTGCGCAATGCCGAGCGCATGCTGCGCGAGACGGCACGCGTGGGTGCCTGCGGCATCGTCGCGTTTCCGAACTTCGCGCACCTGCCCAACCGTCTGGCCGTGGCGCGCGGACGCATGCCGGTGACGCGCGCGCTGCCGTACGAGTGGTACGACACGCCCAACATCCGGGTCGGCACGCATGCCGACTTCGGTGTGCTGGCGCGCCGCATGGGCCTGCACATCGACGACAGCTTCGGCATCACCGATGGCCGCATCGTCCGGCGCTGGCCGAACCTGCGCGCCAGCACGGCGGTGTTCCGGTTCCGGCGCTGATGGGCGCCCGCCGGGCGCCTCCGCATTGACCCTGATGTCAGCCAGGCGCCCGAGTTGCATACTGGATGTCCATCCAGCTCATTCCGGAGACACACGATGATCGGCTACACCATCGTCGGCACCAACGACCTGCCCCGTGCCACCGCCTTCTACGACGCCTTGTTCGACACCGTCGGCGTCAAGCGCCTGATGGAGTTCGGCGACCGCGGCCTGTGCTGGGGCGTCAGTTGGGAGAAGCCGGCCTTCGGCCTGATGAAGCCCTACGACGGCAGGCCCGCCACCTGGGGCAACGGCACCATGATCGCGCTGGTGATGGACCAGCGCGCCAAGGTCGATGCCCTGCATGCCAAGGCGGTGGCGCTGGGCTCGATCGACGAAGGCAAGCCGGGCGAGCGCGGCCCCGGCTTCTATGGCGCCTACTTCCGCGACCTGGACGGCAACAAGATCTGCTGCTTCTGCACCCAGCCGGCCGCGGCCTGAGGCCCTCGGGGGCCATCGGGCCCCTGCCGTCGCGCGCGCTCAGCCGGCCTTGATGCCGCGCTTGCGGATCAGGTCGCCCCAGCGCCGGGTCTCGGCCTCGATCAGCGCATCGAAGGCCGTGGCACCCAGCGCCATCACGTCGGCGCTCATGCCCTCGAGCTTGGCCCGGACATCGGGCTGGGCCAGCGTGCGCATGAACTGCTCGGACAGCCAGGCGGTGATGGCTGGCGGTGTACGTGCGGGCACTGCGGCGCCGTACCAGCTTTGCACCAGCGCATCCGGGAAGCCGGCCTCGGCGATGGTGGGCACGTCCGGCAGGGCGCGGACCCGGCGGGCCGCGTTCACGGCCAGGGCGCGCAGCTTGCCATTGCCGATCAGCGGCAGGGCCAGCGGCGTGGAGATCAGGCCGAAGTGCACCCGGCCCTCGGCCATGTCGATCAGTGACGGCGGCTGGCCACGGTAGTTGACATTGGTCACCCGCACGCCGGCGCGCTCGAACAGCAGCTCCTGGCCGAGGTGGATGCTGCTGCCGCTGCCCGGGTTGGCCACGTTCATCGCATCCGGCTTGTCCGCCGCCGCGGCGACGAACTCCTTGAGCGTGCGCGTCGGCAGCCCGGACCAGCAGACGAACACCGAGCTGGGCGCCGCGATGGCGCAGACGCCGGCGAAGTCCTTCGATCGGCCGGCCATGTCCGCAAACAGGTGCTCGCCGACGGCGATGATGGGCGTGGCCGCCAGCAGCATGTAGCCGTCCGGCGCGGCCTGGGCCACCGCGTTGACGCCGATGCGTCCGTCGGCACCGGTGCGGCTTTCGACCAGGATGCGCTGCGGCAGTTCGGCCGACAACGGGTCGGTCACCGCGCGCATCACCACGTCGACGATGCCGCCGGCCGGGTACGGCACGATCAGCTTGATCGGCTGTGCCGGGAAGCCGCCGGGCCCGGCGGGACGTGGCTGCGCCCCGGCCTGACGGCTCGACAGGCCCAGGCCCGCAGCCGCTGCCAGCCCGGCCGCTGCGCGCCAGTGAAAATGCCTTCTGTCCATGGTCGTCTCCGTCGGTGGGTTGGTGCGGATGCGGCCCAATGTAGCGGTGTCACCCCAAGCCGGGAATGCGGCCTTGCCCGTGCGTGGCGGGCCGTTCGCAATGCCTTTACATGCCGCAGGCACCATCGGGTGGCCGGCCCGGAATCCAGGCCCTCAAGGAACCATGACCATGACCCCACCGAACGCGCTTGCCCGACGGGCCGCCCACCTGATCCTGACGCTGGCCCTGGCCAGTGCCGCGGGCACGGCCGCCGCCACCGGCCTGGCCACCTGCGACTCCGGCCCGCGGCAGGGCTGGCAGCCCGCGAGCAAGCTCGAGGAGCAGCTCAAGGCCCGCGGCTGGCAGGTGCGCCGCATCAAGGAGGATGGCGGCTGCTGGGAGGTCTATGCGCTGGACGAGACCGGCAAGCGGGTGGAGGCGTACTTCCATCCGGTGACGCTGGCCCCGGTGCCGACCAAGGCCCGCTGAGTCGGTGTCCGCTCCAGGTCCATCGGGACATCCGGCCGTGGCGCCACCGATCAACCGGTCTGCGGCGGAGGACGCCGACGTCGGCGTCTGGCCCCTGTGGCTGCGGCTGTTCCACTGGTCCCTGGCGCTGACGGTGCTGGCCTGCCTGTGGGACCACCATGGTGGCGTGTGGCACGAGACACTGGGCTATGCGGCGGGCATGCTGGCCCTGGTGCGGACCGGAGTCGGCCTGTGGCCGGGCGCCGGAGAGGCCGCATTCAAGCGCTTTGTCCGCGGGCCTGCGGCGACCTGGGCCCATGCACGCGGCCTGTGGCGTGGCAGCGAGCCGCGCCACCTGGGCCACAACCCGCTCGGCGCCTGGATGATCCTGGCGCTGCTGGGCTGTGCCCTGGTCGCCGGCGTGACCGGCGCACTGTCCGTGACCGACCGTTTCTGGGGCGATGCCACGGTGGCCACCCTGCACGCCGTGTCAGGCTGGTCGTTCGGGCTGCTGGTGCCGCTGCACCTGGCCGGTGTGGCCCTGTCGTCATGGCGTCAGCGCGAGAACCTGCTGGCGGCGATGATCCACGGCCGCAAGCGGGCTGCCGCGCCCGGCGACCGTCCCGCCTGAAGCCGCCTGCGCAGCCGACCCCGGCTGGGCATCCACCCGCGCCGCGTGCAACCAGCGGCGCGCTGCCGTCCAACCGATCGGAGCCCCAGCATGTCCAACCGCCGCGTCTGTGTCGTCACCGGTTCTTCGTCGGGCATCGGGGCGGCCACCGTCCGCCGCTATGCCCGCGAGGGCTGGGACGTGGTCGTCAACTTTTCGCGCGACCCGGCGCCGGCCGAGGCGGTGGCGGCCGACTGCCGCACGCTTGGGGCGGACGCGCTGGTGGTGCAGGCCGATGTCGCGCAGGACGACCAGTGCCGCGCGCTGGCCGGCCGTGTGGAGGAGCACTTCGGGCGCTGCGATGTCCTGGTCAACAACGCCGGCACGACCAAGTTCGTGCCGATGCGCGACCTGGACGGCCTGCAGGCCGAGGACTTCCTGCGCATCTATGCCGTCAATGTGGTCGGCACCTGGCAGATGACGCGCGCGCTGGTGCCGCTGCTGCGGCGCCATCCGCCTGCCGCCGTGGTCAACATCTCGTCGGTGGCATCCAAGCACGGCGCCGGCTCCTGCATCGCCTACTCGGCCAGCAAGGGCGCGCTGAACACACTGACCATCTCGCTGGCCCGCACGCTGGGCCCCGAGATCCGGGTCAATGCGATCGCGCCGGGGCTGGTCGATACGCCCTGGCTGAAAAACGGCCTGGGCGAGCAGCGCTATGCCGCAGCGGTCAAGGCCTTCACCACCCGCGCAGCGCTGGCCGAGGTGATCCAGCCTGAGGACGCGGCCGACATGGCCTACTGGCTGGGCGCCGGTGCCGCCAAGACCACCGGAGAGGTGCTGATGCTGGAGGCCGGCTTCCTGCAGGGCCGGGCACCCTGATAGATGCGGGCGCGCACCCGGCCGGCGGGCTCGGCGGCCATTGCAAGCGTGGATCCCCTGTAGAGGAAAGTCCCGTCCGCCCGGCGGCGAGGGGCGACTACGCTGCCGACTTGGCCCGCCAGGCGCTGGCGCGGCCGGACCTCGCTGCCGGACCATCGGCCGCGCCCGACAAAGGACCGTCATGAACACCGCCATCGCCCCGCCGGACACCCTGGCGCTGCAACGTCTTTACCACTGGGAGAAGACGGCCGCGGACCGGGTGGTCTTCACACAGCCGATGGGCGGCGGCGTGGTGCGCGACTTCACCTGGCGGCAGGTGATGGACGAGACCCGGCGCATGGCGGCCTACCTGCGCAGCCAGGGCGTGGGCCCGGGCGTGAAGGTGGCGCTGATTTCAAAGAACACCGCCTGGTGGATGATGGCCGACTGGGCCATCTGGATGGCGGGCGGTGTCTCGGTGCCGCTGTACCCCACGCTGGCCGCGGAGACCATCCGCCAGATCCTGACCCACAGCGAGGCGCGGCTGCTGTTCGTCGGCAAGCTCGACGGTTTCGACACCATGAAGCCCGGCATCCCCGCCGACCTGCCCTGTGTGGGCCTGCCACTGGCGCCAGCCAATGCCTACACGCCCTGGACCGACATCGTGGCCCGCACGGCGCCCCTCACCGACAACCCGGTCCGCCCGGCCGACGACCTGGCCACCATCATGTACACGTCGGGAACCACCGGCATGCCCAAGGGCGTGATGCACAGCTTCGGCACCGTCGGCTGGGGCATCCAGTCGGGCCTGAAGCGCATGACCGACCTGGACAGCAGCGCGCGCATGCTGAGCTACCTGCCGCTGGCCCATGTGGCCGAACGTGCGCTGGTCGAGTTCGGCCTGTTGGCCACCGGCATGCGGGTGTTCTTCGCGGAGAGCCTGGAGACCTTCACCGCCGACCTGCAGCGGGCGCGGCCGACGGTGTTCTTCTCGGTGCCGCGGTTGTGGGTCAAGTTCCAGCAGGGTGTCGGCGCCAAGATGCCGCCAGCCAAGCTGAAGCGCCTGCTGCGCATCCCCATCCTCAGCGGCATCGTCCGCCGCAAGGTGCTGGGGGCCCTGGGCCTGGACCAATGCAAGCTGGCTGCCGGCGGCGCTGCGCCGATGCCGCCAGAGCTGCTGCGCTGGTACACCGCGCTCGGCCTGGACATCGTCGAGGCCTACGGCATGACCGAGAACTGCGGCGTCTCGCATGCCACGCTGCCGGGCAAGCCGCGGCCCGGCACGGTGGGCCAGCCCTACGACGGCGTGCAATGCCGCCTGGACCCGGTCAACAACGAGGTGCAGGTCAAGTGCGGCGCCATGATGCTGGGCTACTACAAGGAGCCGGAGCAGACCCGCGCCGCCTTCACCGACGACGGCTGGCTGCACACCGGCGACAAGGGCCAGCTCGATGCCGAGGGCAACCTGCGCATCGTCGGCCGCGTGAAGGACCTCTTCAAGACCAGCAAGGGCAAGTACGTTGCGCCGGCGCCGATCGAAGACAAGCTGGTGATGCACACCGCTGTCGAGGCCTGCTGCGTCACCGGCGCCAACCTGGGGCAGCCACTGGGCATCCTGATGCTCAACCTCGAGGCGATTGCGCGCGCCCGCGATCCGGCTGGCCGGGCCGATCTCGAGCAGTCGCTGGCCGCCCACCTGCAGACCGTCAATGCCACGCTGGACCCGCACGAGCAACTGGACAGCCTGATCCTCGTCACCGAGCCCTGGAGCGTGGACAACGGCTTCATCACGCCGACACTGAAGGTCAAGCGCAACCGCATTGAGGAGGTCTACGGGCCCAGCTTCGAGCGCTGGAGCGAAGCCCGCAAGCCGGTGGTCTGGTACGCCTGAGCCGGCCAGGCCGTGCGTCAGCGGCCCTGTGTCGGTGACGGATCCGGCGCCGGCCGCAATGGCAGCGGCAGCTGGCGCCAGGGGTGGCCACCGGGGCGCAGCACCCGTGGTGCATTCACCAGTGCCGGTGGCAGCGGCAGCTGTGCCGGCATGTTGGTGTCGCGTCGCGTCGATGTCATGCGCGTCGGCCTGACGGGTCGTGGATCCGGACCGATGGCATCAGGCGCGCCGCTGCAGGGCGTGTGCGAACTGGTCCTGCAGCCGTCGCACCATGCGCAGCACCGCATCCTGGTCAAGGTCGGCCTGCGGCACGACCGCGATCACGGTCTCGTCCAGGCGCTCGGGCGTGTTCACCAGCGCGGCGATCACGGCTGACAGCGCCAGCACCGCATGGCGCTGCGGCGGCTGCGGCAGCTGGCCTGTGGCCTGCACCGCGACATGGTGGCGCACGCTGGACAGCACGGCCGGACCCAGCCCCCAGCTCTCGCAGAGCGCGGCGCCCAGGGCGTCGTGGCTGACACCGAAGCCGGCGTGTTCCATTTGCGCCAACTCGGTGTCGTCGGCCGCCGCGCGCAACATCGTGCGGTAGTGGTCGGTCTCGTGGCGCAGCAGCACGGCCTTGCCACACTCCTCGAACAGCCCGGCTGAATGTGCGGCCCAGGCGTCCAGCCCCAGCGACTGCGCCAGCCGCCCCATCAGCAGGCCGCGCTGGGCGGCACGCTGCCAGATCGGCTCCAGCTCCGGCAGGGGCGGGAAGGCCGAGCGCAGACCGAACTCATAGGTGATGCCCGCGACCTCGCGCATGCCAAGGAAGGTGATGGCCTGATGCACGCTCTGCACGCGGGTCTTCATCGCATAGAGCGAGGAGTTGACCGCCTTCAGCACGGCGGCGGCCAGCGCCATGTCGGTCTCGATCAGACGCGAGACGGCCTGGAGGTTGGTGTCCTCCTCGGCCAACAGCAGGGACAGCTTGACCAGCGACTGCGGTTGGGCCGGCAGGTCGATCTCGAGGGTGCGCAGCTGTGCGGCGACGGGCATGGTCGGGGCCGGGAATGGACGGATGCTCGAGACTAGCGGCAGCCCGCCTGGGCGAGGCGCCGAACAGCGGGGCTGCGACAATGCATCTCCGGCGCAGCCGGCCCACCCGCACCCTGGACAAGGCGCCGGGTGCCCATGCACCGCGGCGCCTTGTGCCGGGTCCGCCGGCCATCGGGGGCGGCGGCTGTCTCTCCTCAGCACCCTGGCCATGGGGCTGTGGTTGCCCGCCCGACCATTGCGGCTGCGATCCTCCCGCGCCCAGTCGGCACCGGGCATCGGGACTTCCCCGCGCGCCGCCGACCCACCGGCACGGTGACGGCCGCTCAGATGACAAGCGCTCAGGTGGCGGCCAGCAGATGGTGGGCCGCCCGCTCCGCGATCATCAGCGTCGGTGCATTGGTGTTGCCTGAGGTGATGGTGGGCATCACGCTGGCATCCGCGATGCACAGACCGGCCAGGCCGCGCACCTGCAGCCGGCTGTCGACCACCGCCTGCGGGTCGTCGCCACGCCCCATGCGGCAGGTGCCCACCG
>JBJXHB010000135.1:0-2885 GCA_046160725.1 Aquabacterium sp.
GGACTTCGCCGCCTTCGTGCGTGCCGACGTGCCGCGCTGGGAGAAGCTCGTGCGCTACGCCAACGCCACGCCGGACTGAGAAGGCGTTGACGACATGACCGCCACCACCCTGGCCCAGAAGCTCATCGCCCGCGCCGCCGGGCGCACGCATGTCACGCCGGGCGAGATCGTCACCTGCCGCGTCGACCTGGCGATGTTCCACGACAGCAGCGGCCCTCGGCGTTTGAAACCGATGCTGGAAGAACTGGGCGCAACGATCTGGGACCGCAACAAGGTGGTGCTGGTGATGGACCACTACGTGCCCGAGGCCGATGACGAGTCGCGCCGCATCGTGAAGATCGCGCGCGACTGGGCGGCCGAACAGCGGCTACCGCATGTGTACGACTCGATGGGCATCTGCCATGTGGTGGTGCCGCAGCAAGGTCACATCCGGCCCGGCCTGTTCTGCGTGGGCGGCGATTCGCATTCGCCCACCGGCGGCGCTTTCGGCGCCTACATGTTTGGCGTGGGCTCGACCGAAATGCTGGGCGTGGTGGTCACCGGCCAGATCTGGCTGCAGGTGCCGCAGACGATCTTCATGCGTTGGAGCGGGCGCCTGGCCGATGGCGTGAGCGCCAAGGACATGATGCTGGCCATGCTTGCGCGTCACGGCATGAACGGCGGCCGCTACCAGGCGGTGGAGTTCTGCGGTGAAGCGGTGGCCGCCTTGTCGATGGCCGAGCGCCTGACGCTGTCGAACATGAGCGCCGAACTCGGCGCGCAGGCCGGCCTGGTGGCACCCGATGACACCACGCGCGAGTGGCTGGCGCGCATGGGGGCCCCGGGTGTCGACACCGCCCCCTGGCACAGCGACGAAGATGCGCCCGGCGTGCGCCATGCCTGGGACGCGTCGACCCTGGCGCCACAGGTGGCGCTGCCACACAGCCCGGCCAACGTGCGTGCGGTGGATGCGATCGACCCCACGCCGATCGACGTGGCCTACATCGGTGCCTGCACCGGCGCCAAGCTCGAAGACCTGCGTGCCGCGGCCCGCGTGCTGGCAGGCCGTCACGTCGCGCCCGGGGTGCAGTTGCTGGTGGCGCCGGCCAGCGTGAAAGACGCTGCAGCCGCAGAAGCCGACGGAACTTTGCGCCGCTTGACCGACGCCGGCGCCACGCTCCTGCCCAGCGCCTGCGGCGCCTGCGCCGGCTACGGTGCCGCGATTGCCGAAGGCGCGACCGTGATCTCGTCCATTGCGCGCAACTTCAAAGGCCGCATGGGCGCCGCCACAGCCCAGGTGTATCTGGCGTCGCCCTACACGGTGGCGGCATCGGCCATGCGCGGCCACATTGCCGATGCGCGGGAGATGCTGGCATGAGAACCTGGACCTTGCCCGCCGAAGTCGACACCGACCAGTTGGCGCCAGGCCACACGATGAAGTTCGGCCTGGACGTGGTGGCCCGGTCCTGCCTGCAGACGCTGAGGCCCGAGTTTGCCGCCGGCGTTCGCGCGGGCGACGTGCTGGTGGCGGGGCCTGACTTCGGCATCGGTTCCTCACGCGAACAAGCCGCCTCGGTGCTGGTGCACCTGGGCGTGGCCGCCGTGGTGGCGCCGTCGTTCGCCGGGCTGTTCTTTCGCAACGCCTTCAACGTCGGGCTGCTGTTGTTGACCTGCCCGCAGGCCGGCCGAATCGGCGACGGCGTGGCCTTGAGCTTCGATGCGCGCCAGGGCCACATCACCTTGGACACGGGCGAACGGCTGCCGATTGACCCGATTCCCGGCTTTCTGCTGGACATGGTGGAAGCCGGTGGCCTGGTGCCGCAGCTCAAGCGGCGCAGGGCCACGCCATGACGCCCAGGGTCGTCTCGGCTTCGCAGATGCCGGCCGGCACCCCCGAGGTGCCGGCGGCCATCGTCGGCGCCGGTGCCTGCGCGCTGGTGGCTGCCCTCGGCTTGCGTGGCGCCGGCATCGACTGCGTGCTGCTGGAACGCGACGCCGTGCCGCAAGGCTCCACCGCCTTGTCGTCCGGCTTCATTCCCGCCGCCGGCACGGCCGTGCAACAGGCCGCCGGCATCACCGACGACAACGCCGAACGGTTTGCCGCCGACATCCAGGCCAAGGCCCACGGCCAGGCCGCACCGCCGTTGGTGGCGGCCTACACGCAGGCCATCACCGAAGCCATGGATGAACTGCAAGCGCAGCATGGCTTGCCCTTCGAGCTGCTGGACGGCTTTCTCTACCCAGGCCACGGCGTGCAGCGCATGCACAGCCTGCCGCAGCGCACCGGCGCGGCGCTGATGGCGGCCCTGGACACCGCTGCCGCAAGGGCCGGGGCCGTTCTGCTGACGCAGGCGCTGGTGCATGAGCTGTGGTGCGACAGCAGCGGCCGGCTGGTGGGCGTGGGCTACGCGCGCCCAGACGGCCGCACCGAGCACTTGGCCTGTCGCGCGCTGCTGCTGGCCTGCAACGGTTTTGGCGGCAATGCGGCCCTGGTGCAGGAACTGCTGCCAGCGATGAAAGACGCGGTCTTTGCCGGCCACGCCGGCAACGACGGCAGCGCCATCGCCTGGGGTCGACAGTTGGGCGCAGGCTTGGCTGACCTGGGCGGCTGCCAGGGCCATGGCTCATGGGCGGTGCCGCAGGGCGCGCTGATCAGCTGGGCCTTGATGATGGAAGGCGGCATCCAGCTCAATACGCGCGGTGCGCGTTTCCATGACGAGACCCAGGGTTACTCGGAGGCGGCAGTGCATGTACTGGGGCAGCCTGGCGGCGTGGCCTGGAACGTGTTTGACGACCCCATCCTGACGCTGGCCCAGGGCTTCCCCGATTTCTGCGTCGCGCAGGCAGCTGGTGCGGTCAAGACCTGCACCGACCTGCAGTCACTGGCCGCGCTGATCGGTTGTGAC
>JBJXHB010000136.1:0-4079 GCA_046160725.1 Aquabacterium sp.
TCCACCAGGTGGCCGTACTGCACGCCGCTGGGGCAGGTGGTCTCGCAGTTGCGGCAGGTCAGGCAGCGGTCCAGGTGGATTTGCGTGGCGCGCGTCGGCACGGCGCCCTCCAGCACCGGCTTGATCAGGTAGAGGCGCCCGCGCGGGCCGTCCAGCTCGTCGCCCAGCAACTGGTAGGTCGGGCAGGTCGCGGTGCAGAAGCCGCAGTGCACGCACTTGCGCAGGATGGCCTGTGCGGCATCGCCGTCGGGCGTGCCCTTGAACTCGGGGGCGAGGGTGGTTTGCATCAGTCGAGCCAGTAGTCCAGGGCCCAGTAGTGGTCCCAGCGCCGCCATCGGGCATCGCGGGCACGTGGGCCCAACATCCCGGCCGCCTGCTCGAAGGTCGGAAAGTTCTTCAAGACCTCGTGCACCCCGCCGTCGTCCAGCGTGCGGCGCTGGTAGGTGTTGCCGTGCGCGTCGCGGTGGCTCAGCGGGGTGGAGTCGGCTTCGACGTAGGCGTTGTCCAGCATCACCACCCGGGCCCCGGGCTGAAGCCGGGCGTGCAGGTTGTCCAGCCACTGCGGCAGGCGCTGCAGCGGCACATGGCTCCACCAGCAGCCTGCAAACGCGGCATCGAAGGGGCCGTGCTCGGCCACGCCCGCCAGCGCGTAGGCGTCGGCCTGCGCATAGCGCACACAGGCGGGCATGGCGGGCTTGGCCTGCGCGATGGCCAGGGGCTCGGGGTTGAGGTCGGTGGCCAGCCAGAAGGCGGCGTCACGCGCGGCATGCGGCGTCCACCAGCCAGTGCCGGTGGCGACCTCCAGCACGCGCCGGCCGGCAAAGACGCCCGGCAGCCAGGCCTCCATGGCCCGCAGGTCGGGCTGGCGGTGGGGTCGGTGGTAGACGCGCTCGTAGTAGGCGGCGCGTTGCACGTAGTAGGCCGCCATGCGGTCCTCGATGCCCGGCACAACCGCCTCGACCATCGGGCCGTCCATGTCACCACTCGACATGAAGCCGCCCCGGGTTGAACAGGCCGTCAGGGTCGAAGGCCTGCTTGATCTGGCGCTGGATGCGGGCCAGCGGCGCGGACAGCGCCGCAAACGCCGTGACGCCCTGGCCGCGGCGGAAGGCCACCGCATGGCCGCCCACGGCGGCTGCCGCGTCCCGCAGCGTGGCCGCTGGGGCCGTGGTCACCACCCAGCGCTGGCCGCCGTGCCACTCCACCAGTTGCTCGCCCGGCAGTGCCAACGGCGGCGTCGTCGGCGGCACCGCCAGGCGCCACAGCGTGGCACCGCTGGCGACGGCCCGCTGGGCGCCCTGGAAGAACTCGTCGGTGTGGTCGCGCAGGCCGCCCCAGAAGGCCTCGGCCAGCGCGGGCTCCACCACCTCGCCGCCCAGGCGCTGGTGTGCGGCCTGCACCGCCGCGGCGGCGCCTGCCAGGCGCAGCACCAGCACGCCGCTCCACCAGGCCGTGGCGGTGATCGGCAACGGCTCGGTGGCCCAGGCCTTGAGCTGGTCGGTGGCCTGGGCCTGGCTGCATTCGAAGCGCAGCGACAGCGTCGTCAGCGGCCGCGGCAGCACCTTGAGCGACACCTCCAGGATCACCCCCAGCACGCCCAGCGAGCCGGCCATGAGGCGGGACACGTCGTAGCCGGCGACGTTCTTCATCACCTGCCCGCCGAAGCTCAGCACCTCGGCGCGGCCATTGAGCATCGTCAGCCCCAGCACATGGTCGCGCACGCCGCCGGCGGCCATGCGGCCCGGGCCGGCCAGGCCGGCCGCCACCATGCCGCCGACGGTGCCGCCGGCAATGCCCGCCGCATCGCCGGCCATGGCGCGAAACCGCGGCGGCTCGAAGGCCAGCCACTGTCCCGCCTCGGCGAGCGCGGCCTCCAGTTGCACCAGCGGCGTGCCGGCACGGGCGGTGACCACCAGCTCGCTCGGCTCGTAGCTGCTGATGCCCGACAGGCCGGCGGTGGACAGCGGCTCGCCCCGTGGCAGGCCGCCGTAGAACGCCTTGCTGCCGCCGCCGGTGATGCACAACGGCGTGCGCGCGGCCTGTGCGGCCCGCACCCGGTCGACCAGCCCGGCCAGCGCCGGGTCTGCGGCGACATCCATCAGAAGCGCTCCAGCTCCGGGAAGGGCAGCAGTCCGCGCTTCACATGCATGCGACCGTACTCGGCGCAGCGGCTCAGCGTCGGGATCACCTTGCCCGGGTTCAGCAGTCCGGCGGGGTCGAAGGCGCGCTTCAGCGCCATCTGCTGCTCGCGCTCGGCCGGCGAGAACTGCACGCACATCGAATTGAGCTTCTCGATGCCCACGCCATGCTCGCCGGTGACGGTGCCGCCCATGGCGACGCTGGTTTCCAGGATCTCCGCACCGAACAGCTCGGCCCGGTGCAGCTGGTCGGCGTCGGCGGCATCGAACAGGATCAGCGGATGCAGATTGCCGTCGCCGGCATGGAAGACATTGCAGCAGCGCAGGCCGTAGCGCACCTCCATCTCCGCAATGGCCACCAGGATGTCGGCGATGCGCCGGCGCGGGATGGTGGAGTCCATGCACATGTAGTCCGGGCTGATGCGCCCGGACGCCGGGAAGGCATTCTTGCGCCCGCTCCAGAAGGTCAGGCGCTGGGCCTCGTCGCGGCTGACCTCCAGGCGCGTGGCGCCGCAGCCCGACAGCACCGACAGCATGCGGTCGATCTCCTCGGCCACCTCCTGCGGCGTGCCGTCGCTCTCGCACAGCAGGATGGCGGCGGCGTCCAGGTCGTAGCCGGCGTGCACATAGTCCTCGACCGCCGCGGTCATCGGCCTGTCCATCATCTCCAGGCCGGCCGGGATGATGCCGGCGGCGATGATGGCGGCCACCGCGTCGCCGGCGCGCCGCAGGTCGTCGAAGCTGGCCATGATGCAGCGCGCCAGCGCCGGCTTGGGCGTCAGCCGCACCGTCACCTCGCTGATGACAGCCAGCATGCCCTCGCTGCCCACCACGGCGGCCAGCAGGTCCAGCCCGGGCACGTCCGGCGCCTCCGAGCCGAAGGTCACCGCCTCGCCCTCCGCCGTGAAGCCGCGCACCGCCAGCACGTTGTGCAGCGTCAGGCCGTACTTCAGGCAATGCACGCCGCCGGAGTTCTCGGCCACGTTGCCGCCGATGGTGCAGGCGATCTGGCTCGACGGGTCCGGTGCGTAGTACAGGCCGAAAGGCGCCGCGGCCTCGGAGATGGCCAGGTTGCGCACGCCGCACTGCACCACCGCCGTGCGGCTGCCCGGGTCGATGCGCAGGATGCGGTTGAAGCGCGCCAGCGACAGCGTCACGCCCAGCTCGTGCGGCATCGCGCCGCCGGACAGCCCGGTGCCCGCGCCGCGCGCCACCACCGGCACGTTCAAGGCATGGCAGGCGGCCAGCACGGCCGACACCTGGGCCTCGGTCTCCGGCAGGGCCACGGCCAGCGGCAGCGCCCGGTAGGCGGTGAGGCCGTCGCACTCGTAGGGCACGGTGTCCTCGCTGCGGTACAGCAGCGCATGCGGCGGCAGCAGCGGCGCCAGCGCGGCCACCACCCGCTGGCGCTGGGCCGTGATGACGGCCTGGCGTTGGGCCTGGCGGGCATCGGCGGCCGCGGGGGTGGCCGGGTCGGTTTCGGTGGCGGCGACAACGCTCATCGTGGGGTGGGTGGCCGGGGTGGTGGGTCGGCCGGCGCGACTCTAACCCGCGGCGCTGTCCTGGCGACAGCGCCGATCAGCGTGCAAACACCGTCAACACGCCCGTGTAGCCATACACATGCTGCCGGGCGATCTCGCCGGCGGCGAAGAAGCCCACCAGCGGCACGTCGCCCAGCGCGCGCTGCACGATCTGCAGCTCGGCGCTGGGGCCGCCGAAGTGCGGACCGCCGCGGCCGGAGCAGCTGATGTAGACGGCGCCGGCGATGGCAGGCGGGTCGGCGCCAGTGGCGTCATCATCATCCGGCTCCAGCGCGTCGCGGATCTCGCTGCAGATGCGGACCAGGTCGCGCCGCGCGGCGTCGGTGTCGCGGCGGCACCAGGCCAGGTGCATGCCGGGTTCGACGGTCTCGGCGATGGCCACCGCGCCCTGCGCCGGGTC
>JBJXHB010000137.1:0-9198 GCA_046160725.1 Aquabacterium sp.
GTCGCGCTTGCAAGCGCGACCGTGTGGCCCGCAGGGACAGGCGCCTCATTCTGGCCGCCCAGCCCGTCGGCCCCAGCCTTGCCGCGCACAAGTAAGGGGCGAGCAGTGGGTTCCATCGTCCGCTATGAGCCCGTTCCGGACTTCCGGGTTCAGACGCGGACGGGAAGGGCCTGGTCAGTCGGCGTGGGGGCGGCGGCGCGCGATGAAGGCCATCACGCCCAGGCCTGCGAGAAGCAGGCCCAGCGTGCCGGGTTCTGGCACCGAACTGACGGCGGCGTGGACGGCCGCTGCAGGGGTGCTGGCCGCGCCGGCGACGGTGCCGGACGCCGCATCGGGCGCTGTGGCGATGGCCGAGCCTTCAGCAGGCGAGGGGTCCGCCTGCGCGACGCCGGCCATCGCACAGGCGGCGACGATGACGAGGCGTTTCAGGCTGGACATGGAAGGCTCCCTGGGGTTTGATCTGGGTCGGTCGACCTCGCGGTCTCCGATGGCCGACAGTGTGGCAACCCCACGCGCCATGGGTACCCCGCTGAATGGGGGGGCGGAGCCCAAAGGCGTGATGGATTGCCGGCGCGGCCGCGTACATGCCGTTACAGCGGAACCATCGGTCTGCTGGCAGGGGCGAACCATGAGCCGCCACGCCCGCTCCGCTGCCTACCATCCACCCCGATGCGAAACGGCCTGAAGCTCGTGCTGGTCTACGTCGGGGCTGTGGCCGCCGGCCTGGCGGCCACGCTGGCCTTCCTGCGGCTGCCGTTAATGGGGTCGGATATCCAGGTCGGTGCCTGGCGCACCAGCCTGGTCAGCGGAAGTGTCGATGCCGACCTCTACACGCGGGCCAAGGTGGCGCGCGTGGGCCTGCTGGCCTTGTCGCGTGCCGAGACGCTGTACTTTGTCGCTGACCGCGACGACACCGGCGCGCCGCTGCGCAGCCGCTGCCGCTATCGCATCGAGGGCGTGCCGCCGCCGGCGCGCTGGTGGAGCATCACGGCCTATGCCGATGACTTCTTCCTGTTTGCCGACCCCCAGCACCGTTACAGCCTGGCCGGTGCGCAGGCGCGGCTGGACGGCAGCGGGCAGTTCGTGCTGCACACGGGCCTGGCGCGGCCCGAAGACGACGGCGCCTGGCTGCCGACACCAGGCGACCGGGGCCTGGTGCTGACGTTGCGTCTGTACCAGCCCGTGGCCGAGCTGGCGGCCATGCCCCAGCGGCTGGAGCCGCCGGCCATCCGCGCCGTGGGGTCGTGTTCATGAGCGGCGCCATGCGGTCGGTGAACTGGCGCCTGCACCTGCCGCTGGCGCTGCTGCTGGCGGCGGTGGTGCACTTGGCCACCATCTGGGCCTATCCCCGGGTGGTGATGCGGGCGGTGCTGCAAGGGTTGGTGGCCATGGGCACGGCACCGCAGCCGGTGTATCCGGCGCCGACCGACCACACCCAGCGCCGCATCGTCATGCCCAGCCCCGACCTGCTGTATGCGCTGTGCGCCTATGACCTGACGGCCGGGCCGCTGACGGTGACGGCCGACCCCCCGGTGCCGGGCTATTGGTCGGTGGCGCTGTATGCGGACAACACCGACAACTTCTTCGTCGTGCATGACCGCCAGGCCGGCCGTCGGCCGCTGCGGCTCATGCTGCTGGCGCCGGGCGCAGTGCCACCGGCCGCCGGTGCAGATGGGGCCGAGGTGGTCACCGCGCCGGCGGCGCGCGGCCTGCTGCTGATGCGGCTGCTGGCCGACCCGACGTTGCCGCTGCCGCTGCTGGACGCTGCGCGGCGTACGCTGCGTTGCGATCAGCCTGCCGCGAGCAGGTAGTCCTCGACGTCGCGCAGCCGGTCCTTGCCGAACCACATCTCGGTGCCGACTAAGAACGTCGGTATGCCGAACACGCCACGCTCCACCGCCGCCGCCGTGTTGTCGACCAGCCGTTGCTTGACATCGGCGTCCAGCATCCGCGCACCCAGGCGCGCGGCGTCCAGCCCGCTCTCGGCCAGCGTCGCCGCCAGCAGCGCCGGGTCGTCCAGCTTGAGGGAGCGCTCCCACATGCCGCGCATGGCCACATCGAGGTAGCGCGTGAACACGGCCGGATCCGGCTCCATCTGCGCTGCGACCGCGCCACGCATCAGGTGCAGCGTGTTGACCGGGAAGTGGCTGTTCATGCGGAACTCGGTCAGCCCGTGCCGTGCGATGAAGCGCTGCATCTCCATCCGCTCATAGGCCATCTTGCCCTTGACCGGCCCGAAGGCCTCCATCGGGCTGCGGTTGTTGGTGGCCTTGAAGATGCCGCCCAGCAAGCAGGGCGTGACCATCAGCGTGGCACCGGTGCGCTGCAACAGCGCCGGCAGCACGCGCCAGGACAGGTAGGCGTTGGGGCTGCCGAAGTCGAGGATGAATTCCAGGGTACGGTTGGACATGGTGAGGTTTGGTTGAGTGGGCGTTCGGCCGTCTGGCCCGGTGCGGCGGACGGCATGAGCCCATCAGGAGGGTGCCGCCGTCGTATGCGCAGTGCCATCCCCACCCGGCCGCCCGTGCCAGGCCAGGATGGCCAGCACCGCGCTGCCGCAGACCAGGGTCACCCGCCAGTCGCAGAACACCAGCGGCAGCGACAGCGCATTCAGCGCCAGGAAGGCCGGGCGGCCGATGGTGCGGCCGCAGTGCCCGGTGTAGGCCGCGCCCAGCCCCAGCACCGCGATGACCGTGGCCGTCAGCGCACCCAGGAAGGGCAGCCAGGCGAAGTCAACAAACAGCAGGACTGGCGCGTAGACGAAGGCAAAGGGCACCAGCGCCTTGCCCATCGACAGGCGGAAGGCGGTGTTGCCCGTGCCCATCGGCTCGCTGCGCGCGATCCCGGCCGCTGCAAAGGCCGCCAGTGCCACCGGCGGGGTCACGTCGGCCAGCACGCCGTAGTAGAAGACGAAGAAGTGCGTGGCCAGCTGCGGCACCCCCAGCTGGGCCAGCGCCGGCGCGACGATGGCGGCCAGGATGATGTAGGTGGGCGTGGTGGGCACGCCGGTGCCCATGATGATGCAGGCCAGGGCGGTGAAGATCAGGCCGAAGAAGACCGTCACCTGCTTGAGCTCGAACCACCGGAACACGTCCAGCACCAGGAGGGACTGGGCCAGCTGCCCCGACAGGTCGATGACGAAGGACGAGAACTTGAAGCCCATGCCGGTCAGCGTCAGGATGCCCAGCAGGAAGCCCACACAGGCGCAGGAGGCGCCGATGCTGAGCGCGGCCTTGGCACCAGTCTCGAAGCCCCGCACCAGCGCGCGCGGCGTGATGGCCAGGCCGTTCATGCCGACGCCCCAGGGCGGGCGGCCCGGGCGCATCCGGGCCGAGACCGCCTGCAGGCCGCGCGGAATCCAGGAGCACACCGCCGTCAGCGTGATGCCCCAGAAGGCGGCCAGGAAGGGCGTGAACTGCATCAGCAGCAGCGTCACCATCACCACCAGCGGGATGAACAGGTGCCAGCTGCTGCGCAGCACCCAGGCCAGGTCGGGGATCTCGTCCGGCGGCATGCCGGACAGCCGCAGCCGCCGTGCCTCCAGGTGCACCATCCACAGGATGGCCAGGTAATGCATCAGCGCCGGCACGATGGCCACGATGACCAACTGGCTGTAGGGGATGCCCAGCGACTCCGCCATCACGAAGGCCGCGGCCCCCATGATCGGCGGCGTCACCTGGCCGCCACAGGCCGCCGAGGCCTCCACCGCGCCGGCATAGCGCGGCGAGAAGCCCACCTTCTTCATCAGCGGGATGGTCATGACGCCGGTGGTCACGGCGTTGGCGATGGCCGAGCCCGAGATCATGCCGAACAGGCCGGAGGTGACCACGCAGACCTTGGCAGGGCCACCTGAGAACCGACCGGCCGCGATGGTGGCCAGGTTCACGAACAGCTGGCCCAGCCCCGTGAGCTGCGCCATCACGCCGAACAGCACGTAGTGGAAGACGAAGGTCGCCACCACGCCGACGGCAATGCCGTAGATGCCCTCGGTTCCCTTGTAGAGATAGGCCACCTGGCGTGCCACGCCGTAGCCGCGGTGCGCCAGGTCGCCGGGCAGCCAGGGCCCGAGCAGGCCGTACAGCACCGCGGCCACCGACAGCAGCGGCAGGAAGACGCCGGAGGTGCGGCGGGCGGCCTCCAGCACCATCGCGATGGCGATGACGCCGAACATCAGGTCGACGGTGGAGTGCTGCCCCGGCCGCTGGATGAAGATGTCGTCGAAGCCCACCAGCAGGTACAGCGAGAAGCCGGCCGCCAGCGCGGCGAAGATCCAGTCGCGCCAGGACACCCGCTGCTGGCTGCCGTCGTAGGCACGCAGCGGCAGCGACAGCGCGGCAATGGCCACCATCACGGCGCCGAAGACCAGGCGGGCTCCAGGTGAAGCGTCCTGCGCCGACCCGCGTAGAAGCTCCGCTGCGAGCACCAGGTAGAACACCGCCAGCCCGGTCGATACCACCCACTCCCACGGCCCTGGCAGGCGTTGCGGCCGCGGAAAGACCAGGAAGCACAGGCCGAGCACCACGCACAGGTGCACCGCGCGGTGGGCGATCTCGTTGAGCAGCCCGAACCCGGCGGTGTAGTAGTGCCAGCCGGACAGCCCGACCGCGACCAGCATCACGAACAACCCCACCGGGCCGGCCAGGCGGCGGAAGTTCGACTCCGGGTCGAACTGCTCGATCAGGCGATCGACTTCGTCCTGGTCGGGGGCGGCAGGGACCGCGGTGACGCTCAAGCGCTGCAGCCCTTGGCGTCGATGCGGATGGAGGCGGCACCCAGCGTGCCCAGCGGCAGCTCGGTGCCGTCGTCCAGCAGCAGCCGCATGCGCTGCGCTGGCAGCGCCCTCACGACCAGGGGGTCCACCGCCCGGTCGAGCTGCAGTACCCAGCCGGTGCCGTCGCGGCGCAGGGTCTGGCCGGGCCCGGCCGCATGCGGCAGGCCGTAGCCCTCGCCCTCGAAGCGCTCCTCCACCAGCCGCGCTTGCGGCGTGAAGCGGTAGTGGTCGACCACCGGCGTGCCGAGCACAGAGTGCACGAAGGCCACCCGCACCTGGGGTGCCGCACTGTCCAGCGGCAGGCGGGCCAGTTCGGTGCCGGCGCGGTGGTCGCTGAGCACCAGCTCGCATCGTGGCGCGGCCAGCGCCAGGCCGCCAGCGACGGCCAGCCCGGCCGGCCAGGCCAGCGCCCAGCGCGGCGCTGCAGGCCTCACTTCAGGACGCCCTTCTCGCGAAAGTAGCGCGCCGCACCCGGGTGCAGCGGGGCGGTGCCCACCGCGGTGGCGGTCGACAGGCTGATGTTGCGGCCCTGCACATGCACCTGGCCCATGATGGCGGTGTTCTCGTACAGCGCCTTGGTCACCTCGTAGGCCACGTTCTCCGGCAGCGCGTCATGCGTGGCCCACACCGCCATCACCGCCAGCGTCGGCACCGCGGCGGACTGGCCCTTGTAGGTGTTGGCCGGCAGCGGCACCTCGGCGTAGTAGGGCTGCTGGCGCCGCAGCTCGGCGATCTCCGGGCCGGACAGCGGGATCACCTTCAGCGCATGGCTGTTGGCGAAGTCGGTCACCGCGGCGGTCGGCACCCCGGCCGTGATCAGGGTGGCATGCAGGTTGCCGTCCTTGATCTTGTCCACCGCCTGGGTAAAGGAGCTGGAGTCCTCCTTCACGTCGGCGCGGCTCATGCCGTAGACCTTCAGCAGGTCGGTCAGCAGCTGGTACTGGCCGGAGCCGGGCGCGCCGGAGCTGATGCTCTTGCCCTTGAGGTCGCGCACGCTGTTGATGCCGCTGTCGGCACGGGTGATGAACTGCACCGTCTCGGGATACAGGGCGCCGAGCGCGCGCACGTTCTTCAAGGCCGCGCCGTTGAACTGGCCGGTGCCGGTGAAGGCCGCGTCCAGGATGTCGGCCGCGACGAAGGCGGACTCGATCTCCTTGTTGGCCAGCAGCCGCGCATTGCCCACCGAGGCGCCGGCGGCCTCGGCCGTGGCGCTGATCTTCTGGCCGCCGACCGTGGCCTTGTTGCTGATCAGCTGGGCCAGCATGCCGCCCAGCGGGTAGTAGGTGCCGCCGGTGCCGCCGGTGGCGATGCCGAAGAACAGGCGCTGCTGCGCCAGCGCCGCCGTGGATGCGATGGCGGCGGCGGCCGCGAGCGTGGCCACGAGTTTCAGGGTGAGCTTCATGGTGGTGTCCGTTGGGTGGGTGGGATCAGAGGTGCTTGCCGAAGAAGGCAAACGTGCGGTCCCAGGCCAGCTCGGCCCAGGCGGCGTCGTACTGCGTGATCGGCAGCCGGCCAGGGCCTTGCGCCGTCTCGTTGGCGAAGCCATGTTGCGCCAGGTAGCGGTGGCCGGTGTAGGCGACGCCAGCAGCCTTGAGTTTCTCCTCCAGCGCATCGACGGCGGTGATCGCGAAGGCGGCGTCCTGCGTGGCCCAGTGGGCCATCATCGGCTTGCTGATCTTGGTGGCATCGACGAACTCCAGCGGCGGCAGCCCGTACCAGACCACCCCGGCATCGGCCTCCGGCACCATGGTCATGGTCAGCACCGTCAGCGCACCACCCATGCAGTAGCCGGTGACGCCGACCTTGCTGCAGGTCTGCCGCAGGTGCTGCACCGCGCCGCGAACATCCTGCGACGCGGCGTCACCGAAATTCAGGCTGCTCATCAGGTGGTGGGCCTCCTCGGCCTCCACCGTGCTCTTGCCCCGGTACAGGTCCGGCACCAATGCCGTGAACCCGGCCCGGGCCACGCGGTCGGCGACACCCCGGATCTGGTCGTTCAGGCCCCACCACTCCTGGATGACGACGATGCCAGGCGCGCCAGCGGGGCCCTGCGCGAGATAGCCATTGACGCTGCCGCCGTCCGGCCGCTGGTAGGTGATGGTCGTGCCCATGCTGGACTCCTGGGTGGTTGGGGGTTCGGGACAGCCGCCGACGCTAGCCGCATCCGTGGCGCGGCGTCAACGGGGCGATGCCCGATGCCCGATGGGACGAAACCCGCGCAGCGTCCCCCAGAATCTCCCGTTCCACCTTGACGAGACGACCCATGGCCTCTGCCGCCCGACCGGACGACAACCTGCTGCTCGATGCCCTCAAGTGGCGCTGCATCGGCCCGCCGCGCGGCGGGCGCGTGGTGGCAGTCGCCGGCGACCCGAAAGACCCGATGACCTTCTACTTCGGGGCCTGCGCCGGCGGGGTCTGGAAGACCACCGATGGCGGCGTGTACTGGCGCTGCGTGTCGGACGACGCCTTCACCAGCGCCTCCATCGGCGCCATCGCCGTTTCGCGGTCGGACCCGAACGTGGTCTATGCCGGCACCGGCGAGACCAGTATCCGCATCGACGTCTCCTATGGCGACGGCATCTACAAGTCCACCGACGCCGGCCGGACCTGGGCCCACACCGGCCTGCGCGACACGCACCACATCGGCCGTATCTGCGTGCATCCGGACGACCCGGACCTGGTCTACGTGGCCGCCCTGGGCGACGCCTTCGGCGCCAGCAAGGAGCGCGGCGTGTTCCGCTCGCGAGACGGCGGCAAGACCTGGCAGAAGGTGCTGTTCCGCAGCGCCGATGCCGGCGCGGTGGACATGTCCATGGACCCGCACAACCCGCGCATCCTGTATGCCGCCTTCTGGGAGGCGCGGCGCAGTTTCTGGCACCTGAACAGCGGCGGCCCGGGCTGCGGCCTGTGGCGGTCCATGGACGGCGGCGACACCTGGGAGGACCTGTCCGGCCGCAACGGCCTGCCCGAAGGCAAGCTGGGCAAGGTGGGCGTATCGGCCTCGGGCGCGCAGTCCGGGCGGGTGTTCGCGCTGCTGGAGGCCGAGGGCGACAAGACCGGCCTGTACCGCAGCGACGACCATGGCGCGAACTGGAGCCTGATCTGCCCCAACCGCGACCTGATGCACCGGCCCTGGTACTACACGCACATCTTTGCCGACCCGGGGCATGCCGACACGGTGTACGTCACCAACTACCAGATGTGGAAGTCCACCGACGGCGGCGCCAGTTTTACCGAGGTGACCACGCCGCATGGCGACAACCATGACCTGTGGATCGACCCGCTCAATGCCCGGCGCATGATCGAGGGCAACGATGGCGGCGCCTGCGTGTCGTTCAACGGCGGGGCCAGCTGGTCGTCCATCTACAACCAGAAGACGGCGCAGTTCTACCGCCTGGACGTGGACAACCAGGTGCCCTACCGCGTCTACGGCACGCAGCAGGACAACACCACGGTGTCGGTGCCCAGCGCATCCGAGTGGGGCGTGATCACGCTGGGCGACTGCACCTATCCCGGCACCGGCGAGAGCGGCTTCATCGTCGTGCACCCGGACGATCCCAACATCGTCTACTGCGGCGCGGTCGGCTCCAGCCCGGGCGGCGCCGGCGCGCTGCAGCGCTACGACCACCGCACGCGCCAGATCCGGCTGGTCAACGTCTGGCCGGAGGAGTCCACCGGCATCGCGCCCAAGGACCTGAAATACCGCTTTGCCTGGACCTTCCCGCTGGTGTTCGCGCCCGGCGACCCGAAGACGCTGTATGCCGGCGGCAACCGGGTGTTCCGCACCCGGGACGAGGGCAGCAGCTGGGATTGCATTTCGCCCGACCTAAGCCTGAACGACGTCAGCCGCCAGGGGCCGTCCGGCGGCGAGCTGACCCACGACACCGCCGGCGCCGAGGTGCATGCCACCTGCGCCTGCATCGCACCGTCACCGCACCGGGCGGGCGAGATCTGGGCCTCGACCGACGACGGCCTGGTGCATGTCACGCGCGACGACGGCGGCAAGTGGCGCAATGTCACGCCCAAGGGCATGCCCGAGCTGGCCTATGTCGGCTGCGTGGAGATATCGGCCCACGCGGCCGATACCGTCTATGTCAGCGCCACGCGCTTCAAGCTGGCCGACTACAAGCCCTACCTCTTCCGCACCCGTGACGGCGGCAAGAGTTGGGCCTCGATCAACGGCGACCTGCCCAAGGGCGAGATCACGCGCGTGGTGCGCGCCGACCCGGTGCGCGCCGGGCTGCTGTTCGTCGGTACCGAGACGGGCGTGTTCTTCAGCCTGGACGACGGCACGCACTGGACCCGCATGAAGGGCAGCCTGCCCACCGTGCCGGTGTACGACCTGAAGATCAAGGATGCCGACCTGGTGGCCGCCACCCACGGCCGGTCGTTCTGGATCCTGGACGACATCACGCCGCTGCGCGCCA
>JBJXHB010000138.1:0-3817 GCA_046160725.1 Aquabacterium sp.
CCTGGGCGCCCAAGGTGATCAGACCCGGTAGCCCGGATCGCGCGCGTCCACCTGCCGCAGAAGCGCGGCAAAGACCTTCTCGCACACCGCCGGCTCGGCCGGGCCCGCCTCGCGCACCGTCTGCGCATGCACCTGGGCGGACAGGCGGCGCATCGGCCCGGCCGCCGCGGCGGCCACCTGCACGTCGCAGGCGCGCTGCAGGGTCCACAGCCACATGAAGGCCTGCGCAATGTCGTGGCCCCAGCTCAGCAGGCCATGGTTGCGCAAGATCACGGCCTGCCTGGCGCCGATGCTGGCGACCATGCGGGCCTGCTCATCGGCGTTGACGGTGACGCCCTCGAAGTCGTGGTACGCGACCTGCCCCTTGAGCTGCGCACCGTAGAAGCTGTCGTGCGACAGGCCATCGTCCAGGCAGGCCACGGCGCAGCCGTTGGTGGTGTGGGTGTGCATCACGCAATGGGCGGCATCGACATGGCGGTGGATGGCCGAGTGGGTGACGAAGCCGGCCCGGTTGACCGCGTGCGGCGTCGGCCGCACCGGCTGGCCGTCGATGTCCACCGCCACCAGGTTGCCGGCCGTGACCTCGCGGTAGTGCAGGCCGAACGGGTTGATCAGGAACACCCGCTGCGGCCCGGGCACACGCAGCGTGATGTGGTTGAAGATCATCTCGGTCCAGCCGAGCAGGTCGAACACCCGGTAGCAGCCGGCAAGCTGTATGCGGGCCGCGGCCTCGGCATCGGTCATCGGTATCTGGTCGGCCTCGGCACGGGCGGCTTCCTGCATCAGCAGCGGCATGGCATCTCCTCGGGCGGCATCGGCCGCGGCGGTCATTCTCGGCCCATGGCGGGCGGCCACGGCCGTGCGCGGCCTCGGCTAACGCTGGCCCTTGATGTAGGGCTTCATCAATGCCTGCGGGTAGGCCGCGCGGCGCGCCATCACCACCAATGCGGCGATCGCCATCGCATAGGGCAGCATCAGGTACAGCTGATAAGGCAGGTCCAGCCCGAACACGCCGCCGCCACCGGCCTGCTGCAGGCGCAGCTGCAGCGCGTCGAAGAAGGCGAACAGCAGTGCGCCCAGCAGCGCCTTGCCCGGCCGCCAGGACGCAAACACCACCAGCGCCACACAGACCCAGCCGCGGCCGTTGACCATCTGGAAGTAGAAGGCGTTGAAAGCCGCCAGCGTCAGGAAGGCGCCGGCCACGCCCATCAGCGCCGAGCCGGCGACGATGGCGCCGGTGCGCAGCGCACGCACGTTCAGGCCCTGGCCCTCGACCGCCACCGGGCTCTCGCCCACCATGCGGATGGCCAGGCCCAGCGGCGTGCGTGTCAGCACCAGCGCCAGCAGCGGCACCAGCAGCAGCGCCAGCAGGGTCAGCGGCGTCAACTGGTTCAGCACCGGTATCGGCAGCGCCTGCATCGGCTCGAAGGCGGTGATGGTCGGCGGGCTGTCGACCTTGGGGAATGTCACGCGGTAGGCATAGCTGGACAGCGACGTCGCCAGCAGCGTCAGCCCCAGCCCGGCCACATGCTGCGACAGCGCCAGGCCGACGGTCAGCGCCGCATGCAGCAACCCCAGCAGCGCGCCGATGCCGGCCGCGGCCAGCACGCCGGTCCACAGGCCGGCGCCCTGGTACACCGCCAGCCAGCCGACAAAGGCACCCGCGACCATGATGCCCTCGATGCCCAGGTTCAGCACGCCGGCGCGCTCGCACAGCAGCACGCCCAGGGTGCCCAGGATCAGCGGCGTGGCAATGCGCAGCACGGCGACCCAGAAGGGCGCGGCCAGCAGCAGGTCCAGCACCTCCGTCATGCCGGTGCCCTGTCGGCCTTGGCCGGCTGGTCCCACACCAGCCGCCAGCGCACCAGCAGCGTGGCCACCAGCATGGCGATCAGGCTGGTGGCGACGATGACGTCGGCGATGTAGGTCGGCACGCCCACGGCGCGGCTCATGCTGTCGGCGCCGACCAGCATGCCGGCGACGAACACCGCCGCGGCCACCACGCCCATGGGATGCAGCGCCGCCAGCATCGCGATGACGATGCCGGAGTAGCCGTAGCCCGGGCTCATGTCCAGCGTGACATAGCCGGTGCGGCCGGCCACCTCGATGGCGCCGGCCAGGCCGGCCAGCGCGCCCGACAGCGCCGCCACCGTCAGCACCACCCGGCGCACCGGCATGCCGGCAAAGGCGGCGGCGCGCTCACCGGCGCCCACGGCGCGGATCTCCAGCCCCAGCGTGGTGACCCGCAGCAGCAGCGTCAGCAGCACCGACAGCGCCAGCGCCGCCAGCAGGCCGGTGTGCACCCGGCTGCGCTCGACCAGCTTGTCCAGCTGCAGCGCGTCCTGCAGCGCCACGCTCTGCGGCCAGCCCATGGCGGTCGGGTCCTTCATCGCGCCATCCAGCAGCGCCGACACGCCCAGCAGCACGATGAAGTTCAGCAGCAACGTGGTCACCACCTCGTCCACGCCGAGGCGGCTTTTCAGCCAGGCCGGCCCCAGCAGCAGTGCCGCGCCGGCCACGCCCGCGGCCAGCACCATCAACGGAAACAGCAGCCAGGCCGGCCCGGCCAGGCCGCTGCCGCCGTGCAGGCCGCCGACAGCCACCGCGGCCATCGCGCCGGCATACAGCTGGCCCTCGGCGCCGATGTTGTACAGCCGCGCCCGGAACGCCAGCGCCGCCGCCAGCCCGGTCAGGATCAGCGGCGTGGCACGGGTCAGCGTCTCGGTGATGGCGAAGCGCGAGCCGAAGCCGCCCTCCAGCAGCAGCGCATAGGCCCGGCCCACCGGCGCGCCGGCCCAGGCCACCAGCAGCGAACTGACGGCCAGCGTGAAGCCCACCGCCAGCAGCGGCGCGGCCAGCCACAGCCAGCCGCTGACCTGGGCCCGCGGTTCAAGCCGCATGGCTCAACGGTGCTGCGGTCGCAGGGCCGGCCCCGGCCATCGCCAGGCCGATGGCTTGCAACGTCCAGTGCGATGTCGGCCGCGCCGGCGTCAGCCGGCCGTGGTGGATCACGGCGACGCGGTCGGCCAGCGCCATGATCTCGTCCAGGTCGTCGCTGATCAGCAGCACGGCCGCGCCGGCGTCACAGGCATCCAGCAGCCGCTGGTGCACAGCAGCGACCGCACCGACATCCAGGCCCCATGTCGGCTGTGCGGCCACGATCAGCCGCACCGGCCCGGCAGCCGGCGGCGCCAGGGCCCGGCCCAGGATCAGCTTCTGCACATTGCCGCCAGACAGGCCGCGCGTGACGGTGTCCAGCCCGGCGGCCTCGGTGCCACGGATGTCGCCGTCGTCCACCAGCCGCTGCGCATGGCGGCGCGCCGCCGCCCGGTCCAGCCAACCGTGGTGCGACAGCGGCGCCGCGTGATAGTGCTCCAGCGCCGCGTTCTCCCACAACGCCATGTCGCCGACGATGCCGGTGCCGAGGCGGTCTTCAGGGATGCGTGCGACGCCCGCCGCCAGCCAGGCTCGCGGCCGCGCCGGCATCGGCTGGCCGTGCAGCAGCACCGTGCCGGCATCGGCCCCGACCAGCCCGTGCAGCAACTCGGCCAGGGCGCGCTGCCCGTTGCCGCTGACACCGGCCACGGCCACGATCTCGCGCGCATGCATCTGCAGGCTGACCCGGTCCAGTGCCGGCCGCGCGCCATCGCCACCACGGACGGTGGCCTCGCGCAGCTCGGCGACCGGCGTGGCGGATGCCGCCGCTGCGCCCGCCGCGCCACCGGCCTGCCGCCGCGGCGCGGCCACCTCATGGCCGACCATGGCCTGCGCCAGCTGCGCGCGCGTGGTGCCTGTGGCCGGCCACTGGCCGACCAGG
>JBJXHB010000139.1:0-15286 GCA_046160725.1 Aquabacterium sp.
ATCCAGGGGCTGGTGTCCGCCGGGCCGGCCTCGAGCAGCAGCACTGAGCCGGCACGGGCCTCGGCCAGCCGGGCCGCCACCGCGCAGCCTGCGGAGCCGGCGCCGACGACGATGTAGTCCCAGGCGGCGTCGGTCATGGCGTGGGTGTCGTGGGGTTGCGAAGATGCAGCGGCGGCGGCGACATGCTCAGGCCCGCATGCTCAGCCCCAGTGCCGCTGGCGCACATCATCGAAGCGCTGCGCCAGCCCGTCGACCAGCAGGCGCTGGTGATCGGCCAGCCCATGGCCCGGCACCTGCGCATGCTGCGGCGTGAAGGGGCATGTCACCTCGGTTGAAAGCCCGCTCAGCTCCTCCAGCACCGCCAGGCCGAAGAACGGCACCGAGGCCGGGCAGTAGCCGCCTTCGTGGGTCAGCAGCAGCCGGCCCTCGGCATGGCGGTCGGCGATGTCGGCCACCGCGCGCGTCATCCAGCGGAAGGTGACGCCGTCCAGCAGCATGCGGCCCAGCGGGTCGAAGCGCCCGGCGTCGTAGCCACAGGCCACGATCACCAGCTGCGGCCGATAGGCCTCCAGCGCCGGCAGCACGATGCGCTCGAAGGCATGGGCATAGGCACCGTGGCCGCAGCCGGCCGGCAGCGGCACGTTGAGGCTGTAGCCCGTGCCGGCCGCGCTGCCGATCTCGTCGGCCTCGCCACGCACCTGCAGGTAGCCGGACTGCTGGTGCACGCTGATGGCCAGCACGTCGCGGCGGTTCTCGAAGCAGACCTGCGTGCCGTTGCCGAAGTGCACGTCCCAGTCGACGATGGCCACCCGCTGCAGGCCGCTGCGGATGGCCCGCTCGGCCGCCAGGGCGGCATTGGCAAACACGCAGAAGCCCATCGCCCGGCCGGGCTCGGCATGGTGTCCCGGCGGGCGCGTCAGTGCATAGGCCCGCCGGACGCGGCCGGCCAGCACCGCGTCTACTGCCGCCAGGGCCACGCCGGCAGAGCGCCGGGCGCAGGCCAGGCCATTGCTGCTGATGGGTGCGCCGATGCCGAGCTCGCCGCCACCGGCGGCGGCGGTGTCGCGCACCCGCTGCAGGTGCTCGGCCGTGTGCAGCCACAGCAGTTCCTCGTCCGTGGCGTCACGCCCTGCCACCGCGGTCATCTGCCCGACCAGTCCGCTGGCCTGGGCCAGGCCGAGCAGGCGGCGCTTGACGTCCGGATGCTCGATGTGGCGGTGGTAGGGCTCGATCCAGCCGCCGGGCTTGAGCATCAGCGCATAGTTGCCCGGGTCGTGCCAGAAGCACAGTTCGTCGGTGACGAACCCGGTCGGGTGGGTGGGCATCGGCTGGGCTCCTGGGCTGTTGGCCCTGATGGTTTGTCGGCCGGCGCGGGGTCGGTCGGCGGCCTCCAGCGTAGCGCCGCCGGTTGGCCCGCCGGCGGCCCAGGCCCTACCGGCAAACCCTGAGGCCCGAGCCCACCGCCGCCGATGTGTCACGTGCAGGACAGCCGCACCCAGGTGTGCCCGGATGGCGCGGCACTGCACCAGCACCCACCATCCCCCCATAGGAGCCCCGACCCATGACCTTGTTCAACACCCGCGGCTGGCTGCCCCGACTGGCCCTGCTGTGGCCGCTGCTGCTGGCCGGCCTGGCGCAGGCGCAGCCCTTCCCTGGCGGCTGGCCGAATCAGCCGATCAAGCTGATCGTGCCCAATGCGGCCGGCTCGGCCACCGACGTGGTCGGCCGCGCCGTGATGGAACTGGTCGGCAAGAAGTTCAATGCCACCTTCGTCGTCGACAACCGCCCCGGTGCCAACGGCATGCTGGGCACCGAGGTCGCCGCCAAGGCGCCCAAGGACGGCCACACGCTGCTGTTCACCTATGCCGCGGCGCATGTCGTGAACCAGAGCCTGTATGCCAAGGTCGGCTATGACGGCGCGCGCGACTTTGCGGCCATCGCCCAGATCAGCGCCGGCGGCAACCTGCTGGTGGTGCCGACGGCCCACCCGGCGAAGAACCTCAAGGAGTTCATCGCCTGGGCCCGCAGCCGGCCGGCCGACGACATCGCCTACGGCTCCTGGGGCATCGGCTCCGGTGGCCACCTCAGCATGGAGGCGGTGCTGCAGCAGACCGGCCTCAAGATGCGCCACATCCCCTACAAGAGCGCGCCCGCGTCACTGAACGACCTGGTCGCCGGGCATATCCAGGTGGCCTTCGGCGCCGTGGCCACCTCGCTTCCGCTGATGCAGGGCGGCAAGCTGCGCGCGTTGGCCTACAGCGCACCGTCGCGCACCAGCGTGCTGCCGGACGTGCCGACGCTCAACGAGCAGGGCGTGAACTTCGACCTGACCGCGTGGTTCGGCCTGTTCGCGCCGGCCGGCACGCCCAAGCCCATCGTCGACGCCCTCAATGCCGAGGTGGTGCGGGTGCTGCACGCGCCGGAGCACCAGGCGCGGTGGGCCGCCATCGGCCTGGGTGACCGGCCGACGCGGACGCCGGAGCAGTTTGCCGAGA
Organism: Aquabacterium sp.; assembly: GCA_046160725.1. Classification (GTDB taxonomy): domain Bacteria; phylum Pseudomonadota; class Gammaproteobacteria; order Burkholderiales; family Burkholderiaceae_C; genus JBJXHB01. The sequence continues at coordinate 2,496 of JBJXHB010000139.1, forward strand.
CGGTGCGTGCCGACATCAAGGCCTGGGGCGACGTGGTGCGCCAATCGGGCATCAAGGTCGAGTGATGCGCGCTGTCACGGACGGCGGCCGGCAGCGGCCCCATCCTTTGCGGGCATGTTGGTGACAACAGGGATCAACATCATGAGCCAACCCCAGGGCCCTCTGCACGGAAAACGCATCCTGCTGACCGAAGCCGATGGCTTCATGGGCCCGGCGCTGGCCGAGGTGCTGGGCGAACAGGGGGCGCAGGTGATCGCCAGCGCCGAGTCGCTCACGCCGCCCGATGCCGCCGAGCGGGTGGTTCGCGAGGCCGGCATGTTCGACATCCTGATCGCGCATCTGGGCCTGCCGGCGCCCAGCACGCCGGCCGACCGGGTGGACGATGACGAATGGCGCGCCACCTTTGCCGCACTGGTCGACCCCCTGCCCCGCCTGGCGCGCGCCGCCCTGCCGGCAATGATCGAGCGACGGCGCGGCAAGATCCTGGTGATGGGCAGCGCCGCGGCGCTGCGCGGCCAGCGCCGCACCGCCAGCTACAGCGCCGCGCGCGGCGCGCAGCTGGCCTGGGTGCAGTCGGTCGGGCTCGAAATGGCGCCGCATGGCGTGCAGGTCAATGCGATCGCGCAGAACTTCGTCGACAACCCCACCTACTTCGGCCCCGAGGTGCAGGCCAACCCGAAGTTCCAGGAGAGGCTCAAGCGCGAGGTGCCGCTGGGCCGCCTGGTCGGCGCCCGCGAGGACGCGAACTACGTGGCCTACCTGTGCAGCGACGCCGCCGACTGCTTCGTCGGCCAGGTGTTTCCGATCTGCGGCGGCTGGGTGGCGCGCTAGGCCGGCGTCCCTTAGCCCACCGGGCCGCCGCGACGCCCAGGACCCCGACCCTAGGGCCTGGTGACGCCATGGGTGGGCGCCAGGAAGGCCTGCTGCCCTGCCGACCCCGGCACATCCGGCAGGGCCGCCAGCCAGGGCATCTGCGAGTGCTGCCAGATCTGCGCGGCGGGCTTGAGCTCGGCGCGCTGGGCGACACACCCCAGGCGTATCACCACCGACGTGGGGTTCTCCGGTGCGGTGGCGTAGAGCGGCGTCGCACACTCGGGACAGAACACCTGAGCCCGCCGGTTCCCGCTCTCGGCCACCTTCACGTAGCGCCGGGTCTCGCCCTCGATGGAAAAGGTTTCGATCGGCGCCACCACCACGGCACGGAACGGCGCACCGGACAGCACCTGACAGTCGGTGCAGTGGCACACCATCACCCGGCCGGGGTCGATGACCGCAGAGAACGACACCCGTCCACAGTGGCAGCGTCCATCGATCTTCATCTCGGTCTCCATGTGATGCGGCGAGCCATCAGGCCGCAGCAGCCCGCGGGGGATCGGGCGGCGCCGCCGGCTGGCCTACCGGGCGCGCATGCGGTTGTTCCTGGCGTTGTGCTCCAGCTCGCACAGCCCCATCGCCTCCATCAGCGGCGGCACATAGACACCGAACCGACCGCGAAGCCCCTTCTTCAGACCGTACCAGCCACCAAGCGGATTGGACGGCGAACGGCCCCACGCCTCGACCGTACCCTCCTTGGCCGGCTTCTGCTCGTCGGCGCCGCCGAGCTCGACCCAGTCGCCAGCGGCAATGAGCATGGCGTGGAGGTCGTCGATGCACCGGGCGTCATAGTGCAGCACCGTGCCGCCCACCGTGCAGACCAGCACCGTCCTGCCGTCCTTCTCGTCCGTGTGCATCGTGAACTCAGACGTCCCGGGCGGGGTCTTGAGCATCCACGGGTTGTCCTTGGAACGACCCACCCAAGCGGCCATGTTGGTTTCCTCTGCACAGAACACGTTTGCGGCGCGACGCGCCACCGGGCTGCCCAGGCGGCCGACGACGGCAGGGCGCCGGGCCTGGGCTGTTCTTGATTCTGCCTACCATCGGGCCTGTCATGGGCCTGAATCCGTGCGCCCGCCGCGTCCATCCTGGGGATGACCTGCTGGCGCAGGAAGACGTCCCCCTGCAGCCGCAGGCGAACCCTCAGGCTTCTTGGCCGAGGTTCAACGGCGCGTGGGCGCTGGCGTCACGGCTAGATGCCGCCGGGGCCTATCGCGAGGTTCATCACCATCGTCACCGCGGCTTCGGCATGTGTGGACGGTCGGTCATTGTGGAAATTGGCAAAGCCCGTGCCCGCGATCGCTCCGTTGGACGTGGGGTTCTCCTCGGTCGTACTGTGGACTTCCAAGTCTGCCTGTTGCCAGAAGTTGCGCCCGAGGTAGACCCTCGGCGTGAAGTCATGGCTGCGCACGATCAGGAACGCATCCACACCGCGTGCGTACAACGCATGTCTCAACTTCCACAGCCCGCCGGGCTGGCGTCCCGTCCGTGACTGCCGTTCCAGCGCCGCGGTGAAGTCCACATCCGCCCAGGCCTGGGTGGTTGTGGCCGGCACCACCACAAAGCCGCGTTTGGCCAGCTCGGCCCCTATCGCATCGGACAGCGCGCCCCCGCCGGGTGTCAGCGCGATGACCTTGATCAGCGCGCTCCCTCGCTGCGCCCGCCCCCAGTTGAGTGGAAACTGGTCATACGTCGCGGTTTCCCATCGCGGCGCTGCGCAGCCCGGCAAGAGGACAGCCGACGCCACCAGCGCAACGACGCCGCATCTCCTTGATATTCCAGACATGGAGGCTCCTGACGCCAATATGGGAGCCAACCCCGCCCGCGATGGAAGGTTGCGCGAGCCCGGACCGCGATGATGCCTCGGCCCGCGGGGGCAGGTCAGGTCGAGTGAAGGCTGTGGCAACGAGACGGCATCTCAGCCGGGTATCTGCGGCTCCACCAGCAGCGCCAGCTGCGCCAGCGACTCCTGCCAGCCCAGGTGGCAGGCCTCAGCCGGGATCAGCCCGCCGCGTCGTCCAGCCGGCGCACCATCATCAGCTCGTCGTGGAACACGCCGTCCACATGCAGCGCGCGCGGCATGCGGCCGCAGGCCTGGAAGCCGCAGGCGGCATACAGCGCCACCGCGGCGGCCTGCGTGGCGGTGACGGACAGCACCAGCTGCCGCAGCCCGGGCTGGGCCTGCGCATGGGCCACGGCCTGATGCAGCAGCGCGCGGGCCACGCCCTGGCGCCGCGCTGCCGGTGCGACATACAGGCTGCAAATGAAGCCGACGTGCCGCTCCTTCAGGCCCTGCTCGCGGCCGACACCGACAGCGCCGACCAGCGTGGCGCCGTGCCAGCGGCCAAAGAAGGCCCGCTCTTCGCCACCGTCGCAAAGCAACGCCTCGAAGGCCGCGACGGGCCGCAGCGACTCCTCCTCATGGCTGGAGCCGAAGGCGGCCGGGCTCTCGAGAAGCGCCGCCAGCCGGAAGTCCCGGTAGGCCGCCGCCTCCGGTGCCCGCAGGCGCCGCACCGCCATCGACCGGTCCTCGACGTCGAAGCCCAACGACCGGTACAGCGCCACCGCCGGCGTGTTGGCCAGCGTCACCACCAGGCGCAGCTCGGACTCGCCGCGCGCCGCCAGCCGGGCCATCGCAGCCTGCAGGCAGCTGCGCCCCAGCCCGCGGCCCTTGTAGCCAGCGTCGGTGATGCTGAAGGCCACGAAGGGCGCGCCCTGGAAGCGCGTCAGCAGCGCGGCGCTGCGGATCCGGCCGTCGACCCGGCGCACACAGGAGGCCTCGGCATCGAAGCTGCCGTAGTCGCCGTCCAGCGTGCGCGCCACCTCGGCCTGCGCCGCCTGCTCCGACTCGCCCTCGTCGTCGACCGTGCCGGCATACGACCGGTGCATCAGCGCGCCCAGTTCGGGGATGTCGTCCCGCCGCACCGGGTGCAGGTCGGGTGCGGCGGGGCCGGTGCCCGGCTGCAACGTCACCCGCATGAAGGATCGGCTGGACATGGAGGTCGACGAGGATGGGCCGTGGCGGGCGACGGCACCGTCAGCGCCCGTCGGCCCGGGCGGCGTCGCTGCGGCTGGTGCGCGACGCCGGCACCCGGGTCTCGCGCTCGTAGGAGGCCAGCGTCCGGTGGCCCACGATGCGGCGCTGGCGGTAGGCGGCATAGTCGTCGATGAAGCCTTGCACGTCGGCATGGGGCCCGGCCACATGCCCCGGGCGCCTCGAGTCGGCAAAGAAGCAGTGCCCGCCATCGGCCTGGTACTGGGCCAGCCAGTGCCGGCGCAGCGTGTGGCCGGCGACCAGCGCCGGGTCGAACTCGATCATCAGGTAGGCCGGCCGGGTCTCGGGCGCCACGCTGCGCAGCGTCTCGACCGCAAAGCGGGCCAGGTCCACGCACACGCCCAGCGGCTGCGCGAAGAACGCCGCAGGCTCGTGGATGCGGATGCGGCCGCCCTGGGCGCGCTGGCTCTCCGACAGTTGCAGCGCGCGCGGCCTGTCATACGCGAACCGCTCGCCGATCCAGGCGTTGATGTCGGCCGGCCCGCGCCAATGGCCCAGCGCCTGCGCATAGCTGTCCGGCAGCCAGGTGGCACGCGGCCGTAGGGCGGTGGGGTCTGGCGCATCCGCATCCTCCGCTGCCGCCGCCCGTGGCAAGGCACAGGACGCCAGCAGCCAAGCTGCGGCAAGGCAGCCGCCGCGCCGCAGGTGTGAGACCGCTGCCGACCGCACCAGCCCCGCCCTACCCTACCCGGCGACCAGGTCGAGCTCGAAGCGGAACGAGGTGACGACCAGCGCAGGCTGCGCGGCACGGTCCCAGCGCCACCGGTGGTCGGCACCACCGTCCAGGCCGTCCACCTCGACATCGATGCTGCTGGGCAGGCGGCCGGCGATGCAGGCGGCCACCAGGCTGGCAAACCCGGCCGCAGCCAGGTCGACCTGGATGACACAGCCGCCGGGCGAATCCACGTCAGTCGGCGACGGCGGCCGATAACGGATCGACCCCGCGCCCTGCTGGTCGTTCTCGGCCCGCACCGTCGAGCCCTCGTCATGGATGCGGATGTTCCAGGAGCCGGAGGACAGCAACCGGCCGTTCTGGTCCTCGACCTGGTCCGAGCCGATGATCGCGATGGCGAAATCCAGCCTGGACTCGCTGCTCCCGTAGGAGCCCTGCACCACTTTCAACATCGGCCAGGTGGGGCGGAAGGACAGGGCGACGATGGCCATGAGTGGGTTCCTTGATCGACGAACAATGCCAAGGCGGCGGACCGGATTCTGCGTGGAACGGCGCCCTGGAAGGGAGCCGCTAGAAACCGGCCAGCGTCACGACCCAGTACACCGCGATGCCGACCTGCACGGCAAACGCCGCGAACCGGGCATTGACGGCCAGCACCGAGGTCGACGCGAGGTGGATGCACGACTGGACCACACGCGCGGCGAGCAGGCCATATGCCAGGGGATCGGTGATCGCCGTGCGCCCCGCAACGGCGGCCAGCAGCAGGATGCCGCCGAACAGCGGCAGGCCCTCCAGGCAATTGGCATGCGCACGGGCCAGCCGCTGCATGAACGGGGAAAGGTTTGAGTTCTCCGGGTTGAATCCGTTGGCTGCCACCTGGCCCACGAGCACCAGCCGGGCACGCAGGACCTCCATGAGCGTCAGCAGGAACAAGGTCCAGGCCAGAAAGCCCAGCAGGGCGGTGAGCGTGGATGACATGTCGGTCTCCTTTGTCGTCAATGGGCAAGGCCACGGTCGCCAGGGAAGCGCAAGCCCGCAGACTCAGTGGTCGCAGGCCAGCAGCAGGGCCAGCGCGCCGACCACCCGGATCCCGATCTCCACCGGCGTGCCCTGGCCGCGACCGCGAGCCTCGATGAGGTCGGACGTCAGGCGGCGCGCGGCAGTGCCGACTGGAAAGCAACTTGAAGACCACCCGGCGCCTTGACGAAGTAGATGTGCTCGCCGTGGGCATCCATGGGGCCTTCGGGACTCAATCCGTTCTGTCGGGCATGCGCGGCGAAGGCATCCGAGTCGTCGACCACGATCTGCAGCATGGTTCCGGGCGGCATCCCGGGCCCCTCCGGCCAGACTTCGATCCAGCTGTCACTGGCGGTGAAGATGGCCCCTGCGAAGCCACCATCGGCGGGCGTGGGCAGGACACCGCTGAGGTCCATCTGCGGTACCCCCAGCGCCGCAAAGAAGCCGGCCAGTGCCTTGGCCTCCGGCGACACGGTGCAAAAACGGATGGCGAGGACTTTCATGTCGGCTCCTTTCAGTGGTGCCCTTCGATCGCGGGCCTCGGTCGCCTGGACAGCAAGGCGGCAACCTACCGGCGGTTGCGTGGATGCTCGCCGGCAAGACGCTCGTTGCCACGCTTGTAGTTGCCGGTCAGGCGCGCCATGAGCTGCTGCGCGTCGGGGCTGGCGGGGTCGGACACCTCGGCCAGGAAGTCATCGGCATCGCGTCCGCGAAGTGTCGACGCCACCCGCCCGTGATGAAGGATCTCGACGTCGCCGTTCTTGCGGCGTCGAAAGTTGAACCCAAGGTCGGCGGCATCGTCAGCAGGATCGGCGTTCATGACGGGGTGGACACACCTGCGATGCACGCATCGGCAGGCATGGTGGCTACGGTTGGGGACCCCATGGCGCCGCCAGCAGGATCTGGTTGGTCTGGGTCTTGATCAGGGGCCGCAGCTGGACCGCGAACGCCATGAACGCCTGGTCTGCGAAGAGACGCTTCCAGAAGTCTCGCCGGTCATCGTCGCTGCTGAAGCGCCAGAGATGAATGAGCTGATGCAGCTCGCCGGTGTCCGACGTGAAATAGCCGACCAGATGCTTGGCGAACCCGCCCGCCTCGAGCGCCGGCCAACCGAGTGTGGCGTACAGGCGAATGACCTCGGACATCTGGCCGACGGTGACCGAGTAGGTGCGCTTCTCGTAGATGGCGGGCATCGCTGCGGTCTCCTCCTGGTGGTGCCGGCCGAGGCATTGACACGTGGACTTCTGGTGCCGGACGTACTGCCCAACGGGCAACCAAAAGAAGACGGCAAGCCGCGGGTCGGCGAAATGTACAGCCACCGGCCGGTACGGGCATGACAGCCCGTGCTGCCGCCTCGCCTGAGCGATGGCCTGCAACCAGCACCATCCGCTGGCGGCCGCCTACGAGAGATCCACGGCGACCAGCGTCATGCGAGCGGACGCGCCGGACCTGATGGTGACCGCACCCTTGGGAACCTTGAAGTGCCGGGCCACCAGGGCAATGAGCTCGGCGTTGGCCTTTCCGTCCACTGGCGGGGACCTGAGACTTGCGAAGAAGGAACCGTCGGCCCGCTCCTCGAGCGCGCTCTCACCTGCGCCCGGCCTGACCTCGACTTGAACGACACGCCGGGCTCCACTCATGTGCGGCCCGACGACCGAGTGGAGCTTCCGCGAGGCGAGCCGCGAACGCGCCTGCCCGGCGAAGGGTCCGACAGGGCCCATGTACGAGAGCCGGCGATCACGGATGAATGGATTGACGCCATCGCCGCTCCACGTGCCGAATGCGCGCGCACGAGCGGCGCCGATGCGCACGCGACGAGGCCACGCAGGGCATGAGGCCACCGGCGCCTGGAGCGGCCAGGCGGCAATCCCGAACGCGGCGAACCATGCGCCCAGGCGAGCGTTGGCAGCGACTTCCTCGCGGAGCGCCTGGCCGGCGACCAGAGGCATCAACGTTCGATCGCCGGCCTGCAGGAAAAGCACGGCAGGAGGCTCATCTCGCGGGCCTCGGCACAGCTCCGCGCGCACCACCCATGCGACGACCGGGACTGGACCCTCCGCCAGCGCTGACTCGACGGCGGCGAGATCTCGAGCACTCACCCGCAACGCCTCGGGCGCGGCAAGACCAGCAACGTCAGGAACATTCGGCTCGAAGCGCAACCAGACGCTGTTCGACCGATTGCGCGACTGAGGTGAGCTGGAGACGCCTCGGATCTCGACAAGATCGTCGCGCACCGGCACTGACCGGTTGAACCTCACCATTCAGTGTTCACCATGACACCTTGAAGGCCACCTGGCTTCATGGTCTCGAACCAGGTCACCAGAGCGATCGTCACCTTCTGCCCGCGAGGTGCGGGCTGGATCCAACTCATCCCTGGCCCCGTTGGCGACTCGCGGACAAGCTCGAAGCCCAGAACCTCGATGTAGAAGTGCTTCGCGCGCTGCTGGTCGCTGACTGCGCGTGTCGCCCCAGCCTACTTCTCAAGGTCCGAAGGTCCACGTGAGCGGAACCTGCCAATGGCCGCCGCCGCGATGACAACCATGCCCACGATCATGAACAAAATGCCCCATGCACCAACGAACTGGCTGACCCGCTGCTCGACAGTGACTCCGGGCGGCCGGTGCACGAAGAGCCAGGTCACCAGCAAGAACACGGCGATGAGTGTCGCGATTGCGACTGCTCTCGGCAGGCCGCCACGCTTCCATGCGACGTGGAGCAAGTAGCTCCCGGGACCAATCACGGCGAGAGTGACGACGCCAACTGCGAGCGACTCTGCAATCACGATGCGCCTTGGATGTGCGGGCCGAGCGTTCGCGTCTGGCGCACGAAGGCGGAACGAAGCCAAGCCCGGGCTGCAGAGAATGTACAGCCTCAGGCGTCGATGATGACGCCAAGGCGACCGATCATCCACTCTGACCTGGCTTCCTTGAGCATCGCCTTCCAGTCGGGGTAGCCCGAACTGCTTCGAACGTAGATGTCCCAGCGTGTAGCGGTCATTGAATCCAGCCCCGGCAAGTCGGCTTGCAGGATATCGCCGGCGGCAAGGAAGGACTCCAGGCTGGAGAACCGTGTGCAACGGGCAAGAAAGCGCTCGGTCAGCAGTTCTCGCAGAGGCACCATGACCTGGTGCGTTGGACAGTCCGCATGCTTGCGCGAGCACTTCTGGCCATACAAGGAGTGGGGCTCGATGGGTGGGATCCGCTGCATGTCAGTCCTGCATCCTGCGCCGCGCGCTGGCCGCGCCGTTGATCCCCCGATGATCGCGCCACCCCGTGTCAACCTCTGTTCGGCAGCGAACATTGGTGGACCCAACAGCAGGTGCGCCCGAAGCAGCAATGTGCTGACGCTCCGAAGCGGGGCGGGCTCGCCCAGCGACGCCCAGCGACGCCCAACGTACGACCCAGGCGGGCGACGGCGCCAGGGCGCCTTGGCACTATCTCTTGGGACCAAGGACAAGGAGAAGGGCCCCTGCCACGACGGCGCCGGCGCCAGCCCAAATGGGAATGTTGACCGTCTCCTTCTCCTTGACGGAAAGCTCCAGAGGGCCGATCCTGACCGCGCTGGTGTCCTTCGTGTAGCTGAAGCCACCGTAGACGAGCGCAAGCAATCCAATTGCGAGAAGGCCAATGCCAATAACCTTGAGTGGGTTCATGTCGTCCTGCTTCAGTGAGGGTTGCTCCGTTCGCTGCCCGTCCGGGCTTCTCGGAGTGGCAAAGATTGAAGCGGACCAATGCGATCCCATGCGTAGGAGAACGCCTTCAGCTGAAGTAGGAAGAGGCCAGAACCACGCTGGCCTGCACCGATCTACTCCGCGCCCTTTTGCCTCTGTTCAACGCGTCCGTCGCAACTCGACGGTGGCCGGAAGTCAAGGTCTGCCCGACGCCGGATGAATCGGCCAGGCGACTGACCTCGGACCGGTGCGTGCTGACAAACGGGGAAGCCCTTGTCGTTCGAGCCAAGCGGCTAACGTTCGAGCCAGGCTGGGCCCGAGGTCGTGCCGACAAGCCTGCGAGGCCGATGATCGACAGCGCGACCTCCTTGGCCTGACGGCACGCCGTTGCGCCTCAGCTTGAGCGAGGCGTTAGGCGCCGCTCGGCTGCAGAGTGACAAGTGTTCTCTCCCAGTCAGCGCGCAGCAGCCCAAAGAGCCCCGTGTCCGAAACCTCGCCAGACACTATCCAGCGTTGCCGAAGCAGGCCCTCATGGATGAAGCCCAACCTCAGGAGAACCTTGGCTGACCGTTCATTCCGAGGGTCGATGTCAGCTTCGATGCGGTTCAGGTTCAGGTGCTTGAACCCGTAGCCGACCAGCGCGCTCAGTGACTCAGACATGTACCCTTGGCCCCAGCAGTCCGGAGCCAAGATGTAGCCGATCTCAGCACGACGACTGGACTCATGAAAGCTGAAGAGCGTGCAGGCACCGATGAACTCCCCGTCAACTTGGCGCTCGATGCCAAGTCGCAGATGCTCACCTGCTTCCAATGCAATTGTCTCCCGCTCGATCATCGCCACTGCCTGGTCGATCTTGGACCACGCAGGAGTTCCCCAGTACCGCATGGCCTTTGGGTCAGAGTAGATGGCGAACAGCGCCGAAGCGTCCTGTGGCCCGAGAGGTCGCAGAACAAGGCGTTCGGTCTTCAGGGGAAGGGCACTGAATGCGGGCACGGTTGGGGTGAGTCGCGACGCCGAGCGTTCGAGCTAAGCGGGCGACGACGGCAGGACGCCAGGCCCGGGCTGGCGAAAATGTACCGCGTACCGCCAGACCGGGCCTGGTGGCCTGCCGTTGGTGCTCCGCTTGGGCGATGGGTTAGGACTCGCTAGCGACACGATGACCTGCGGTTCGACGCGGCAACTACTTCTTGGCAAGGACGTAACCCACTATGGCGTTGGCGTGGCCGTGACCCATCTTGTGTTCATTCTTGAGGACGGTCACGAGCTCCATGTGCTTGAGCGGCCCGGCCTTCTTCACGATATCAAGCCAGTGCGTGATTGGCTTTCCGTACGTCTTCTCAATCGACGGAAAGTAGGACGCAGGGCCCTTCACCTTAGGTTCAGTCGCCATCACTCAATCCTCCTGGGTTCACCTGCGGCAAAGTGCTGACGGAAGCCTTCTTGCGCCTCGGCAATGAACAAACGAAGTTCAATCTCTGGGACACGAACGACCTCGATCCTGAGGCGCGCCGCCTCACGCTCGACTGAGGTTTGCGCATGTTCACGAGCGACGAGGAAGCTCTTCGGCAACTGGTTCTTGTGCGCCTTTGCCTCTTTGATGAGACGACGAACTTCCATCGGTGAAGCCTGATCGACAGATGCTTCTACAAAGACCGAGCCGAGGAGGAAGCAACTGGCGGCGTCCATCAGCGCCAGGCAGTTGAACGTACCGTCCAAGTCGGTTTGAATTGGTGCGTCGTTCAGTTGAAAGGCAATCCATGCCTCGTTCACGAAGTACTGGTTCGGATGAAGCATGACTGTGCTGTGTGAGGCCTAACGTTCGAGCTAAGCGGGCGTCAACGGCAGGACGCCAGGCCCGGGCTGGCGAAAATGTACCGCGTACCGCCAGACCGGGCCTGGTGGCCTGCCGTTGGCGCTCCGCTTGAGCGAGGGGTTAGCGAAGTAATCGGCCCGCTGCCGCAAATCGCGCCTCAGAAACTCTGGCGTGCCGAGTTGTGGCAAGGTGGAATGTGGCGCCGCGCAAGACCGATGTAGCAGTGGTGCGTACTGCCCGCGGGTTAGCGTGGTCCTGGGTGACGTCATCGACATTGGTGAATCGACTCGGCGGTTCGCAGCCGCCGGGCCGATATCCCGTTTGAGAGAGTGAGCAAGACGACGTACCCGATGCGGCGCCACATTCCAACCTGAATGATGGAGCAAGCCATGGCCCAACGCAATCGTGCTGTCATCCCCAAGCCCGGCAAGTCCCGGGCCGCTGCGCTGACGATCACCCACCCCAACGCCGCCGGCATCGACATCGGCAGCGCGGCCCACTTCGTGGCCGTGCCGCCCGATCGTGACGATCAACCGGTGCGCGAGTTCGCGAGCTTCACGCTCGACCTCAACGCCATCGCCGACTGGCTCACGGTCTGCGGGGTGGATACCGTGGCCATGGAGTCCACCGGTGTGTACTGGATCCCCCTGTTCGAGCTGCTGGAGTCGCGCGGCTTCACCGTGTTCCTGGTCAATGCGCGACACGTCAAGAACGTCTCCGGGCGCAAGTCTGATGTGCTGGACTGCCAGTGGCTGCAGCAGCTCATGACCTATGGCCTGCTGCGCGGCGCGTTCCGCCCAGCCGAGCAGGTCTGCGTGCTGCGCGCGCTGTACCGCCAGCGCGGCATGCTGCTGCGCAGCCAGGGCCGGCATGTGCAGCACATGCAAAAGGCACTCACGCAGATGAACATCCAGCTCACCAACGTCCTGTCCGACGTGGTTGGCGAGAGCGGCCAGAAGATCCTGCGCGCCATCGTGGCTGGCGAGCGCGACGGGCAGGTGCTGGGCGCGATGAAGAACGTGCGTGTACGCGCCAGCGTCGATGAGATCGCCAAGAGCCTGCAGGGCAACTGGCGCGCCGAGCACCTGTTCGCGCTGAAGCAGGCGCTGGGCGCGTTCGACTTCGTGGGCACGCAACTGGCCGAGTGCGACACCGAGATCGAGCTGCAACTGCAGTGCCTGCAAGTTCACGACGGCGAGCCCGCCAAGGGCAAGAAGCGAGGCCGCGCGCGCAATGCGCCCAAGTTTGATCTGCGCACGCAGCTGTTCCAGATGTGCGGCGTGGACCTCACGCGCATCGACGGCGTGGATGTCACCACCGCGCTGGCCGTGGTCAGCGAAGTCGGCGCCGACATGGCGCGCTTCCCAACGATCAAGCACTTCACGTCCTGGCTGGGCTTGTGCCCGGGTACCAAGATCACGGGTGGCAAGGTGATGAGCGGCAAGACCAGACGCGTCGTCAACCGTGCCGCACAGGCCTTGCGCCTGGCCGCAGCGGCGCTGCGCAGCAGCAAGTCGGCTCTGGGCGCGTACTACCGCAGGATGTGCTCACGCATGGACAAACCCAAGGCCGTCACCGCCGCCGCCCACAAGATCGCCCGGCTGATCTACACGATGCTGACCAAGGGCCAGGAGTACACCGATCAAGGCCAGGAGTACTACGAGGAGCGTTACCGCGAACGCGTGCTGCG